>NZ_JBSTYM010000001.1:0-361235 GCF_054052445.1 Aeromonas crassostreae | reverse complement strand
CAGTTTGTGCTGCCGGCACGAAGAGAGCGAAGTTACCCTCGCTGCGTGAAGCCAAGACCACAGAAGTACAGTGTGAAAAAAGCCAATAAAATCAATGCCAGTCAGCCTTAACTGACTGGCATTAGGCCCTGTGGGGCCCTTCTTGCATCCGGATGGACAGGGCAGAGAAGGCAAGGGATTGTTTCATCGCATAAAAATCCATCGCCCTGCTGGTAAAAGGGACGGATAGCGCCGCATTAATCTACAAACTCAACTTTATCAAGATTTTTGCTTGCAATATTTGCGCTGGCGCCTATTATTGGCGACCTCAGACGCGGGGTGGAGCAGCCCGGTAGCTCGTCGGGCTCATAACCCGAAGGTCGTCGGTTCAAATCCGGCCCCCGCAACCATCTGATATTCAAGATGATTATCGCAAGGCGATGGCAACTTGATGCTGGCAGTACCCAACCAGACAACTGCTCTGTCTCGTTGGCACAATTCGGACGCGGGGTGGAGCAGCTCGGTAGCTCGTCGGGCTCATAACCCGAAGGTCGTTGGTTCAAATCCAGCCCCCGCAACCACATTCAGTCTTGCTGTTCAACCGTGAACAGGAAGGCGCACCCGGGATGGCAACTGCTCTGCCATATTGGGGACAATTCGGACGCGGGGTGGAGCAGCTCGGTAGCTCGTCGGGCTCATAACCCGAAGGTCGTTGGTTCAAATCCAGCCCCCGCAACCACTTTTCTTTTCCTCTCGTTATTTCTTCTCGTTATCCTGTTTTCTCTCTCTGAACATGGCCCCCGATGTCGACCCCATTGCCCAGGATCTGCGGCAACTTGCCCCATGGTCGGGCGCATCAAAGCCAACCCCTATGGCAGGGCGTCATGGCGATCCCTTTCCCTCGGTAGTATCATCTCGCCTTCCTGTTTTCTTCGCTGTGTATTCATGGATGAGGCTGCCCCATCATGCTCGATTTTTGCTACCAGGCCCCCAGGATAGAGAATGATCCCCGGGAGCTTGATCAGTTCATGGGGCTGAATGCCCCCCTCAAGTTGTTGATCTGCCATCAGAATCTAAAGGCAACCCTGCTCGCGCGACCCGAGCTGGCCCCGGCGGCCCTGCAGTCAGCTTTGGGAGAGGAGGGGCCTTGTCTGTGCCCGATCATCGGATCGCCCGATGAGCAGGGACTGCTGCTGCTGGTCTTCAGCGAGGCCCTGGGCGAAGGCCATGGGCGCTATCGCCGGATCCGGCAGTGGATTGCCCCCCTGGCGTCATACCAGAGCCGCGAGCTGGCCCTGCATCTGGAAGGGTTCGACGGCGACGAGACGGCCCGCCTCGGCGAGGCGCTGCTGGCCAGCCTGCTGGCCGCCAATGTCAGCCTGCCGAGCCAAAAACGCGAGGCCAAAGCGGTGTGCGCCTATGAGCGGATCCTCAGCTCGCCCGCCTTTCCCCTGGATGTGACGCGCCTGTGCGCCGAGGCCGAGGGCAATGCCCTGGCTCGTCATCTCGGGGTCTTGCCCGCCTCCGTGCTCGATGCCCCTGGTTATCACCAGCGGGTGCGTGCGCTGGCCCGACAAGAGGGGTGGCAGTGTCAGGAGTATGATGAGGCCGCATTGCAGGCGCTGGGGGCCGGGGCGTTTCTCGCGGTGAGCCGGGGATCCGAGGATGGCCAGGGCGCCATCGTCAAGCTGAGCTATGAACCCGCCGGCGCCGAGCGCACCCTGGCTCTGGTGGGCAAGGGGATCTGCCATGACTCGGGTGGCTACAACCTCAAGGTGGGAGGATCCATGTATGGCATGCACCTGGACATGGGAGGCAGTGCGGTGGCCCTGGGCACCCTGCTTGCCATCAGCCGTGCCCGCCTGCCTGTCCGGGTTCACTGCTGGCTCGCCATCGCCGAGAACCACATAGGCCCCAGGGCCTATCGCCCCGGGGAGGTGGTCACCGCCTGCAATGGCACCACCATAGAGGTGGTGGACACGGACGCCGAGGGACGCATGGTGCTGGCGGATGCCCTGGCTCTGGCAGCCCGGGACCAGCCATCCCTTATCATCGATTACGCCACCCTGACCGGGGCCTGCAAGCGGGCGCTTGGCAGCGGTTACAGCGGCGCCTTCACCAATCAGCCCGCCTGGCTGCTCCCCCTCATCGCCCTGGGGCAGGAGAGCGGGGAGCGGGTCTGGCCCTTCCCCCATGACGAGGACTATGACGACAACCTGACGAGCGAGTGGGCGGATCTGCTGCAGTGTGCCCCCGGGGCCTCGCCGGATCACATAGACGCGACCCGCTTCCTCGGTCGCTTCGTGCCCGCCACTATTCCCTGGTTGCATCTGGACTTGTCCGGCTATCGCAACAAGGGGGGCAATGGGGTGGTGGGCAGCGAGGTGACTGGCTTCGGGGTACGTTTCACCCTGCGTCTGCTGGCCCGTTGGCAGGTCGGCGAGCTGGATGCCTGACTGGATCCCGTCGCCCCCCTGACCGATAATGGCGCCCCGCCTGCGACACGGGCGGGGCCGCCTCGGGTTTTCCATGCAGTAAAGGAGTGATATGAAGACGCCACGCTATGACTGGGTCCTGTTTGACCTCGATGAGACCCTGGTTGATTTCCCGGTGGGCCGCGCCCTGGAGCAGACCCTGCAACTGCACGGCATAGTGGCCAGTGAGGAGCGGATGCAGGCGTATCAGGCCCTCAATCACAGGCTCTGGGGGCAGTACAACAGTGGCGAGATCGATGCCGAGCAGCTGCAACAGACCCGTTTCTCACCCTTCGCCCCCGCCGGGGTCAACCCCCTGGCCATGAATGACACCTTTCTCACCCGGATCATCGCCCTGAGCCAGCCCCTGGAGGGGGTGGTCGAGACCCTGCTGAGCCTGAAGGAGAGGGTGAGCATGGGGATCATCACCAATGGCTTCAGCCTGCCTCAGCGCGGCCGTCTGACCAAGCTGGGCTGGCATGACTGGTTCGAGCCGCTGATCATCTCGGACGAGGTCAGGGTCACCAAGCCATCCGCCGCCATCTTCGAGCAGAGCCTGGCCCTGATGGGGCGCCCGGATCCTGCCCGGGTGCTGATGGTGGGGGACAACCCCAAGACGGATATTGCCGGTGCGGCCGCCGTGGGGCTGGCGACCTGCTGGTATAACCCCCATGGCCAGGAGGGGGAGTGCGCGCCGACCCATGAGATCCGCCACTTCCGCCACCTGGCCGAGATAGTACTGGGGTAAGTCGACCGCGCCCGGCGTGACCGCCACTGAGCAAGCAGGCAGCCTTCGGGCTGCCTGCTTTTTTTGGGCCTGACGCGGGCCGGTCCGCCCACGGGATCAGATTCGGGCACCGTTGTGATGAGGGCAGGGCCAGTCCGTGCTGGATAACCCGCTCCAGCAGGTCGACGCCCCGGGCCAGCATGGCTTCATCGAAGCTGAATGAGGGGGCGGTACAGATGAGGGCTCCCGAGGAGGACCTATTTTGGTTCTGGGGGAGGCTGCGAGCCCGGTGTGATGGGGCGCTTGATGGGGGCGGCCCCGCAAAAGAGAGAGAAAGAGTGGGTAAATGGGGGAGAAACCACAAACAAAAACACCAACGGCGAGAAAGTCGCAGTTGGTGTCGATAAAACAGTCGTTGTCTGGTCAGTCAGTGGGGCGACACGCGCCCCTCATGGCTCAAAACTGGGACAGTGAAGGCAGAGAAACTGCGACCAGAGTGAAAAACACGGTGAAGACGGCTGTAACTAAGAACTCAGTCATACTTTTTCTCCCTGGCTGACGGCTGATGGATACAAGATACCATACGAGGAGATTAAAACAATGGCATTTTTGTATTAAATGGCGCGTTCTCTGATGATGGCGCGTCAACGTGACATTTTTCAAAGCTGGTGAGTGAAATGCGAGCTGACTGGCTTTGTCAAGTAGGTCATTCGAGTGCTAATTAATTTAAACCCTTTAAAATCAACGCCTTGAGATTGGTTTGTGATCTGTTTATAGATGGGTTTTGAATGACGCCTTTTGCGTTTTTGCAGTTTTACTGGGCAAAAATCGGGGCCGCGCCCGACAAATCTTGTCATCGACACCGATTTTCGCGGTTCAGCCAGCACTAACCTCACTGAAAGCCACTATTTTACCCTTGTCTATTTTATCTGCGGCTCACCCCTTGCCCCCTGCTGGCCGGCATCAGTGGCGCGCGTCCTGGCGCGAGGCGAGCCCGCCAGAGGCGGAAGTGGCTGGGACGCCATTGGGAAGCAATAACGTGAAAGGGGAGGAAGAGGGGTTGCCGCCCCATGATGGCGAGGCATTAAATAAGGGATTTCTGATACAAGCGGGACGGTAAATATATTGACGCAACGGGGAGGGTAATTGTTCATTTGACTACTTTTCGCTTTAGTCAATGCAGAGTAAGATGCCTGCTCAATAAAAATAAGAATTAGGAGTTCGGGTGTGAAAACATTAGTAAGCGAGAGGGTATCGCCATATATAAGTCAATTATATGAGTGTGGTATTAATGATTCTGACATTAAGCTGGTCGTAGACAAATTTCGTTATGATCTCGGTGGCAGTTCAACCCTGCTTTTATTGCGTGATGATGACAAGAGCGACGGGATCAAGCTGTTTGCCAGCGGCTTGAGCGAGGCGCAGCAGCATTTTTATCTGCAACATCATCGTCAGGATGTCTGGTTCAATCACTACCTGGACAAGGGTTGCCAGGGGGTGGTCAGCGCCTATGAGATCTCCGACAACGCCGGGCTGCTCGCCAGTTTCGGTGCCCAGTTCGCCCTGGGGGGCGTGTGCCGGGTCAAGGACCATGGCCTGAGCTCCCTGTGCGGCTATCGCAGTGGTGCCCAGAGCGACTTCACCGTGCAAGAGCGGCACCTGGTGGCGGACATGTATGCCGGTTTCGCCGCCTGGAGTCAGCATTATTGGAATCTGCTGGCCCTGGAGACCCAGAATTATCAGCTGCAGCAATTGGTGCGCAATCACAATAAGCCCAGCGCCATCATAGATGACAAGGGTTATATCCATTATTCCAATACGGCGTTTAACCGCATCACGGATGAGAATGTGGAATTGCGTACCCTGGCCGGATTGTTTTCCTTGCAGAGCAAGGATCAGCAGCGTCAATTTAAAGAGATGCTCGCCGGTTTCGCCTATCTGCTGCCGGGAGCCAGTGCCTATCTTTGTGTACCCCGTCAGGCCAATCTCAGGCCCTTGTTGATCCAGTGCACCCTGATGAGCGGGCTGACGCGATACGAACGTTTCGTGGAGCTGGTGCTGCGCGACCCCGAGCACGCCTTCAATCCCGATATTGAAGCCCTGGCCAGCCTCTATCCCCTCACCATTGGCGAGAAGGAGCTGCTGATGCTGATGAGCAAGGGGTACAGCAGCAATGACATCGCCGAGTTGCGCGGCGTCAAGGTGGAAACCGTGCGCTCCACCCTCAAGGGGGTGTTCAAGAAGACCGATTGCCACAGCCAGAGCGAATTGCTGCTCTTGCTGCAATCCATCTCCTGAGGCGGGCGAGCTATGCTTGAAACGAGGACGCCAGCATAAGGCGGCTGAACCAGGTTCCTTAGGGGGTTCAAGATGAAAGCATTAATTGCCAAGGACTATATGCAGGTGAGGCCCATCACCTTCAAGGCGGAGATGATGGTGCAGTCTGCCGTGGCCAAGTTCGTCAACAGCAATCAACTGGGCGGGCCCGTCATCGACGCCAACGGTCGCCTCATCGGCTGGGTGTCGGAGCAGGACTGCATCGCCGTCATGCTCAAGGAGGCCTATCACTGCGAACAGGTGGCCCAGGTCAAGGACGTGATGCGCCAGGACGTGCTGACGGTGAGCCCGCAGACCAGCATTCTGGAGCTGGCCGAGATGATGCTCGGACAAAAGCCCAAGATGTATCCCGTGCTGGAGGCGGGGCGTCTGGTGGGGGTCATCAGTCGCCACGACGTGATGAAGGCCATCCATAACCAGCTCGATACCTGCTTCATTCCCCAGGCTCACGCCTGAGTTTCCCGAAATGGCAGGGGGCCCCCTGCCTTTCTCCCGTTTTTTGGTGACAGCGTTAATACTTGCACCGCCCCCGCTCGCTCTTTAGGATCGCTCCCAGCTTATCGATATGGCCCCTCTGGGCACCTATTTAAGGAATTCCTACCTTGTCTCTCTCTATCGAGGCGCTGCGCCGCCGTCTCTCTGCCTGCATGAATCTCGATGCCCGTCGCCTTTCCAGTCGTCTGCACGGGGTCAAGAAATTGCCTGAGGGCAAACAGACCGCCATGCTGGAGACCATAGCCGCCGATCTGGCGGTGGCCGAATCGCGCTATCAATCCCGTCTGGCGGGCGTGCCCAGGGTCACCTACCCGGACAACCTGCCGGTCAGCCAGAAGCAGGCCGAGATCGCTAAAGCCATCAGCGAACACCAGGTGGTGATCATCGCCGGGGAAACCGGCTCGGGCAAGACCACTCAGATCCCCAAGATTTGTCTCTCGCTCGGGCGCGGGGTCAAGGGCTATATAGGCCACACCCAGCCGCGGCGCCTGGCGGCCCGCACGGTAGCGGCCCGCATCGCGGAAGAGATGGAGTCAGAGCTCGGCCAGTACGTGGGCTACAAGGTGCGCTTTACCGATCAGGTGAGCGAGCAGACCCACATCAAGCTGATGACAGACGGTATCCTGCTGGCGGAGATCCAGCACGACCGCATGCTGACCCAGTACGACACCATCATCATCGATGAGGCCCACGAACGCAGCCTCAACATCGACTTCATCCTGGGCTATCTCAAGCAGCTGCTGCCACGGCGCCCGGATCTCAAGGTGATCATCACCTCGGCCACCATCGACCCCCAGCGCTTCTCCCGCCATTTCAACCAGGCGCCCATCATAGAAGTCTCAGGCCGCACCTACCCGGTGGAGGTGCGCTATCGCCCGCTGTTTGCTGATAAAAAAAGCGGCGACAAGAGTGAGGGGCTGGAGGAGCGCGACGAGCTGCAGGGCATCTTCGATGCGGTGGAAGAGCTGGCCCGGGAGGGGCTGGGGGACATCCTCATCTTCATGAACGGCGAGCGGGAGATTCGTGACACCGCCGATGCCCTGCGCAAGCTCAACCTGCGCGATACCGAGGTGCTGCCACTCTACGCCCGCCTCTCCAACGCCGAACAGAACAAGGTGTTCCAGCAACATGCAGGACGGCGCATAGTGCTCGCCACCAACGTGGCGGAAACCTCGCTGACGGTGCCGGGCATCCGCTATGTGATCGATCCGGGCACCGCCCGCATCAGCCGTTACTCCTGGCGCACCAAGGTGCAGCGCCTGCCCATAGAGCCCGTCTCCCAGGCCAGTGCCAACCAGCGCAAGGGGCGTTGCGGCCGGGTGGCGGACGGTATCTGTATCCGCCTCTACTCGGAAGAGGATTTCAACAACCGTCCGGCCTTCACCGATCCCGAGATCCTGCGCACCAATCTGGCCTCCGTCATCTTGCAGATGCTGGCGCTCGGCCTTGGCAACATGGAGGCCTTCCCCTTCGTCGAGCCGCCAGAGTCGCGCCATATCAAGGATGGTTTGACTCTCTTGAAAGAATTGGAGGCGGTCAAGGAGCTGCCCGGCCCCCGGGAGCAGGAACCCAAGTTGCAGCTGACCGAAACCGGTCGCCAGCTGTCGCGTATTCCGCTCGATCCGCGGCTCGCCAAGATGGTGATCACGGCGGCACAAACCGGCTGTCTGAGCGAGGTGATGGTGATCACTGCCGGCCTCAGCATCCAGGATCCCCGCGAGCGGCCTATGGAGAAGAAGCAGGCCGCCGACGAGCAGCACAGACGCTTCGAGGACAAAGATTCCGATTTCTTCGCCTTCGTCAATCTGTGGAATTACCTCAAAGAGCAGCAGGATCTCCTCGGCAGCAACCCCTTCCGTCGCATGTGCCAGAAGGAGTTTCTCTCCTATTTGCGGGTGCGCGAATGGCAGGACATTCACTTCCAGCTGCGCCAGACGGTGAAAGAGCTGGGCTTCAAAGCCAACCATGAGCCTGCCGATTTCAAGACGGTGCACTGCGCCCTGCTGACCGGCCTCTTGAGTCATATCGGCAACAAGGATCTGGAAAAGCCGGAGTTTCTCGGCGCCCGCAACGGCCGCTTCCACCTGTTCCCGGCCTCGGGCCTGTTCAAGAAGCCGCCCAAGTGGGTGATGGCCGCAGAATTGGTGGAGACTTCCCGCCTCTACGCCCGCATCAACGCCAAGATCGAGCCGGAATGGGTAGAGCCCCTGGCGGCGCACCTCATCAAGCTGCACCACAGCGACCCCCACTGGTCGAAGAAAAACGGCGCCGTCATGGCCAAGGAGAAGGTAACCCTCTACGGCCTGACTCTGGTCAATGAGCGCACCATCAACTTCAGCCGCATCGATCCGGCCCAGTGCCGCGAGCTCTTCATTCGCCGCGCCCTGGTGGAAGGGGACTTCGAGACCCGCCACCGCTTCTTTGGCGAGAACCGCAAGCTGCTGGCCGAGGTGGAGGCGCTGGAGCACAAGTCGCGCCGTCGCGACATCCTGGTGGATGACGAGGATCTGTTCCGCTTCTACGACGCCCGCCTGCCGGAGGAGGTGATCTCCGCTCGCCATTTCGACAAGTGGTGGAAGGAGGCGCAAAAGCAGGATCCCGAGCTGCTCAACTTCGAGAAAGAGATGCTGATGAAGGGGGACGCGGCCCACATCAGCGATCTCGACTACCCCAACTTCTGGCAGCAGGGGCGCCTCAAGCTGAAATTGACCTACCAGTTCGAGCCGGGGGAGGCCGCCGATGGCGTCACCCTGCATATTCCGCTGCCGCTGCTCAACCAGGTGGAGGTGAAGGGGTTCGAATGGCTGATCCCCGGGCTGCGCCATGAACTGCTGGTGGCCCTCATCAAGTCGATGCCAAAGCCCATGCGCAAGAACTTCGTGCCGGCCCCGAACTACGCCGATGCGCTGCTCGCCACCCTCAATCCCGAGCAGGGGCCGCTGCTGGACGAGATGGAGCGTCAGCTGCGTCGCATGACCGGGGTCACAGTGCCCCGGGAAGCCTGGGACTGGGCATCGGTGCCCGATCACCTGAAACTCACCTTCCGGGTGGTGGATGACAAGCACAAGCCCATCGCGGAAGGCAAGGATCTGGAGGCACTGAAGGAATCCCTGCGCGGCAAGGTGCAGGAGACCCTCTCCCAGGTGGCGGACGACGACATAGAACAGTCCGGCCTCACCCTGTGGAGCTTTGGCGAGCTGCCCCAGGAGTACAGCCAGAAGCGCAGCGGCTTCGAGGTGAAGGCCTATCCGACCCTGGTGGATCAGAAGGACTCGGTCGCCATCCAGCTGGTGGAGAGCCCGGTGGCCCAGCAGCAGCTGATGTGGGCGGGCCAGCGCCGGCTGGTGCTGCTCAACGTGCCGTCCCCCATCAAGTACCTGCAGGAGAAGCTACCGAACAAGGCCAAGCTCGGGCTCTACTTCAACCCCTTCGGCAAGGTGGCCGAGCTTATCGATGACTGCATCGCCTGTGGCTGCGACAAGCTTATGGAGCAGCACGGCGGCCTGGCCTGGGACGAGGCCGGTTTCGAGTCGCTCAAGGAGTTTGTCCGTGCCGAGCTCAATGACGCCGTGGTGGAGGTGGCCAGCCAAGTGGAAGCCGTGCTGACCCTCTCCCATGAGATTAAAAAGCGGCTCAAGGGCAAGATGCAGCTCGACACCGCCTTTGCCATGTCGGACATCCAGTTGCAGCTGGGCAACCTCATTCACAAGGGGTTCGTGACCGAAACCGGCTGGCAGCGGCTGCCTGATTTGCTGCGCTACCTGCGCGCCATCGAGCGGCGCCTGGAGAAGCTGGCCATCGATCCCAACCGGGACAGGGCCTACATGCTCAAGGTGCAAAGCGTGGAGTCTGAGTACAAGGCGCTGCTGGCCAAGCTCCCCAAATCCCAGCCGATCCCCCCCGAGGTGGCCAATATCCGCTGGATGATCGAGGAGCTGCGGGTCTCCTTCTTCGCCCAGCAGCTGGGGACGCCGTATCCCATCTCGGATAAACGGGTGCAGAGCGCCATCGCCCAGTGCTAACCTGACACAGTCGAGCCCCGGCGGGCTCGGGTATCACCTGATCCGTTGCGATAAGAAGGAGCAGACATGCTGGGATTCTGGTTGGGGATGGCTCTGGTCAACATCAGTGGGTATCAGCCCATTGCCGAGCAGACCTGGGTCAGTCTGAACCCGGAATACTATCCGCTGCGCCGCGAGCCGCCCGCCATCTTCGCGGCCTGGCACGGCAACCAGTATCCCCCCCTGGCCCGTCGCCAGCATAAGGGGCACTGGCAGATCCTGTTTCCGGCGCGCCTGGTCCCCCCCTTCGATCTGTTCGAGGGGGAGGCCAGGCTCTCCCGCGCCTATCTGGCCAGGCTGGAGCGCATCGACGAGATGGCCTATGGGGTCGCCAGCGTGCAATTGGCGCCCAAGGCCGACGCTGAAGCGCAAGTTGGTCCCAGCCAGCCGGTGGCCGTGTTGCCCGAGTTCAGCCTGCCCCATCAATATGGGCTGCTGTCGCCGGTTGCCGGCGTCCATGGCTGGCTCCCAGCCAGGAGGCTGCCCCCGGCAGCCCCGGTCGCCGAGCCGCCCGTGGCACTCGGTGCAGGGGAGGGGAGCGGGGCGCCCCGGGAGGGGATCTGCCACAGGGTGGCCCCCGGCGAGACCTTGTGGCGCATCGCCGCCACCCTGGCCCAGGGGCAGGGAGGGGATACCTACAGCCATGTATTGGCCTTGTATGAAGCCAATCGTCAACGGCTGGGCCCCAGGTCCCAGGTCAAGACGGGGGATGCCCTGCTCTGCCCGCCTCCCCGGCTGCTGGCCCGGTATCAGGCGCTCAGTCCGGGGGAGCGGCATGAGTTGTTCAATCGGCTCGACGGCAGCCTGTAACCCGCTTGTCTCTGCCCGGCCAGCCATGCTACTATCCGCGCTCGTTTTGCGAGGTGCTGACCGGTCGCAGTCAGCACCATAAATTCATCCATATGAGATAACTACTATGTCTTTCGTATTCCAAGCTGAAGTCCGTTCTGACCTGGGGAAAGGTGCGAGCCGCCGCCTGCGTCACGCTGACCAAGTTCCTGCCATCATCTACGGTGCCGGCAAAGAAGCTCAATCCATCACTGTTGACCACAGCAAATTCATCATCGCCCAAGCCAAGCCGGAGTTCTACGAGTCCGTGCTGACCCTGGTCATCAACGGTGAAGAAGTCAACGTAAAAGTGAAGGCTATCCAGCGTCACCCGGTTAAGCCGAAGCTGGTTCACCTGGACTTCGTTCGCGTCTAATCGCGGACCATCCGGTTGAAAAAAGCCACTCCTTGGAGTGGCTTTTTGCTGTCTGGCATTCGATGAATGGGGCAGACAGAGAGGGCGATCAGGGATCGCCCTCTCCGTTTGCCCGTCGCCACCCCGTCGTTACCAGATGGGTTGGGTCAGATAAGGGTTGCTTGCCTTCTCGCGTCCCAGGGTGGAGCTGGGGCCGTGGCCCGGGATGAAGACGATGTCGTCTCCGAGCGGCAGCAGGGTCTCGGTGATCGACTTGATCAGGGTGGCATGGTCGCCGCGAGGAAAATCGGTGCGGCCTATGCTGCCGGCGAACAACACGTCCCCCACCCAGGCGAGCCCGGCCTCATGGCTGACCAGCAC
The DNA here is from genome assembly GCF_054052445.1 of Aeromonas crassostreae. Classification (NCBI taxonomy): domain Bacteria; kingdom Pseudomonadati; phylum Pseudomonadota; class Gammaproteobacteria; order Aeromonadales; family Aeromonadaceae; genus Aeromonas; species Aeromonas crassostreae. The sequence continues at coordinate 349,598 of NZ_JBSTYM010000001.1, read as the reverse complement.
CACATGCCCCGGGGTGTGGCCCGGGCAGAAATAGACCGCCAGCTCGCACTGGCCCAGCTGCACCTTGTCACCCTGGGCAAGCCAGCCATCCGGGGCGAAGGCGGGGGTGTGGGCAAAGCCGAACATCTGGCTCTGCTGGGGCAGCATGTCGAGCCAGAAGGCGTCCTCCTTGTGGGGGCCCGTGATGGGGACGCCGGTTCGTTCCCGCAGCTCGGCCGCGGCCCCCACGTGATCCAGATGGCCGTGGGTGAGCAGGATATGGGTCAGGGTCAGCCCCCGCTCGGCGATGGCGGCCAGCAGCCTGTCCGCCTCGCCACCGGGGTCGATCAGCGCCGCCTCATGGGTCTCGTCACACCAGATGAGGGAGCAGTTCTGGGTGAAAGGGGTGACCGGGATCACCTCGAATTTCAACATAGGGAGTCCTCTTGATTGACGGGGCCGCTCAGCCGGCCTGCTGCGCCGTGTGTTGCTCGGCGAAGTAGTCGAGACAGGCTTGCTTGTCGCCCCGAAACACGATGCGCTCGCGCTTGTTGCCCAGCTGATAGAGATACATGGGATCGTAGTAGCGGGTCAGCAGCAGGCGGATCCAGGCCAGATGCAGCTCGGTCGAACCGTTTAGAGCCTGCTCCTTGAGCGCGGCCTGCATCAGGGCATCCAGCTCGCGGTGGGCTTGATCCCCGAGGCGGCGCTTGAGCCGGGCCAGGGCGTCGGTGAGGTAGGCGGCAAACAGGGGCCAGCCCGCCTCGCTGCCGAACATGGCCTGATAGCGCAGCCAGAGATCATGCACATAGTCTGCGCGGATCTGCTCGGCACGGTCGTGCTGGGACACCTCCACCACCACCAGGGGGGCCTGGCCCATGGTCTCGTAGAGGGAGAGGGGCAGGCAGCAGCGACCGATGAGGCGACTCTCGTCCTCCACCACGAAGGCCTGCTCGCCCCGGTGGCGGCGTTTTAGCAGCTCGATGGCCAGGCTGTTTTCGAAGTTGATGTTGCTGGGCTGGCCGCCGGGCAGCTGGCCGAACGACGAGCCCCTGTGGTGGGCATGCCCTTCCAGATCCACCGCCTGGGCAATGTGGCCCAGCATATGGGTCTTGCCGGAGCCGGTCATGCCGGTCAGCACGCTCCAGCGGCACTGGGCGCTGGCGTGGTCCTGGGTGTCGATGAGAAAGCGGCGCAGCTCCTTGTAGCCGCCGGCCACCCGGGGTCGGGTGACCCCGGCCTCATGGAGCCACTGCTGCACGGTTTGCGAGCGCAGGCCGCCGCGAAAGCAGTAGAGCAGGGCATCGGGCTGCTGGCGCAACTGCGCCAGCCAGCCTTCGAGCCGGGCGGCGCGCACGGCGCCCCCCACCAGTTGGTGGCCGAGCTCAATGGCCGCCGCCTGGCCCCGCTGCTTGTAGCAGGTACCCACCCGGGCACGTTCTTCATCCGTCATCAGCGGCAGGCTGGTGGCGGTGGGAAAGGCCCCTTCCTTGAATTCGATGGGTGCTCGCAGATCGATGAGGGGCACATCTTCGAGGAAGATGCTGGCAAGATCCGTGGCGAGCGGCAAGTCACTCATTGGAGGACCTCGATGAAACGGTTGCCCTCGAGGGGCAGGATCTCGCCGATGGGGGAGAGCGAGAGCCCGGCTTCGCGGGCGATGGCAAGCAGCTCGGCTTCGCTCTCCTTGCCGACGGCCACCAGCAGGCCGCCACTGGTCTGGGGATCGCACAGTATGTTGCGGGTGCGATCATCCATGGCATCGAGCTTGTGGCCGTAGGAGTCGTGGTTGCGCAGGGTGCCGCCCGGCACGCAGCCCTCTGACAGGTAGTGATCCACCTCGTCGAGCAGCGGCAGTGCCTGGAAGTCGAGGCGGGCACGCACCTTCGAGCCTTCGCACATCTCCAGCAGGTGGCCGGCCAGCCCGAAGCCGGTCACGTCCGTCATGGCGTGCACGCCGGGCAGTTTGGCAAATTGCTGGCCAATCTTGTTGAGGGTGCACATGGCATCTGGGGCCAGCTGCTCGTGCTCGGGCTTGAGCTTGCCCTTCTTCTGGGCCGTGGTGAGGATGCCGATACCCAGGGGCTTGGTGAGATAGAGCAGGTCACCCACCTGGGCGGTGTCATTCTGCTTGATGGCACCCAGCGGCACTATGCCGGTCACCGCCAGGCCGAAGATGGGCTCGGGGGCATCGATGCTGTGGCCACCGGCCAGCGAGATGCCCGCCTCGTGACACACCTGACGACCGCCATCGATCACCTGCTGGGCCACTTCGGCGGGCAGGGTATTGATGGGCCAGCCGAGGATGGCGATGGCGACGATGGGCTTGCCGCCCATGGCGTAGATGTCACTGATGGCGTTGGTGGCGGCGATGCGGCCGAAGGTGAACGGGTCGTCGACGATGGGCATGAAGAAGTCGGTGGTGGAGACGATGCCCTGACCGTTGCCGATGTCCACCACGGCGGCGTCATCCTTGCTGCTGTTGCCGACCACCAGGGTCGGGTCGTCAAAGCCGGGGATCTGGCTCTTCAAAATGGTGTCGAGCACCTTGGGGGAGATTTTGCAGCCGCAGCCCGCGCCGTGGCTGTACTGGGTCAGACGAATGGAAGACATGATTACCCCTTGCTTGTGCAAACAGTGCAGCGGCTCTGTGGAGCCAGCTTGGTCAATGGCGGCGATCTGTCGCCTGGACAGGCAGACAAGATACCGCAAAAACGGGTGGCCTCACCCGCCAACGCAGGCAGGGATGTCAGGCAGTCATGGGAGGGCTGCCAAGCAGGACGGGGAGGGCGAGCTGCGCTGCCGCGAGCCCCGTCAAGGGCCACAGGACGGGGCATTATGCCACAAAGGTGATAGGGGGTTCGAACAGGAATTCACACCCATGGCAGGGAACTGACCGACCCGGGGGAGGCCCTGTGCCCTTGCCCGGCACCGCCAGCCATGGGCCATGGCCCGCCGGAGGCGCAAGCGGCAGGGGCTCGGCGAGGGAGTGATCGGCGAAGCGCCAGGTCCCTTATGCCCCCATGCTCAGTCAAGATCGGGGGGCGGTGCGGGGATCTAGACTAGGGATATCGCCCATAGGAACGCCAGGAGCACGCCAGATGAAACTCTATGCCCATCCCTTTTCGTCCTACAGCCAGAAGGTGCTGATCGCCCTCTATCAGAATGAGATCTCGTTTGACTACCTCAACCTGGAGGCGGCGGCGGTGAAGGCCGAGCTGGCCAGCCTCTGGCCCCTCAAACGCTTCCCCGTGCTGGTGGAGCAGGGGCGAGTCCTGTTTGAGAGCAGCACCATCATCGAATATCTCCAATGTGCCCATCCCGGCCCCCATTGTCTGGTGCCTGCGGGGGAGGCCGGGATCGAGGTCCACATGCTCGATCGCCTGTTCGACAACTATGTGATGACGCCCATGCAGAAGGTGGTCCACGACAGGATGCGCCCGGCGGGGGCGCACGACAGCTACGGGGTCGCCCAGGCCCGGGAGCTGCTGGACAAGATCTATCCCTGGCTGGACCAGCGTCTCGCCGGACGCACCTGGGGGGCGGGAGAGGCGTTCACCCTGGCCGATTGCGCCGCCGCCCCCGCGCTCTTCTATGCCGACTGGGTGCACGAGATCCCGTCCGCCCTCACGGGGCTGCGGGCCTATCGCGCCCGTCTGCTGGCGCATCCCGCCGTCGTGCGGGTGGTGGATGAGGCGCGTCCCTATCGCCACTACTTCCCCCTTGGGGCGCCGGCTCGTGATTGAGGGCGCAGCCGGGAGAGCTAGGGGGAAGAGGGTCAGGCCGCGCACCATAAGTAACAGGCCCGCAAAGCGGGCCTGGGTGATCAGCATGGCAGAGCCCGATCAGCGGGCGCGCACCACCAGACCCTTGAGGTAGAAGCCTTCCGGATAGGCGGTACCTATGGGGTGATCGGAAGCCTGGGACAAGAGCTCCAGGATCTGGGCATCGCGGCCGGCGTCCAGCGCCGCATCGGCCACTATCTTCTGGAACAGGCTCTGCTCCATCAGGCCGGAGCAGGAGTAGGTCAAGAGCACGCCACCCGGCGCCAGCAGCTGGAACGCCAGCATGTTGATGTCCTTGTAGCCGCGGCAGGCACCCAGCAGCTGGGCCTTGCTCTCGGCAAACTTGGGCGGATCCAGCACGATGACGTCGAACTTCTCGCCCTTCTCCCGGTATTCCCGCAGCAGCTTGAACACGTCGTGGCGCACGAACTGGGTGGTGCTGGTATCCAGACCATTGAGCTCGGCGTTCTGGCGGGCGATGTCCAGGGCATTCTGGGAGAGATCGACGTTGACCACCTCACGGGCGCCGCCCTTGAGGGCATAGACGCCAAAACCGCCGGTGTAGCAGAAGCAGTTGAGCACTCGCTTGCCTTCGGTGTACTTGGCGGCGGCCTGGCGGTTGTCCCGCTGATCCAGATAGAAGCCGGTCTTGTGGCCGTTGCGGATGTCCACCAGGATCTTGACGCCGCCGTTCTCCTCGATCACCACAGGCTCGCTTGGGGTCTCGCCATGGATGACGCCGGTGCGCTCTTTGAGCCCCTCCTTCTTGCGCACCGCCACGTCGGAGCGCTCATAGATGCTGCACTCGGGGTAGAGGCTGCGCAGGGCCTGGGTGATCAGCTCGCGCTGGAACTCGGCGCCGGCAGACAGAATTTGGCACACCAGGAAGTCGGCGTAACGGTCTATGGTCAGGCCCGGCAGACCGTCGGACTCGGCGGCGCACAGGCGATAGCCGGTGAGACCCTGACGCTTGATCAGGGGATCCCGGGACTCCTGGGCATACTTGAGGCGGCGGATAAAGAAGTCGAGATCGATGGTCTCGTCCTTGTCGAAGGTCCAGACCCGGGCACGGATCTGGGAGCTGCCGGACCAGGCGCCGCGGGCGAGCCACTTGCCATCGTTTGAGTAGATCTCGACGGTATCGCCATCGATGGGGTGGCCCTGCACCTTGTCGATCCCCTTGGAGAAGATCCAGGGGTGACGGCGCAGCAGGGATTTTTCGCGGCCTTTGACGAGATAGATGGAAGCGCTCATGGGAGTTGCCAGATGGTCGAAAGAAAAGGGGCCACATTCTATGTGGCCCCTCCTGAAAACTCAAAGAAAACGTCACCCTGAGGCCCGGCCTCAGATCTTGAGACCACGCAGGGCCTGGGCCAGTTCGCTGGCAGTGCCCTTGAGCCCCTGGGTGCCTGCCACGGCGGCACTGGCGGATTCTTCCACCTGACCCGCCTCGCTGCGCACCTGATCCAGGTTGCGGCTGATCTCCTCGGCCACCGAGCTCTGCTGCTCGGAGGCGGTGGCTATCTGGGTGCTCATCTCCAGCACGGCGCTGCTGTGGTGGCTGAGTTTGTCGATATCCAGGCCCACCTCGCTGATGAGGCGCTGGCTGTGCTCGGCCCGCTCGACCGTCTTCTCCATGATGTCGTTGAGGGCGTTGGTGCCCCCCTGCAGCTCCTCTATCATCTGCTGGATCTCCACCGTGGCCTGCTGGGTGCGGCTGGCCAGGGTGCGCACCTCGTCGGCCACCACGGCGAAGCCGCGACCCTGCTCCCCGGCGCGGGCGGCCTCGATGGCGGCGTTGAGGGCCAGCAGGTTGGTCTGCTGGGAGATGGCGTTGATGACGGCGATCACCTCGTTGATGCGATTGGCGTTGTGGGTCAACCGCTCCACGGCGCCGGAGGCATTGCCAATCTCGGTGGCGAGGGTGGTGATGGCCGCTATGGTGCGCGCCACCCTGTCTGCCCCCTGGGCCGCCTCTTCGCTCGACTGGCGGGTCTGGCTCAGGGAGTCGTTGGCGTTGCGGGCCACTTCGCGAATGGCGGCGGACATCTGCTCCATGGCGGCGGCCAGGGAGTCCATGTGCTGACGCTGGGCCATGGCGAGGGATTCCCCTTCGCTGGCATGGTCGCGAAACTCGTCGGCGGCCAGGCCCAGTGCCTCGGCAGACTCCTCCACCAGTTGCACTATCTTGTGCTGGCGGTCGGTGAACCTGTCTATGCTGCCCGCCAATACCGAGAACTCGTCCCGCACCGGAAAGAAGTTGAGGCGATGGGTCAGGTCGCCATCGGCCACGGTCTGCAGCGCCTTGTTGGTGGAGTAGAGGGCGCCGGAGACGAAGGTCATCAGATAGTGGGTCACCAGCGCCAGCAGGGCGGCGACCAGGGCTATGATGGTGAGGGTGCTGCCCTGGTTATCCCAGGGGGAGAACTGGCTGGCATCCAGGGTCCCGGTGAGGTAACCGGCCTGACCTGCGCTGGCGGTGATCTGATAGATCCCCCCTTGCTCGCTCAGGCCAGGTGCGCTGGCCGCACCAAGGCGCAAGTCTGCCGGCAGGCTGAGGCTGGGTTGCTGGCTCACCAGTTGCGCCGTGGTCTCGACCCGGCTCTTGAGGGCCTCGAGGCGCAGTTCCATCTGGCTGTCATGACCATGGCTGAGCAGATACCAGGAGAGCAGGGCGATGAAGATGAGCGGGCACCAGAAGGTGATGAGGAATTTTTCACTGATGGTGAGATGAATGAGATAGCGGTCAACCCAACGAAACTTAACTTCTTTCATAATGGTATTTGCATCCTGCACAACAGAGAGTGTCGGCCATCACTATCGGCCTCCTGTCTCATTGCTAAAGCGAAAGGTGTGATAAATGGGAGAGCAAGCGTTTTCCGTCCGGGTGTTTGGGCGGGTTCAGGGGGTGGGATTTCGCTATTTCACCCAGGAGCGGGCCCTGCAACTGGGGCTGAGGGGACATGCCTACAACCTGGAGGATGGCTCGGTGGAGGTCCTGCTGTGTGGCCCGGCCGAGCAGGTCCAGATGATGCTCGGCTGGCTCGAGCATGGCCCCCGCACCGCCGAGGTGAGTCACATCTCTTGCCAGCCCCATGAGGGAGAGGTGCGGGCAGGCTTTCATACCAACTGACGGTCACCCCTGTCGGCAAACATGTGCCATCCCGGTCGCCGACGCGGCCTGCATTGGCAAGGAGAGGAGAGATCCATGGACGATCCCTTGCGGGAGCGACTGCTCGGTCAGGCGCATACCCTCATCAACCACTACTGGGCCTCGACCCTGGCCCTGCGCCAGCAGGCCGACGTGGAGCAGGTGCATGGCTACCGCATCGCGGCCCGCCGGCTTCATGCCCTGCTGGCGCTATGGCGCCCGCTCATCCACCACCCCAGACTGGAGCGTCGCCTGCACAAGGCGGTGGCTCGCCTCTCCGCCCTGCGCGATGAGCAGGTCTATGTCAGCCAGTTCGTCCACAAGGGGGCCGGCGCCAGGCGCGAGGAGGGGAACAAGGCTGGCAAGCTGCCCCAGGGGATGGCAGAGGCGCAGCCCAGGGTGCCCATGCTGGCGGTCTCCCTCGATGAGTGGCTCGACGGGGTGGCGCAGGTGCCGACCGGTTTCGATCCACTGCCCTGGTATCGGCTCCAGCTTGGTCTGCGTCTGAGCCTGTTGCTCAACGGGATAGAGGATGAGCAGAGCGCCAAATCCCGCAAGCTCAGCAACGACACGCTGTTGCGTCAGTGGCACAGGGTCAGGCTGGAGATCAAGCAGATACGTTATGGCACCGAGTTGCTGGTGGCCATGGGGGCGGGGGATCCCGAGTGGCTCGCCCTGCTCGGGCGCTGGCAGGAGCAGCTCGGCCAGTTGCAGGATGGTCGGCAGTGGTACAAACGGCTGCGCCGGGAGAAGAGCACCCCCAAACAGCAGCGCCTGTTGCGGGCCCTGCGCAAGAAGGGGCGCTGGCAGTTGCAGCGGCTCTCCTGCCAGCGCGGCGAGCTGGTGGGGCTCAGCCTGCTGATGCTCAAGGGGGACGAGTAACACAAGAGGCTCGCGGCCAGGTGGGGAGCCGTGGGGAGAGCATGAAAAAAGCGAGGGGCATCTACCCCTCGCTTTGTCATCTCATGGCTATTGCCCTGGCGAGATCACTTGACCCGCATGCCAGGCTGGGCACCTTCCTGGGGCTCCAGGATCCAGAGATCCTTGCCGCCCGGGCCCGCCGCCAACACCATGCCTTCGGACATGCCAAAACGCATCTTGCGCGGCGCCAGGTTGGCCACCATCACGGTCAGCTTGCCTTCCAGATCCTCGGGGTTGTAGGCGGATTTGATGCCGGCGAACACTTGGCGGGTCTCGCCGCCGAGATCGAGTTGCAGCTTGAGCAGCTTGTCCGCTTCCGGTACCGCCTCGGCCTTCTTGATCAGCGCCACCCGCAGGTCAATCTTGGCGAAATCCTCATAGCTGATGGTGTCGCTGATGGGGTCGTCCGCCAGGGGACCGGTCACTTTCGGTGCCTGCTCCTTGGCCAGATCTTCCTTGGACGCCTCGATCATGGCTTCGATCCGGGCCGGCTCGATGCGGGAGAAGAGGGCCTTGAACGGGGCCAGGGTGTGGTTGGTCAGCGGCAGGGCCACCCCTTCCCAGCTGAGGGTCTCACCCAGGAAGGCTTCGGCGCGCTCGGCCAGCTTGGGCATGACGGGCTTGAGGTAGGCCATCAACACCCGGAACAGGTTGATGCCGACGGAGCAGACCGCCTGCAGCTCCTCATCCATGCCTTCTTTTTTGGCCAGTACCCAGGGGGCCTTGTCGTCCACGTAACGGTTGGCCTTGTCGGCCAGGGCCATGATCTCGCGGATGGCGCGGCTGAACTCGCGGGTCTCGTAGGCTTCGCTGATGGACGCGCGGGCGTTGGCGAACTCGGCGTAGAGTTCGGGCTCGGCGCAGGTGGCGGCCAGCTTGCCGTCGAAGCGCTTGGCGATGAAGCCGGCATTGCGAGAGGCCAGGTTGACCAGCTTGTTGACCACGTCGGCATTGACCCGGGCCACGAAGTCATCCAGGTTCAGGTCCAGATCGTCGATGCGGCTGTTGAGCTTGGCGGCGTAGTAGTACCGCAGGCACTCGGGATCCAGGTGGTTGAGGTAGGTGGAAGCCTTGATGAAGGTGCCCTTGGACTTGGACATCTTGGCGCCGTTGACGGTCACATAGCCGTGCACGTTGACCTTGGTCGGCTGGCGGAAACCCGCCCCTTCCAGCATGGAGGGCCAGAACAGGCAGTGGAAGTAGGCGATGTCCTTGCCGATGAAGTGATAGAGCTCGGCGCTGGAATCCTTGCGCCAGTAGCTGTCAAAGTCGATGTCGCCGCGCTTGTTGCACAGGTTCTTGAACGACGCCATATAGCCGATGGGGGCATCGAGCCAGACGTAGAAGTACTTGCCCGGTGCCCCGGGAATTTCGAAACCGAAGTAGGGGGCGTCGCGGGTGATGTCCCACTGCTGCAGGCCAGACTCGAACCACTCCTGCATCTTGTTGGCCATCTCTTCCTGGATGGCGCCCGAGCTGCGCACCCAGCCGGAGAGCCAGGCTTCGAACTGGGGCAGATCGAAGAAGAAGTGCTCGGAATCCTTCATCACTGGTGTGGCGCCTGACACGGCGGATTTCGGATCGATCAATTCGGTCGGGCTGTAGGTGGCGCCGCAGCTGTCGCAGTTGTCACCGTATTGCTCGGGGGACTTGCACTTGGGGCAGGTGCCCTTGACGAATCTGTCCGGCAGGAACATGGACTTTTCCGGATCGAACAGCTGGGTGATGGTGCGGCCCTTGATGAAGCCACCCTCCTTCAGACGACCATAGATGAGCTCCGCCAGCTCGCGGTTTTCGTCGCTGTGGGTGGAGTGATAGTTGTCGAAGCTGATGTTGAAACCGGCAAAGTCGGTCTGATGCTCCTGGGAGACGGCCGCGATCATGGCTTCCGGAGTCACGCCCATCTGCTGCGCCTTGAGCATGATGGGGGTGCCATGGGCATCATCGGCACAGATGAAATGCACCTGATGGCCGCGCATTCGCTGATAACGAACCCAGATATCGGCCTGGATGTGTTCGAGCATGTGGCCGAGGTGAATGGAGCCATTGGCGTAGGGGAGGGCGCAGGTTACCAGCATGGTACGGGGATCAGTTGCCATAATACGTTCTTGATGTGCCTGTTGGGATGATACAGTGCGGTGCATGTTACCCGAATTGGGGGCAGCCTGCCTAGGTCTGTGGCCCTGGATGGGCACGGGGCCGGCCCTTTTGCATCGGTCGCCCCGGCCACCCTCAGCATAAAGACAGTCGAATGGGGATTTCATGGTGATTGATTCAGTTAAACAGCTGCTTGCCGAATTTAAACCCATGGGGTGGGGCAAGGATCTGGTGGATGCCGGATTCGTGCGCACCGTCAGCGAGCAGGAGCAGACATTGCAGATCAGGCTGGTGCTCCCCTTTGCCGGCTTCTCCTGGTTTGAACAGATCAAGGAAGCGTTTGACGCCAGGCTGCGCACCCTGACCGGCGCGCAGCAGATAGAGTGGCTGTGCGACATCGAGGTGGCCAGCATGCCCCGCGCCCAGAACCTCAATGCGGTGCAGGGCATTCGCAACATACTGGTGGTGGCGTCCGGCAAGGGGGGGGTGGGCAAGTCCACCACGGCGGTCAACCTGGCGCTGGCGCTGCAAAAGGAGGGGGCGCGGGTCGCCATTCTGGATGCGGACATCTATGGCCCCTCCATTCCCACCATGCTGGGTTCGCGCCAGGAGCGCCCCAGCAGCCATGATGGCAAGACCATGCTGCCGGTGGAGGCGTGCGGCCTCAAGAGCAACAGCATCGGCTATCTGGTGGCCGAGCAGGATGCCACCATCTGGCGCGGCCCCATGGCGAGCAAGGCGCTGGCGCAGATCCTGCACGAGACTCGCTGGGGCGAACTGGACTATCTGGTGGTGGACATGCCGCCGGGCACAGGGGATATCCAGCTCACCCTGGCCCAGCAGGTGCCGACCTCGGGGGCCCTCATCGTCACCACCCCTCAGGACGTGGCCCTGGCGGATGCCCGCAAGGGGATCGCCATGTTCAACAAGGTCAATGTGCCCGTGCTCGGCATCATAGAGAACATGAGCTACCACGTGTGCAGCGCCTGCGGGCATCACGAGCCCCTGTTTGGCACGGGGGGGGGCCAGAAGATGGCGGAGCAGTATCACCTGGAGCTGCTGGGCCAGCTGCCTCTGCACATCGACATCCGCCAGCACCTGGACGATGGCTGTCCGACCGTCTTCTTCGCCCCCGAAGGGGAGCTGGCACAGATCTACATGAAGCTGGCCAGACGGGTGGCCTCCGCCCTCTATTTCAGCGGAAAACCGATTGCAACCCCTCTGTTTACCCTGGCGGTGGATGAATAATCGGCGGTTGGTGGTTCGGCGGGGATTTGGGGTGGGCAGCTCCCCCCCTTTTCCATATAATGGATCGGTTTAAACCTTTCCCGCAGCGCTTCTTTTTTAGGTATTTGTCATGTCTGATACTCAACACTCGTGTGTGATCATCGCCATTGCAGGGGCGTCCGCGTCCGGCAAGAGCCTCATCGCCCAGACCATCTATGAAGAGCTGGTGGCCGAACTGGGGGCGGGTGAGATCGGGGTGATCTCCGAAGATTGTTACTACAAAGATCAGACCCATCTGACCATGGAAGAGCGGGTCAAGACCAACTATGACCACCCCAGCGCCATGGACCACAGCCTGCTGGTCGAGCATCTGGTGCAGTTGATCAAGGGGAGTGGCGTCGAGATACCCCAGTACTCTTACACCGAACACACCCGGATGAGCGAAACCCGTCACTTCGCGCCCCGCAAGGTGATCATCCTCGAAGGGATACTGCTGCTGACCGATAGCCGGCTGCGTGAGCTGATGGATGCCTCCATCTTCATGGATACCCCGCTGGACATCTGTCTGGTGCGTCGCCTGGTGCGTGACGTGCAGGAGCGGGGCCGTACCATGGATTCCGTGCTCAAACAGTACCAGAAGACGGTGCGCCCCATGTTCTTGCAGTTTATCGACCCGTCCAAGCAATATGCCGACGTGATCGTGCCAAGAGGCGGCAAGAACCGCATCGCCATCGACATGCTCAAGGCGCGTATCCGCCACATGCTGGTCGGCTGAATACACCAGGGAGCCGGGTCACGACCCGGCTCTTTTTACATGCCATTTTTGTCAGGAGAGTCGCGCAATGCGTCTTTGTGATACCGATATCGAACGTCATCTGGACGAAGGCAAGATAGTCATCGAACCCAGGCCCGGGGTGGAGCGGATCAGTGGGGTCAGCGTCGATGTGCTGCTCGGCAACGAGTTTCGGGTGTTTCGTGACCACACGGCCCCCTATATCGACCTGAGCGGCCCGGGCAGCGAGATGGCCGATGCCATCGATCGGGTGATGAGCGACGAGATCCACATTCCCGATGGCGAGGCCTTCTATCTGCACCCGGGCCAGCTCGCCCTGGCGGTGACCTATGAATCCGTGACCCTGCCCGCCGACATCGTCGGTTGGCTCGATGGGCGCTCCTCCCTGGCGCGCCTCGGTCTCATGGTGCACGTGACCGCGCACCGGATCGATCCGGGCTGGTCCGGCCGCATCGTGCTGGAGTTCTACAACGGCGGCAAGCTGCCGCTGGCGCTGCGTCCCAAGATGAAGATAGGGGCACTCAACTTCGAGATGCTCTCGGGCCCCGCCGCCCGGCCCTACAACAAGCGTGAGAACGCCAAGTACAAGAGCCAGCAGGGGGCGGTGGCGAGCCGCATCAGCGAAGACTGATCCCCTGCCGTGTTGCCAGAGGCGCCCATGTGGCGCCTTTTTTGTCACCGCCATGGCGAGTGACCTTGCCCGGCCCAGGAAGCCCAGATGGCGCGTCCTCGCCGGCGCTTGGCTGACCCGACCCCTTGCCGTGCCCTGGTCAGCGTTGCCTGGCGCGGGCGGCTCTCTCTTGGCCGAAAAGGGGAGGCGACGAGGTGCCTTCATGCCGATATTTTTTGCGATAAAATAGTCTTTTTTTGCTTTTTTATCGCGTGATGTCGGCATTATCGCCGAAATTGATTGAAGGGTGTCGATCCTGTTCCTGCCGGCCAATGTAACACCTATATTAATGCGTTGTTGAAGGCCCCATGGCTCCTGGCATAGCGCCCGGTTATGGAAAATACCCTTTATTTTTATGACTGAAATATTGCCGTGATGGCTATTGTCCCCCGGGCCAACTGAGCATAATCCGCCGCAACTCATCAACAGGTTCGTCTTTATGTTGGAAATGATTAACGGTTTGGGTGTGTGGTGGTTCATCGGTCTGACGCTGGCGGTGCTCTTCGTGCTGGCGTATGAGTTCATCAATGGGTTTCACGATACCGCCAACGCGGTGGCGACCGTGATCTACACCAAGGCCATGCCTGCCCACATGGCGGTGGTGGCCTCAGGCTTGTTCAACTTTGCCGGGGTCATGCTCGGTGGCCTGGGGGTGGCTTATGCCATCGTTCATCTGTTGCCCATCGACTTGCTGCTGGGCATGGACTCGAGCCAGGGCCTCATCATGGTGTTCTCCCTGTTGTTCTCGGCCATCGTCTGGAACCTGGGCACCTGGTTTCTCGGGATCCCGGCCTCCAGCTCCCACACCCTGATTGGCTCTATCCTGGGGGTGGGCGGAGCCTACGCCTGGATCAACGATCAGCCCCTGACCCAGGGGATCAATGTGAGCAAGGCCATCGACATCATGCTCTCGCTCATCGTCTCGCCCACCCTGGGGTTCATCATCGCGGCCGGTCTGCTGCTCGCCCTCAAACGGATATGGCTGGGCAGCAAGATCCACAAGACCCCGGAGGAGAGGTTGCTGGTGGATGGCAAGAAACACCCGCCCTTCTGGGCACGGTTGACGCTGGTGGCCTCCGCCATGGGGGTGAGCTTCGTGCACGGCTCCAACGATGGTCAGAAGGGGATAGGCCTGGTGATGCTGGTGCTGATCTGCATGGCTCCCGCCTACTTTGCCCTCGACATGGGCAGTCGTCCCTACGACATAGACAGGACCCAGGATGCCAACAGGCGGATCACCGAGATCTATCAGCGCAATCAGGGGGCGCTGATCGGGCTTGTCGACTTCCAGCGCCCGGTTCTGGTCAACCATGCTCCCGTGAGCCACTGCGAGGCGGGGGCCGCTCTCTCCGTGATGGCGACCCTGGACGATCGGCTGGGCAAGGTGCGCAGCTATGATGGCCTGAGCCAGGAGGAGCGCCGTGAGGTGCGTCGCCTGCTGCTCTGCGTCGATGACACCGCCCGCAAGGCCGCCAAGCTGCCCCTGCCCGCCAAGGAGCTGACCGATCTGGCCAAGTGGCGCAAGGATCTGACCTCGACCGCCGAATATGCCCCGACCTGGGTCATCGTCTCCATCGCTCTGGCCCTGGGCTGCGGCACCATGGTGGGCTGGCGGCGCATCGTGCACACGGTGGGCGAGAAGATAGGGTCGAGCGGCATGACCTACAGCCAGGGGATCGCGGCCCAGATCACGGCGGCGACCTCGATAGGGATCGCCAGCCTGACCGGGATGCCCGTCTCCACCACCCATATTCTCTCCTCGGCGGTGGCGGGCACCATGGTGGCCAATCGCTCCGGCCTGCAGAGCCAGACCATCAAGACCATAGTGATGGCCTGGGTGCTGACCCTGCCGTTGACCATGCTGCTGTCGGGAGGGCTCTTCATCCTTACCCACGCCTTGTTGGGGTAACAAATCCCATGCCGTGAACCAGCCGCCTTCATTAAGGGCGGCTTTTTCATGGCACGGTGAAAGACTGGGCGCTCTTGGGAGGGATCATGACAAAGAGGCGCCATGGGCGCCTCTTTGTCAGGGTTGCATGATGGGTGGCCGCATCAGTCGCAGCAGCGTCCCCTGGTCAGGTTGCCGATGATCACCACGGTCGCCACCAGCAGGTAGGCGGCGAAGATGGCGACCAGCCACTGGGGCATGGAGAAGCCGAGGAATTGCCAGCTGATCTCGCTGCAGTCTCCGTCCGGGAAGAAGAGCCAGGGTACCCAGCGGTCGAGGGGCAGCCAACTCGGGAAATCGGCATAGGGGCTGCAGACGTTGAAGGGAGAGGGGTTGAGCTGATAATCCACGTGTTGCAGCGCCAGTTGCAGGCCCCGCACGGCGCTAAAGCCCCACAGCAGCAGCGCGCTCCAGCGCAGGTACCACTGCTGTGGATTGACCAGGCCTATCAGACCGGCGGCGAGCACCCCCAGAGTGGCGATGCGCTCATAGATGCACATGACGCAGGGGTGCAGTCCCAGTATGTGCTGGAAGAAGAGGGCGCACAGCTCGAAGAAAAGGGCGGAGGCGGCGAGCAGCCCCCAGGCCCAGCGCTGGCAGGCGATATGGCGAAGAAATGCAATCATCTGATTGATCCTGAAGGGGAAGGTGAAACGGATTAGAGCAGAGCGGGCCATAAAAGAAAAGGGCCCCAGCGGGGCCCTCCTGGCTCAATGTGCCAGTGGCAAGGCGGTGCTGGCGGCACTGCCGTGGTGCATCAACCACCCCAGCTCGTAATACCAGTGAGTGAGGGGGGTGAGCAAAAACTCCACCGCGATGAAGCCGACGCCACCCAGCACCAGGGTGTAGGGGAGCGCCATCCACACCATGCGGCCGTAGGAGAGACGCAGCAGCGGGGCCAGGGCCGAGGTGAGCAGGAACAGGAAGGCGGCCTGACCGTTGGGGGTCGCGACGGAGGGCAGGTTGGTCCCGGTGTTGATGGCAACCGCCAGCATGTCGAACTGATCCCGGCTGATGGCACTGTTGAGCAGGGCCGTCTTCACCTCGTTGATATAGACGGTACCGACGAAGACGTTGTCACTCACCATGGAGAGCAGGCCGTTGGCCAGATAGAAGAGGGCCAGCTGATCGTCTGGCTCGGCGGAGAGCACCATCTGGATCACCGGCTTGAACAGCTGCTGATCGATGATGACGGCCACCACGCTGAAGAAGACGGCGAGCAGGGCGGTGAAGGGCAGCGCCTCCTCGAACGCCTTGCCGAGGGCATGCTCCTCGGTGATCCCGGTCAGGGAGGTGGCCAGCACGATGACCGACAGGCCGATGAGGCCGACGGCGGCCAGGTGCATGGCCAGGCCCACGATCAACCAGACGGCGATGAGGGACTGGACGATCAGCTTGGCCTTGTCCTGGGGGGAGCGACGCTCATCCTCGTAGCGGCTGTAATCTTCCATGATGCGGCGTACCGTGTTGGGCAAGCGGGCGCCATAGCCGAACCAGCGGCATTTTTCCACCAGCACACAGGTGAGCAGGCCGCAGAAGAACACGGGGATCGATACAGGGGACATGCGCATGGCGAACTCACCAAAGTGCCAGCCAGCCTGTTCGCCAATGATGAGGTTCTGGGGCTCGCCGACCAGGGTGCACACCCCCCCGAGGGCGGTACCGATGGCGGCGTGCATCATGAGGCTGCGCAGAAACGCGCGAAAGTCGTCCAGATGCTGGCGGTTGAGCTCGGCGACGGTGACATCGTCGGTGTGGTCATGGTCGTGGCCAAATTCCTTGCCCGACGAGACCTTGTGATAGATGGCATAGAAGCCGGTGGCGACGCTGATCACCACGGCGATCACGGTCAAGGCATCCAGGAAGGCGGAGAGAAAGGCAGACATCAGACAAAACGCCAGGGAGAGCAGGGTCTTGGAGCGGATGCGGATCAGCAGCTTGGTGAACACATAGAGCAGCAGCTGCTTCATGAAGTAGATGCCCGCCACCATGAAGACCAGCAGCAGCAGCACCTCTATGTTGGCCACCAGCTCATGCTTGACCTGCTCGGCCGAAGTCATGCCGATCAGCACGGCTTCGATGGCGAGCAGGCCGCCCGGTTGCAAGGGGTAACACTTGAGGGCCATGGCCAGGGTGAAGATAAATTCCACCACCAGCAACCAGCCGGCAAAGAAGGGATCCAGGTGAAAGGCGATGGGGTTGATGATCAAGAAGGCAATGATGGCGCTCTTGTACCAGTGAGGGGCATGCCCTAGAAAGTTCTTCGCAAAGGCCTGCCCTAGACTAATTGGCATAGTAGTGGGTCTCAGTAATTATTGTTGGATGCTGTGTTCATACCCACAACCTGGGGTGGGCATATAGCGAGATGCTGTCGCTTATTTGCTTGATCCCCCATGATTTTAATCAAATGGGCGGCTAACTATAAATTACATAATGAGCCTTGCCCATGGCTGGCCGTGGATTTAGAGGGGCATGCATGAGTCTTGAGCCGGGCGATCGATGAGTTTATATACAACCCGATAACAAAACTGCGCGTTTATGTGAGCAGAGGACTGACCTTCTGCTTGCCAGACCTCCTTGCTTTGCTATTATTCGGAAGCCTTTTTACGCACGAGAATCGAGTCACTTCATGGTTATAAAAGCGCAGAGCCCAGCCGGGTTTGCCGAGGAATATATCATCGAGTCCATCTGGAACAATCGCTTCCCCCCCGGATCCATATTGCCGGCGGAGCGCGAGCTGTCCGAATTAATCGGTGTGACCCGCACAACGCTGCGTGAAGTGCTGCAACGTCTGGCCCGGGATGGCTGGTTGACCATACAGCATGGCAAGCCGACCAAGGTCAACAACTTCTGGGAAACCTCGGGACTCAACATTCTGGAGACGCTGGCTCGCCTGGATCAGGACAAGGTGCCCGATCTGGTGGCCCAGCTGCTGTCGGCGCGCACCAATATCTGCACCATCTTCATCCGGGGCGCTATCCGCAACAACCCGGAGCAGGCGGCAGAGATACTGCGGGGCGCCGACGAGGTGGAGAACAGCGCCGAAGCCTATGCCGAGTTTGACTATCGTCTGCACCATCAGCTCTCCTTCGCCTCCGGCAACCCCATCTACGCCCTGATCCTCAATGGTTTCAAAGGGCTCTATAGTCGGGTGGGGCGTTACTACTTCTCCGATACCCAGGCCCGCGCCACCGCAGATGCCTACTACAAGACACTGCTGAAACTGGCCGAGACCAAGAATCACGACGAGGTGTACCAGACGGTGCGTCAATACGGGATAGAGTCCGGCAAGCTGTGGACCCGGCTGCGCACCGATATGCCGAGCAATCTGTGCGATAACTGATGACTTCCTGACGCCGGGCCAGCCCCGGAGTGAGAGGATAAAAGAGCGCGCCTTCGGGCGCGCTCTTTGCATTATGGCGTCATGGGCAGGGTCAAGGGAGGGGGCGCCGCTCCGGGCAGCGACCGATGAGATCGCTTGGCAGCTCGCCATTGTCCTGTTCCAGCACCACATCGAAGCCCCACAGCAGATGCACGTGCTTGAGCACTTCGTGATAGGAGTCGCCAAGGGGGATACGGTTATGGGGAACATAGCGCAGGGTCAGGGCGCGATCCCCCTTCACCGCCACGTCATAGACCTGGATATTCGGCTCCAGGTTGCTGAGGTTGTACTGGGACGACAGGGCGTTGCGCACCAGGTGATAGCCCTCCTCGTTGTGGATGGCGGCTATCTTGAGGTAGTTCTTCAGATCGTCATCATCGATGGCAAACAGCTTCATGTCCCGCATCACCTTGGGGCTGAGGAACTGGCTGATGAAGCTCTCATCCTTGAAGTTCTGCATGGCAAAGTGAAGGGTATCGACCCAGTTGGTACCGGCGTAGTCCGGGAACCAGCGCCTGTCCTCCTCGGTCGGGTGCTCACAGATGCGCCTCAGATCGACAAACATGGCAAAGCCGAGGGCGTAAGGGTTGATCCCCGAGTAGTAGCGGCTGTTGTAGGGGGGCTGATAGACCACGTTGGTGTGGCTGTGCAGCACCTCCATCATGAAGCGATCGCTCAGTTTCCCTTCGTCATACAGGTGGTTGAGTATGGTGTAGTGCCAGAAGGTGGCCCAGCCCTCATTCATCACCTGGGTCTGCTTCTGCGGGTAGAAGTACTGGCTGATCTTGCGCACGATGCGCACCACCTCCCGCTGCCAGGGTTCGAGCAGGGGGGCATTCTTCTCGATGAAGTAGAGCAGGTTCTCCTGGGGCTCTGGCGGATAGCGGCGATCCGCCACGTTGGAGGACTTGTGCTGCCGGGGCAGGGTGCGCCACAGTTCATTGACCTGGGTCTGCAGGTAGTCTTCCCGGGCTTTCTGGCGCCTTTTCTCCTCGGCCAGGGAGATCTTCTGGGGCCGCTTGTAGCGATCGACCCCGAAGTTCATCAGGGCATGGCAGGCGTCGAGCAGCCGCTCCACCGCATCGATACCGTGCTTCTCCTCACACTCGGTGATGTAGTTCTTGGCAAACAGCAGGTAATCGATGATGGAGGAGGCATCGGTCCAGGTCTTGAACAGATAGTTGTTCTTGAAAAACGAGTTGTGACCATAGCAGGCGTGGGCCATCACCAGCGCCTGCATCGGCATGGTGTTCTCCTCCATCAGGTAGGCGATGCAGGGATCCGAGTTGATGACGATTTCGTAGGCGAGCCCCATCTGACCACGCTTGTAGTTGCGCTCGGTGTGGATGAAGCGCTTGCCGAATGACCAGTGCTGATAGCCGATGGGCATGCCGACGCTGGAGTAGGCATCCATCATCTGCTCGGCGGTGATCACCTCTATCTGGTTGGGATAGGTGTCGAGCCGGTAATGTTTGGCGACGCGCGCTATCTCCTGGTGATAGATCTCCAGCAGGTCAAAATTCCAGTCAGGCCCGTCATCGAAGGGCGCAAAGGTTCTGGCTGTCTCTGTCATATGCCCCCCTAGGCCGCTTGTTTCTTGAACAGTTCCCGGAACACCGGATAGATGTCTTCCACCTTGCGAATGTGCTCCATGGCAAAGTAGGGATACTGGCTGGCCACCGACTCGTATTCGTGCCACAGGGTCTGATGGGCCCGGGTGGTGATCTCGATATAGGAGTAGTAGCGCACCCGCGGCATGATCTCCTGCAGCAGGATCTCGCGGCACTGGGGCGAGTCATCGGCCCAGTTGTCTCCGTCGGAGGCCTGGGCGGCATAGATGTTCCACTGGTTGGTGGGATAACGCTCATCCATGATGTCGCTCATCATCTTGAGGGCGCTGGAGACGATGGTGCCTCCGGTCTCCTGGGAGTAGAAGAACTCGTGCTCGTCCACCTCCTTGGCCTGGGTGTGGTGGCGGATATAGACCACCTCCACATTCTTGTAGGTGCGACTCAGGAACAGATAGAGCAGGATGTAGAAGCGTTTGGCCATCTCCTTGGTGGCTTGATCCATGGAGCCGGAGACATCCATCAGGCAGAACATCACCGCCTGACTGGAGGGGACGGGCCGCTTGACGAAGTTGTTGAACTTGAGATCGAAGGTGTCGATGAAGGGCACGGCGTCGATGCGTTTCTTCAGGTCGCGGATCTCTTTTTCCAGCAGGGCTATCTCGGCGAAGTGTTCGCTGGGGTCTTGCGACAGCAGCAGGAGTCGCTCCTCCAGCTCCCGCAGGCTGCGCTTCTTGCCTGCTTGCAGCGCCATGCGCCGTGCCAGCGAGTTGCGCAAGGATCGCACCACGTTGATGTTGGCCGGCACGCCATTGGAGGTATAGCCGGCCCGGTAGGTCTTCATCTCCATCAGCTGGTTGAGCTGGGTCTTTTGCAGGTGGGGCAGCTCGAGATCCTCGAACAGCAGGTCCAGGTATTCATCCTTGGAGATCTGGAACACGAAATCATCGCTCCCTTCCCCCTGGTTGGATGCCTGTCCTTCCCCCGCGCCCTGACCGGCACCGCCTCCCTTGGGTCTGTCTATCTTGTCCCCGGAGACGAACTGATCATTGCCGGGATGGACCATCTCCCGCTTGCCCCCATGCCCCTGATGGAAATGGGGCTCGCCGATGTCCCGGGTCGGGATGCTGATGCTCTCGCCCTTGTCCACGTCCTGGATGCTGCGCTTGGAGACGGCATCCGAGACCGCTTGTTTGATCTGCTTCTTGTAGCGGCGGATGAAGCGCTGCCGATTGACAGCGCTTTTGTTCTTGCCGTTGAGCCTGCGGTCGATAAAGTGCGCCATAACTCCCCCTTGGCAAAGCCGTCAGGATCAGGATGACTTGCGTACCCTGAGATACCATTCGGAGAGCAGCCGTACCTGTTTGCGGGTATAGCCTTTCTCCATCATCCGCTCGACAAAGTTATCGTGTTTCTTCTGCTCTTCCGCCGAGGTCTTGCTGTTGAAGGAGATGACCGGCAACAGCTCCTCGGTGTTGGAGAACATCTTCTTCTCGATGACGGTGCGCAGCTTCTCGTAGCTGGTCCAGTTCGGGTTGCGGCCGGCATTGTTGGCCCGGGCCCGCAGCACGAAGTTGACTATCTCGTTACGAAAGTCTTTCGGGTTGCTGATCCCGGCCGGCTTCTCGATCTTCTCCAGCTCGCTGTTGAGGGAGGCGCGGTCAAACAGCTGGCCCGTCTCCGGATCCCGGTACTCCTGATCCTGGATCCAGAAGTCCGCATAGGTGACGTAGCGATCGAAGATGTTCTGGCCATATTCCGAGTAGGACTCGAGGTAGGCGGTCTGGATCTCCTTGCCGATGAACTCCACGTAGCGCGGGGTGAGATAGCCCTTGATGAACTCCAGGTAGCGATCGTGTATCTCCTGGGGGAACTGCTCGCGCTCTATCTGCTGCTCCAGCACATAGAAGAGGTGAACCGGGTTGGCCGCCACCTCGGCATGGTCGAAGTTGAAGACCCGCGACAGTATCTTGAACGCGAAGCGGGTCGAGAGGCCGTTCATGCCCTCATCCACCCCGGCGTAGTCCCGGTACTCCTGATAGCTCTTGGCCTTGGGATCCGTGTCCTTGAGGCTCTCGCCGTCATAGACCCGCATCTTGGAGTAGAGGCTGGAGTTTTCCGGCTCCTTGAGCCGTGACAGCACGGAGAACTGTCCCAGCAGCTCCAGGGTGCCCGGGGCACATTTGGCCTCGGTCAGTTCGCTGTTGGTGAGCAGTTTCTCGTAGATCTTCACCTCTTCCGAGACCCGCAGGCAGTAAGGCACCTTGACGATATAGACACGGTCGAGGAAGGCCTCGTTATTGCGGTTGTTCTTGAAGTGCTGCCATTCTGACTCGTTGGAGTGAGCCAGCAGAATGCCGTCGAAGGGGAGGGCAGAGAGCCCCTCGGTACCGTTGTAGTTGCCTTCCTGGGTGGCGGTCAGCAGCGGGTGCAATACCTTGATGGGGGCCTTGAACATCTCCACGAACTCCATCATGCCCTGGTTCGCCTTGCACAGCGCCCCCGAGTAGGAGTAGGCATCGGCATCGTCCTGGGCATAGTGCTCCAGCATGCGGATGTCGACCTTGCCGACCAGGGAGGAGATGTCCTGGTTGTTCTCATCGCCGGGCTCGGTCTTGGCGATGGCGATCTGGTGCAGTATGGAGGGGTTGACCTTCTCCACCTTGAACTTGGTGATGTCACCGCCAAATTCGGTCAGGCGCTTGGCCGCCCAGGGGGACATGATGGGGCGTAGATAGCGGCGCGGGATGCCGTACTCTTTCTCCAGCAGCTCGCCGTCCTCTTCCATGTCGAACAGACAGAAGGGGTGGTCATTGACCGGGGATCCCTTGATCCGGTAGATGGGCACCTTCTGCATCAAGGATTTGAGCTTCTCGGCCAGAGACGATTTGCCGCCGCCGACCGGGCCAAGCAGATAGAGGATCTGCTTCTTCTCTTCCAGGCCCTGGGCGGAGTGCTTGAGGTAGGAGACGATCTGCTCGATGGCGTCTTCCATGCCGTAGAAATCCTTGAAGGCGGGATAACGGGCGACGACCCGGTTGGAAAAGAGACGACTGAGTCTCGGGTTGGTGGCGGTATCAACCATCTCCGGGTCGCCGATGGCAACCAGTAGACGTTCGGCGGCGGAGGCGTAGCAGGATTTGTCCTGTTTGCACATGTCCAGGAACTCCTGAATGCTGTACTCCTCTTCCCTGGCTTGCTCGTAACGCTGTTGGTAATGCTCGAAGATGCCCATAACTTAGCCCTCGTTATAGTCGCTTACCCTAAAATGACCGGTTTATCACTCTTGTTGTGCTTTCCTCTTAAGCCTAGTCAACAGCCCCCAGTAATCCATCACAGCGCACGGCTTTAAATCGGTTGGCCCGGATCCCGGCGTTTTGGGCGGCGCCAGGCAAGCGGTGTCTGTATGTTACTGACTGTTAAATTATTTTTGCCACGAGAGTCGGGGCAATGTCAAAGAGATAAAAATAAATGTTTCAGCATGGCTGCCAATAGAAGTACGAGGGACAACCCCTGATGGATCGCAGGACGCCAGGGCAGACGGGAGTTGGCTCGGCATGGTCAGGTAGTGGAATGTGCTTTACGTGCGCGTAAGCGTAATGTTGGTAGGTTGGTGCTTTAGCTCTAATTTTTACATTGACGCTACATTTTCACTGCTCTAGATTGGCACCTGTGTTCGGTGCTGCGCCGCTTTAGCAAGAGAGCGTCTGCGTATCGAAAACAAAGCTCTGTTTAAGCACGTTTCCGTTGGCTTGACCCTCGCATCCGCGAGGGTCTTATTTTTTCAGCGCCTTGATGGCGATGGATGGGGCGCCGCAGACACCGTCCTCCCCTGGCCATGGCCCCCATGCAGACGCTGATCATGACGATCGGCCTCATGGCACAGGCGTGCTCTCCCTGTGCTGAGGCAAGCTGGTGGCGTGTGAGGCCGCGCCGCCTGCCTGCTGTGGCTTTAGCCGCCTAGTGGGCGCTCTGATGCCCATAGGCCTGCGTTACCAGGGTGAGCACCTGGGCGAAGGGGATATCGCCCAGCCGGCCAAAGCCAGCCAGTTTACCCGCCTTGAGGCGGGTGGTGAGAGGGGTACTGATCCCGCACAGGAAGCGGGCCAGGATCCTGGGATCGGGGCTCGGCAACTGGCTCGCCAGGGGATCGCACCAGGCGCGGATCCCCGCCTCATTGGGCAGTGACGCCATCGGCTCGGGGGGCAAGTGGGCCACCTGGCCGCGGCAGACGGAACAGTGGCCGCAGCGGGCGGGGGCCTGCTCATCGGCAAAATGGCGAGCCAGGGCCTGGCTCAGGCAAGCCGATGAGGTAAAGAAGGCGAGCAGGGCCTGCAACCTGGCCAGCTCGCTCTGCTCTTTTTGCACGAAGAGTCCATGAAGCTCCTCGACGAGGGCATCCAGGGAGGCGGGCGTGCGCTGCACCTGATAGACCTCGGTCATCTGCTTGCTCTCGAGTTCGATGAGCCCCTGCTGCTGCAGATAGTCGAGGGCGGCCACCGCGCGGCCACGCTCCCCCTGATAGCCCTGCCAGAGTGCCTCGAAATCCATGGTGCACCAGCTGCGGGCCTGGGGGGCGCTGGCAAACAGGGCCTCGAGGAAGTGGCGGCGCCCCTGATCGAAACGGGCGAGTATGGCGTCCCTGTCGGCGATGAACTTGAACCTGTAGTCGGCAAAGTAGCTGTAGGCCGGGCTCAAGATGCCATTGAGCTCCAGGTAGACCAGCAGGGTCTTCAAGGGAAGCTGGCGGATGTTGGTTTCGTTTGAGAGGCGCAGCAGCACGAACTCCCAGGCCTCGCCGGCCGGGGGGAGCTGGGTCAGCAGCTGGGCGATGGCGGCCTTGTCCGGCGTATCCCCGTAGACGAAGTTCTCCAGCACGGGCAACTGGGTGCGGTCGGCCAGCACGGTGCAGTGGGATAGCTGACCATCCCGTCCGGCGCGACCTATCTCCTGGCTGTAGTTCTCGATGGATTTGGGCAAGTCGTAGTGAATGACCCGGCGGATATCGGCCTTGTCGATGCCCATGCCAAAGGCGATGGTGGCGACGATGCAGTCGAGCCGGCCGCTCATGAAGTCGCGCTGGATAGTCTGGCGCAGATCGGCGCCGAGCCCGGCATGATAGGCGCGGGCGCGGATGCCGGCCTGGGCCAGCCGGGCGGCGCACGCCTCTGCGGTGTGCTGCAGGGTGACATAGACGATGGTCGGGGCCGAGGGCGCGCGCGCCATCTCCCCTATCAGCCAGGCGTCTCGCGCCCCTGGCGCCATGGGCACGACATTCAAGTCCAGGTTGGGACGGTAGAAGCCGGTTACCACCAGGCCGTCATCGTCGATGTCGAACTTGCGCTGCATGTCCTGCATCACGGCGCGGGTGGCGGTGGCGGTCAGCAGCAGCACCTGGGGGATCTTGAGGGCACGCCTGTGCTCGGGCAACTTGAGGTAGTCGGGGCGAAAGTTGTGGCCCCACTCCGAGATGCAGTGGGCTTCATCCACCACCATCAGGGAGATGGGCACGGTGGCGATGAAGCGGCGAAAGCGCTCGTTCTTGAGCCGCTCGACCGAGATCATCAGGATCTTGAGTTGGCCCGCCTCTATCTGACCCATCACCTCCCGGCTCTGCTCCGGGCTCAGGCTCGAGTCCAGTGCCGCCGCCGCTATGCCCTTGCCCTTGAGGAAGGCCAGCTGATCCTGCATCAGGGCGATGAGGGGGGAGATCACCAGGGTGAGGTGGGGCAGGGCAAGGGCCGGCAGCTGGTAACAGAGGGACTTGCCGGAGCCGGTCGGGAAGATGGCGGCGGCGCTGCGGCCGGCCAGGATCTGCGCCATCACCGCCTCCTGGCCTGGCCTGAGCTGGGTGAAACCGAAGTGCTGTTGCAGCAAAGAGGAGATCATGGGGCGTCATCCTGAGTAAAGGGGCCATGATACCACCTGACCCATGGCCCGGGGGCTTCCCGGTGCCGAGTGGGCAAGATTTAGCCTTCTTCACCCGGGTGTTGATATTGCGTTATCCAATTGTTGTGGTTTTTTGTGATGTAAAATGGGATTTTCGTGGTGTATGTGTGGAAAAAACCTGTTGTAGATGGGATATTCCCATGGTGCGACTCCCCCTTGGAATACGGACCCCGTCAAGAGAAGGTCTGCCCGCAGCAGGGGGGTTCGTTCGGTCAGTGCCGAATGAAGATGGTCGCCACAGGACTCAATGATTCAAACACCGCGTGTGTACAGGGACTATATAGATGACACAACAACACCCCCTCCTTCGTTTGGTAAATAGTACCAGCCTGGTCAGCCAGATCCTGGTCGGCCTGATCGCCGGTATCCTGCTGGCACTGTTTGCGCCTGAGTGGGCCAAATCCGCCGGCCTGCTCGGCAGTCTGTTTGTCGGTGCCCTCAAGGCCGTGGCCCCCATCCTGGTCTTCGTGCTGGTGATCGCCGCCATCACGGGCCACAAGCAGGGTCAGAAGACCAATATCCGCCCGCTGCTGGGCCTCTACCTGTTTGGCACCTTCGCGGCAGCCTTGGTGGCGGTGCTGGCCAGCTTCCTGTTCCCCTCCAGCCTGCACCTCGTTGCCAACACGGCCGACATCACCCCCCCGGGTGGCATCACCGAAGTGCTCCAGACCCTGCTGTTCAACCTGGTAAGCAATCCGGTGAAGGCGCTGATGGACGCCAACTACATCGGCATCCTGGGCTGGGCCATCGCCCTTGGCGTCGTGCTGCGTCATGCCAGTGACAGCACCAAGGCCCTGGTCTCCGATCTGTCTGGTGGCATCTCCACCATCGTCAAGCTGGTGATCCGCTTCGCCCCGCTCGGCATTCTGGGCCTGGTCGCCTCTACCCTGGCAGAGACCGGATTCGATGCCCTGCTCGGCTATGCGCACCTGCTGGCGGTGCTGATCGGCTGCATGCTGTTCATCGCCTTCGTGGTGAACCCGCTTATCGTGTTCTGGAAGATAAAGCGCAATCCCTATCCCCTGGTGCTGACCTGCCTGAAAGAGAGCGGCGTGACCGCCTTCTTCACCCGCAGCTCCGCCGCCAACATCCCGGTCAACATGGCGCTGTGTGAGAAGCTCAAGCTGCCCAAAGACACCTATGCGGTCTCCATCCCGCTCGGGGCCACCATCAACATGGCCGGCGCCGCCATCACCATCACGGTACTGAGCCTGGCGGCCGTGCACACCCTGGGTCTGCAGGTGGATATCGCGACCGCCGTGCTGCTCTCCGTGGTAGCGACCATCAGTGCCTGCGGCGCCTCCGGGGTAGCCGGCGGCTCCCTGCTGCTGATCCCGCTCGCCTGCAGCCTGTTTGGCATCAGCAACGATGTCGCCATGCAGGTGGTCGCGGTCGGCTTCATCATCGGTGTGCTGCAAGACTCCGCCGAGACGGCCCTCAACAGCTCCACCGACGTGCTGTTCACCGCCGCGGCCTGCATGGCCGAGGATGAGAGCCTGCAGGGGCAGCCTGCGGCCAGCCGCAACGTCTGAGTCCACACTCGGCAACCTTGGTTGCAACAAGGAACATGCCCTCTTCGGAGGGCATTTTTTATGGCTGGCGTGCCGATGTCAGTGCCGACATCAAGCGCACTCGATGGCCGCTGGGGTGATGGCAAGGGCCATCAGGGGGTCGGGGAGGGAAGAGAGAAAAGAGAAAGCCCTCATCTGAGGGCTCCTGGTATCCTGGGGATGGCTCAGTCGCCGTGAGCCAGATCCAGGCTGACGTTGCCCAGGGGGCGACAGCAGCAGGGCAGGCACTGGCCCGGCGGGACGAAGGCCAGGGGCGGTTCGGGATAGTGCACCCGGCCCGCCAGCAGGGGAGTGCGGCAGGCGCCGCAATAGCCGCTGCGACACTGGAACTCCACGCGATGGCCGTGGCGTTCCAGGGTGTCGAGCAGGGTCTCCCCCGGCCGGGTCGCCAGGGCGCCGTACCGGCTATGGACGAGGGCGGGGCGCCTGGCCTCGTCCTCGCGCCGTTGTCCGGGTTGCGCCGGCGCCAGCAGGCACTCCCTCACAGCTCGAAGTCACCCAGATCTTCGTGGCTCACTTCGCTGTCTATCTGACCCACCAGGTAGGAGCTCACTTCCACCTCCTGGGGCGCCACCTGGACGTTGTCGGAGGAGAGCCAGGTGTTGATCCAGGGGATGGGGTTTTGCTTGGCGCCGGCAAAGGCTGGTTGCAGGCCGACGGCCGCCATGCGCAGGTTGGTGATGTATTCCACGTACTGGCAGAGGATGTCCTTGTTCAGGCCGATCATGGAGCCGTCCTGGAACAGGTATTCGGCCCACTCCTTCTCCTGCTCCGCCGCTTCCTTGAAGATGTCGAAGCAGGCCTGTTCGCACTCTCGCGCTATCTCGGCCATCTCGGGATCGTCCTGGCCGCTGCGCATCAGGTTCAGCATATGCTGGGTCCCGGTCAGGTGCAGCGCCTCGTCACGGGCGATCATCTTGATGATCTTGGCGTTGCCTTCCATCAGCTCGCGCTCGGCGAAGGCAAACGAACAGGCGAAGCTGACGTAGAAGCGGATCGCCTCCAGGGCGTTGACGCTCATCAGGCACAGATAGAGCTTCTTCTTGAGCTCATGCAGGCTGATGGTCAGCGTGCGGCCGGCGACGGTGTGGGTCCCTTCACCGTGCAGGTTGTAGAGGGCGGTCGCCTCGATCAGATCGTCGTAGAAGTGGCTGATGGAGCCGGCGCGCTTCAGGATCTGCTCGTTGGTGACGATGTCGTCAAACACCTGGGAAGGGGAGTTGACGATGTTGCGAATGATGTGGGTGTAGGAGCGAGAGTGGATGGTCTCGGAGAAGGCCCAGGTCTCGATCCAGGTCTCCAGCTCCGGGATGGAGACCAGGGGCAGCAGGGCCACGTTCGGGCTGCGGCCCTGGATGGAGTCCAGCAGAGTCTGGTACTTCAGGTTGGAGATGAAGATGTGCTGCTCGTGGGGCGGCAGCGCCTGGTAGTCGATGCGGTCGTGGGAGACGTCCACCTCTTCCGGGCGCCAGAAGAAGGAGAGCTGCTTCTCGATCAGCCGCTCGAACACGTCATATTTTTGCTGATCGTAACGGGCCACGTTGACCGATTGACCGAAGAACATCGGCTCCTTGAGCTGGTCGTTTTGGGTTTGGCAGAAAGTTGAATAGGCCATGATGTCCAATGTCTTAACTAGCAGAAACGGGGAAGCGGGAGGCTTGGCTCCCGCTCGGTGTCAATCAATGTTTGCTGGCGGTTATATCTTGCAAGCCCCACCCGCACAACCGTCATCTTGCAGATCGGTTTGGGTGTCGTCCGCCCCATCACGGGTGTTGTGATAGTAGAGGGTCTTGAGGCCGTATTTGTAGGCGGTCAGCAAGTCTTTGAGCAGCTGCTTCATCGGCACCTTGTTGCCTTCGAAGCGGGCCGGGTCGTAGTTGGTGTTGGCGGAGATCGCCTGATCCACAAACTTCTGCATGATGCCGACCAGCTGCAGGTAACCGTCGACGCTCGGCTGCTTCCACAGCAGTTCGTACTGATCCTTGAGGCGCTCGTACTCGGGCACCACCTGCTTGAGGATGCCGTCCTTGGAGGCCTTGACCGACACCAGGCCACGGGGCGGCTCTATACCGTTGGTGGCATTGGAGATCTGGCTGGAGGTCTCGCTCGGCATCAGGGCGGTCAGGGTGGAGTTGCGCAGACCCACTGTCTTTATCTCTTCACGCAGGCTTTCCCAGTCCAGGTGCAGCGGCTCGTTGCACAGGGCGTCCAGATCCTTTTTATAGGTATCTATGGGCAGGATACCCTGGGCGTAGGTGGTCTCGTTGAAGGCCGGGCAGGGGCCGAACTCGCGGGCCAGCTGCACCGAGGCCTTCAGCAGATAGTACTGGATCGCCTCGAAGGTGCGGTGGGTCAGGGCCAGACCTGAGCCGTCGGAGTAGCGGGCGCCGTTCTTGGCCAGGTAGTAGGCGTAGTTGATGACGCCTATGCCCAGGGTGCGGCGGTTCATGCTGCCCTTCATCGCGGCCTTGAGCGGGTAGTCCTGATAGTCGAGCAGGGCATCCAGGGCGCGCACCGCCAGATCGGCCATCTCTTCCAGGTCTTCCAGCTTCTCGATGGCGCCGAGGTTGAAGGCAGACAGGGTGCACAGGGCAATCTCGCCCTCTTCGTCATCCACGTTGTTGAGCGGCTTGGTGGGCAGCGCAATCTCGAGACAGAGGTTGGATTGGCGCACCGGGGCCACGCTCGGATCGAACGGGCTGTGGGTGTTGCAGTGATCCACGTTCTGGATGTAGATGCGACCGGTACCGGCGCGCTCCTGCATCATCAGGGAGAAGAGATCCACCGCCTTGAGGGTCTTCTTGCGAATGGACGGATCCTGCTCGTACTTGACGTAGAGCTGCTCGAACTTGTCCTGATCCGCGAAGAAGGCGTCGTACAGACCCGGCGCATCGGAGGGGGAGAACAATGTGATGTCGCCGCCCTTGATGAGGCGCTGGTACATCAGCTTGTTGATCTGCACGCCGTAGTCCATGTGACGGACCCGGTTCTCTTCCACGCCGCGGTTGTTCTTCAGCACCAGCAGGCTCTCCACCTCGGTGTGCCACAGGGGATAGAAGAGGGTGGCCGCACCGCCGCGCACGCCGCCCTGGGAGCAGCACTTCACCGCAGTCTGGAAGTATTTGTAGAAGGGGATGCAGCCGGTGTGGAAGGCTTCGCCGCCACGGATGGGGCTGCCCAGGCCACGGATGCGGCCGGCGTTGATGCCGATGCCGGCGCGCTGGGAGACGTAGCGCACGATGGCGCTGGCGGTGGCATTGATGGAATCCAGGCTGTCATCGCACTCGATCAGCACGCAGGAGCTGAACTGACGAGTCGGGGTGCGCACGCCACTCATGATGGGGGTGGGCAGGGAGATCTTGAAGGTCGAGACCGCATCGTAGAAGCGCTTGATGTAGTCCAGACGGGTATCTTTCGGGTACTTGGAGAAGAGGCAGGCCGCCACCAGGATGTAGAGGAACTGCGGGCTCTCGTAGATCTCGCCGGTGACGCGGTTCTGCACCAGGTACTTGCCTTCCAGCTGCTTGACGGCAGCGTAGGAGAAGTCCATGTCACGCCAGTGATCCAGGTGCTCGTTGAGCTCCTCGAATTCGGCCTGGGTATAGTCCTCAAGCAGGTGCTTGTCGTACTTGCCCATGTCTACCAGACGGGCGACGTGCTGGTAGAGGTGGGGCGGCTCGAACTGGCCGTAGGCCTTCTTGCGCAGGTGGAAGATGGCCAGGCGGGCGGCCATGTACTGGTAATCCGGGCTCTGTTCGGAGATCAGGTCAGCAGCGGCCTTGATGACGGTTTCGTGGATGTCGGCGGTACGGATACCGTCATAGAACTGGATGTGGGACTTGAGCTCCACCTGGGAGACCGACACGTTGTCGAGTCCCTCGGCGGCCCAGTCGAGCACGCGATGGATCTTGTCCAGATCGATGGGTTCTTTGTGGCCGTTACGCTTCGTCACAAACAAGTTCATTGGCTGATGACCTTTTGTTGATTCCCGAAAAACTCATCGCAAGGCTTGACAAGCAAGCAGACCCGCCCCCCTTTTCTAGTGGGGCGAGATGCGGTGAGACACAAGATGTAGTGTTATTTTGAATGCGAGCTACAAGATAGTGAGGTCATCACCGCTTTGCAACGCATGGATGGGGAGAGGGCTGTGGATAAATTGTGGGTGTCATGGCAACTGTTAGTGACTACTCACAGCGAACGGGTTTTCCTTCGTCCGATCCCTGACACGCGCGCTCCGGGATCAAAGATGGAAAATTAAAATAACTTTTTTTGCTTGCGAAACCAGCCCCTTTTTACTAGTCGCCATCGCCCCTCGGAACCTTGCACAATCCCTGTGCGATCCGCGCCAAAAGTGGTCGCCACAGGTGGCATGGGCTGGCACATGCTCCGGCCCCTGGCAGAGGAGCTCGCCCCTTGTTCAGGGGGGCTGCGACGGGGCGGGCGGTCAGGCGTCCTGATGGATAACGGGCAGCAAGGCGATGGTGACGCCCTGCCCGGGCCGTGGCGACTCAGCCCAGTTCATAGCGCAGCCAGTGATGCAGCCCCTGCACCGTATCAAAGTGCAGATCCGCGCCCCAGGCGGCGGTGTCCTCGTCATCGCTCAGATAGCCCCAGCCGGCCACCGCGGTGCGCATGCCGGCGTTGCGTCCCGCCTCGATGTCGCGCACATGATCCCCCACGTAGAGGCAGTGAGCTGCCTCGACGCCAAGCCGCTCGCAGGCAAAGAACATGGGAGCGGGGTCGGGCTTGCGCACCGGCAGGGTATCGGCACTGACCGCCACGCCGCAGCTGGCCAGGGCCGGCAGGGCCGCCAGCAGCGGCTTCGTGAGAAAGCCCGGCTTGTTGGTGACTATGCCCCAGGGCAGCGCTTTTTCATCCAGCCACGCGATAAGATCCAGCATCCCCTCATAGGGGCGGGTGCCGACGCAGAGGTTGGCTGCGTAGTAGTCGAGCAGGGCGGTGCGAAGGCGAGTGGCACCCAGCTCTTCGAGCAGCTCGTCCCCCAGGCCCGCCCTGAGCAGCCCGAGCGCCCCGTGGGAGGTGGTCTGGCGGATGATGGCCTCGGGCAGGGGGGCAAAGCCTTCGCTTATCAGCACATGGTTGACGGCGGCCCCCAGATCCGGGGCCGTGTCGAGCAGGGTGCCGTCCAGATCAAACAAGACGCAGCGCAGGGGCAGGGGGGCGCTCATCAGCCCTGCTCCGGGCGGACAAACTCCACCATGTAGTTGACGTCGACATTCGCCCCCAGCTTGAAGTGACCGGTCAGCGGCGAATAGTGGACGCCGCTCATGTCCCGCACCAAGAGGCCTGCCGCCTCACCCATGCGGCACAGCTCGGCGGGGGTGATGAATTTTTTGTGGTCATGGGTGCCCTTGGGCACCATCTTCAGCAGGTACTCGGCGCCGACGATCATCATCAGGAACGACTTGGGATTGCGGTTGATGGTGGAGACCACCACCCGGCCGCCCGGTCGCACCAGGGTGGCGATGGCCCGCAGCACCGAGGCCGGATCCGGCACGTGCTCGAGCATCTCCATGCAGGTGACCAGATCGTATTGACCGGGGGCCTCGCTGGCGTGCTCCTCGGCGGTCATCTGGCGGTATTCCAGTTCCACCCCTTGCTCCAGGGCGTGCAGGCGCGCCACCCCGAGGGGCTCCTTGCCCATGTCGATGCCGGTGACCCGGGCGCCGCGGCG
Organism: Aeromonas crassostreae; assembly: GCF_054052445.1. NCBI lineage: Bacteria > Pseudomonadati > Pseudomonadota > Gammaproteobacteria > Aeromonadales > Aeromonadaceae > Aeromonas > Aeromonas crassostreae. Next base: position 316,862 of record NZ_JBSTYM010000001.1, on the reverse strand, counting down.
GGCCATGCTCTCGGAGAGGATGCCGCCGCCGCAGCCGATGTCGAGCACGCGCTTGCCAAACAGGCCGCCGCTCTTGTCGGTGATCCAGTCAAGGCGCACCGGGTTGATTTGATGCAGTGGCTTGAACTCTCCCTCCATGTCCCACCAGCGGGAGGCAATGGCTTCGAATTTGGCAATTTCTGTCAGATCGACGTTGGCGTCAGTGTTCATCTTGGCAAGATCCTGTGGCGGGGCGCGCAGCGGGCAGGGCGCGCGCAATCTATTGTCCTGGCGGGCATTATAACGAAGCGACTTATGCAAACCAGCCCGATTTCCGACTTAAGCAATCGCCCTTGCTGTGTTACCATGTCGCGCTGTTTAAGCCAAAGAACAACTAATTAGGGATTAAGGCTTTCTATGAGCGATCTGGCCAGAGAGATCACGCCGGTCAACATCGAAGAAGAGCTCAAGAGTTCCTATCTTGATTACGCCATGAGCGTGATCGTAGGACGAGCTCTGCCGGATGTGCGTGATGGCTTGAAACCGGTTCACCGCCGCGTTCTGTATGCAATGAACGAGTTGGGGAACGACTGGAACAAGCCCTATAAAAAATCGGCCCGTGTGGTCGGTGACGTAATCGGTAAATACCACCCCCACGGCGACAGTGCCGTGTATGACACCATAGTCCGGATGGCGCAGGATTTTTCCATGCGTTACATGCTGGTCGATGGTCAGGGCAACTTCGGTTCGGTTGACGGCGACAACGCCGCGGCCATGCGTTACACCGAAGTGCGGATGGCGCGCATCTCCCACGAGCTGCTGGCCGATCTGGACAAAGAAACCGTGGACTGGGTGCCCAACTACGACGGCACCGAGATGATCCCGGCTGTCATGCCCACCAAGGTGCCCACCCTGTTGATCAACGGCTCCTCCGGTATCGCGGTGGGCATGGCGACCAACATTCCCCCTCACAACCTCACCGAGATAGTCAACGGCTGTCTGGCGTTGATCGAGAATGGCGAGCTCACCGTCGACGAGCTGATGACCTATGTCACCGGCCCGGATTTCCCCACCGGTGGCATCATCAACGGCCGCTCCGGCATCATCCAGGCGTACCGGACCGGTCGCGGCTCCGTCTATGTGCGCGCCAAGGCCGAGGTGGAGGTGGACGAGAAGAGTGGTCGCGAGACCATCATCGTCCACGAGATCCCCTATCAGGTGAACAAGGCTCGCCTGATCGAGAAGATCGCCGAGCTGGTCAAAGAGAAGAAGATCGAGGGCATCAGCGCCCTGCGCGATGAGTCTGACAAAGACGGCATGCGCATAGTTATCGAGATCAAGCGCGGCGAGTCCGGCGAGATTGTGCTGAACAATCTCTACAAGCACACCCAGATGCAGACCACCTTCGGCATCAACATGGTGGCGCTCGATAACAACCAGCCCAAGGTGATGAACCTCAAAGAGATCCTGGATGCCTTCCTGCTGCACCGCCGTGAGGTGGTGACCCGCAGGACCGTGTTCGAACTGCGCAAGGCGCGGGATCGGGCCCACATCCTGGAAGGGTTGGCGGTGGCGCTGGCCAACATAGACCCCATCATAGAGCTGATCCGTCACAGTGCGACCCCGGCGGATGCGAAAGCGGGCCTGGTTGCCAAGGGCTGGGAACTCGGCAACGTGGCCGCCATGCTGGAAAAAGCGGGCGACGACGCGGCGCGGCCAGAGTGGCTGGAGCCGGAATTCGGCATCCGTGAAGGTCAATACTTCCTGACCGAGATCCAGGCCCAGGCCATCCTTGACCTGCGTCTGCACAAGCTGACCGGCCTCGAGCACGAGAAGATCCTGGAAGAGTACCAGTCTCTGCTGGATCTCATTGCCGAGCTGCTGCACATCCTGGCCAGCCCCGAGCGCCTGATGGAAGTGATCCGTGACGAACTGCTGGCCGTGCGCGAGCAGTACGGCGACGAGCGTCGCACCGAGATCAGTATGTCCAGCGCCGAGATCAACATCGAGGATCTGATCACCCCGGAAGACGTGGTCGTCACCCTGTCTCACCAGGGCTATGTGAAGTATCAGCCGCTCTCCGACTACGAGGCCCAGCGCCGCGGTGGTCGTGGCAAGTCGGCCACCCGGATCAAGGAAGAGGACTTTGTGGAGCGTCTGCTGGTGGCCAACACCCACGACACCATCCTGTGCTTCTCCACCCGCGGCAAGGTCTACTGGCTCAAGGTCTACCAGCTGCCGGAAGCGTCCCGCGGCGCCCGTGGTCGTCCCATCATCAACCTGCTGCCGCTGGACGAGGGTGAGCGCATCACCGCCATCCTGCCGGTGAAGGAATATGATGCCGACAAGTACGTCTTCTTCGCCACCGCCAACGGTACCGTGAAGAAGACCAGCCTGTCCGACTTCAGCCGTCCGCTCTCCTCCGGTATTCGCGCCATCAACCTCAAAGAGGGTGATGAGCTGATCGGGGTGGACATCACCGACGGCAGCAACGAGATCATGCTCTTCTCCGACGCGGGCAAGGTGGTTCGCTTCGCTGAAGGCAGCGGCCGCGCCGATGCGGATGCCAGCGATGAAGTCGAGACCGACGACGACGCCGGCAACGACGACGATGGCAGCGACAACGGCGAAGGCACTGAAGGCACCGAAAGCAAGGGTACCTTCAAGGGCGTGCGTCCCATGGGCCGTACCGCCGCCGGCGTGCGCGGCATCAAGTTGGGCGCCGGTGACCACGTGGTCTCCCTTATCGTTCCGCGCGGTGAAGGGGCTATCCTCACCGCCACCGAGAACGGTTACGGCAAGCGTACCGCGCTGGACGAGTACCCGACCAAGAGCCGCGGTACTCAGGGCGTTCGCTCCATCAAGGTGGACGAGCGCAACGGCAAGGTGATCGATGCGATCCAGGTCGAGGATACCGACCAGATCATGCTGATCACCAACGGCGGCACCCTGGTGCGCACTCGCGTGAGCGAAGTGAGCATCATAGGCCGCAACACCGGCGGTGTCCGTCTGATCCGTACCGGTGAAGACGAGACCGTGGTCGGCCTGCAGCGCATCGCCGAGAGCGACGAGGAAGAGAACGACGTCCTGGTGGATGGCGAGTCGGTCGAGACCGATTCCGCCGCCGAAGGCGACGTGACCTCCGAGCCGGGTGGTAGCGACGAGTAAGGGGATGGCACGGCCCTGATGAGGCGGGATCATGATTTCCTCGCTCGCCACATCCAGGCCTGATCATTTCTCGCAAGAAGAGCGCCTCTGGGCGCTCTTCTTTATGGGGCATCGGCAGATGCCCTTTTTGCGTGTCTGGCTGTCATCAGGCTGTCATGGCGTCCCCTTAAGCTGCGCTGGACATCAACCGGTGTCGTGTCATGTCGAGGAGTCAGCGATGTTACAACTCTGGTGGTCGAAGTGGTTCGGGAACGAGGCGGGACCCGAGCAGGAGGAAGATCTGGTGGCATTCGAGCCATCCCGGATCCCGGTCGAGCTGCTCAAGGGCGGCCCCTCCACCTGAGCAGTTCTGCTCGGGGCAGTGCACTGCGGGCAGCGTCGATACACGCTCCCGCCCATGACCAGGGAATGTTCCTGCCAGGGGACAAGTCAGGCACAGCGGCGGCCGGCAGGACTGCCTGCCAGGGAGACAACTGGCAAGGCGCAGGCCATCCATCCCGCGACGCCACCGGGGCATAATCCCGAACTCCGAACTCCGAACCCCTGAACCCCCGAACCCCCGAACCCCCGAACCCCCTTGTTTCCTGTGATGACGCCGTGCCTGACAGTGGCAGATTGACTCTGCGTTGGCAGGCGCCGCCAGGGTTGGCTCATAACCCCTGTGTCCCATGATCTGTGGCACTTACCCTGCAGCGGTGGGATATGCGTCGGCACGGCTTTTATCTCTCCAGGGCCGCACTCGTTCCCGCCCATACCCGGTGCTTCCGGCGGAGACGGGCTAAGCCGCGATGATCCATCTCGCGCTTTTGTGGTGCTATCGGGGCGATCGCGTCTGCCGAGCCGAGGGGCGTGTGCAGGTCATGGAGGAGGGGGCTTCGCTCAAAACAGTTCGAACTGCTGATGGGGCCGGAGAAAAGCCGTGATGTCCAGAGGCGGCGGCCGCTGCGCCAGTCCCAGGCGCTTGCAGATCAGCCGAAAGCGCTGGGCCAGCAGATCGGCAAGCGGGCCGCTGCCCCGCATGCGATCCCCGAACTGCGGGCTGTTGAGCGCCCCCTCCCGGCTGGCGCGCAGCTGGCTCAGGATGGCCTGCTTCTTCTGCGGGTAGTGTCTGTCCAGCCAGTCGCAGAAGAGGGGGGCCAGTTCATGGGGCAGGCGCAGCAATATGTAACCAGCCTGGCTGGCACCTCGAAGGGCGGCGGCGCCAATGATCTGCTCGAGCTCGGACTCGTTGAGCCGGGGGATCATGGGGGCCGCCAGCACGCCGACCGGGCTACCGGCCCGGGCCAGCTTGTCGATCACCGCCAGACGTCCCTGTCCCGTGCTGGCCCTGGGCTCGAGCCGGCGCCTGAGGGTCTCGTCCAGGGTGGTCACCGAGATCATGATGCGGCACAGTCCTCGCTCGGCCAGGGCCTGCAGCAGGTCGAGGTCGCGCAATATCATGGCGCTCTTGGTGATGAGTCCCACCGGATGGCGGTGGGCCAGCATCACCTCCAGCAGCTCGCGGGTGAGGCGGTAGTGGTGCTCTATGGGCTGGTAGGGATCGGTATTGGCCCCGAGTACTATGGTCTGCGGCTGATAGCCCGGCTTGGCAAATTCCCGCCGCAACAGTTCGGCGGCGTTGATCTTGGCAAACAGCCTGGTCTCGAAATCCAGTCCTGGAGAGAGCTCCAGATAGGCGTGGCTGGGTCTGGCATAACAGTAGATGCAGCCATGCTCGCACCCCTGATAGGGGTTGATGGAACGGCTGAAGGGGACGTCCGGCGAGAGATTGTGGCTGATGATGCTCCTGGCCTGGATCTCGCGCACCTGGGTCTGGGGCGCCGGGAGCTCGAACTCGGGCTGCGCTGTTTGCGGCCAGCCATCGTCGACGGCCAGGATCTGCGGGCCGCTGAAGCGGTGATCGACATTGTGGGGGCTGCCTCGTCCTGCCATTTCATCACACAAGCCACTGTTTATATGTACAGTTATTTTGCAAGGGGTGGTGGCAAACATCAAGTCCGCCAGTCTCCCCTTATTTCACTCGGCCAAAGAACGGGATCTCTTGCTTGAACTGTCGCTACATTTCGTTTACATAGACAAAATGCGAACCGGATCACGGACATCATCATGAGTCCCACCATTTACCGCTGGCTGTTTATCGCCGTCATTGCCCTGGTCGCCTGGCGCCTGCTCCCGCTCTCCACCGAGCAGGCCCTGGCACAGGGTCAGCGGGCCTGGCGGGTGGGCCAGATCGAACAGGCCGTCAGCATTTGGCAACCCCTGGCCGAGCAGGGGGTTCCCCGCGCCCAGGCGCTGATGGGCTGGAGCCACGAGCTGGGGCAGGGGAGCGAGCAGGATATGGATCGCGCCATCAACCTCTATCGTCAGGCGGCGCAGGCGGGGGATGCCTTTGGCCAATATCGACTGGGTGAGCTCTATCTGCGTGGCCGCGGGGTGACGCGGGATTTGCACGAGGCATTTCGCTGGATGGAGCAGGCTGCCCAAAACGGCGACATACCCGCCATGCTCAAGGTAGGGGTGCTGCATCTGGTGGGGGCCAACGGTCGAGTCGACATGGCCGGGGCCAAGCAGTGGCTCTATCAGGCTGCCCAGCAGGGCAACAAGCTGGCACTCACGGTATTGCAGGAGCTGGCGCTGGCCGAGGAGGGGCGCGGCACCTTCGACTTCGACGCTCACGCCTTCCTGAGTGCCGGTTAGGGGCTCAGCGACTGGCGCTGACCTTGCCCGGGGTCACCTCGGTGACATAGAGGGTGCTGCGATCGGCACTGTGCACTATGCTGCAGACCTCCCGCTTGCTGCCATCGCTCAGGATCACCAGCTCCCCGAGATGGACCGGGCAGTGTGTCGTCAGCAGGTGATCCGGGTGAATGATCTTCTCCGCGTGCTCCACAAACGATACGTCATAGGTGTACATCGCTCTCTCCTTCTCGGGCCTGTTCCTATCTGGAAAGCTAGCACAGGCAGGGGGGGAGGGCGCCAAGGGATTGCCTGCCAGGTGCACTGCCATCGCATGCGGGCACCGGGTGGCGGATGACGGCGCATGTGCCGCCGCGCCAGGGCAGGGCCGCCATGCAAAATCGGCAGGGTAACTTGTCTGAGTTGTCACGTCTGATACAATCCCCGGTGGATCCTGTTAGGCGATAGCATGAGGCCCACGACAGCCTGGGTATCTCTCTGTGTACCAACCGTTTGGTTTACGGTGAAACACCAGGGAGATGAGCTTGAATCTGAAGGAATTTTTACTATTACATGTGCCCTTTGGTAGGGGGCACCACTGTATAAGGAAACACACAATGCCAATCATTACTCTGCCTGACGGCAGTCAACGTCAATTTGCCCACGCCGTTTCCGTCATGGACGTGGCCGCGGACATAGGTCCAGGTCTCGCCAAGGCGTGCATTGCCGGCCGGGTAAACGGTGAACTGGTGGATGCCTGCGAGCTGATCGAAGCCGATGCGCAGCTCTCCATCATCACCGCCAAAGACGAAGAAGGTCTGGAGATCCTGCGTCACTCCTGTGCTCACCTGCTGGGTCATGCCATCAAGCAGCTCTGGCCCCAGACCAAGATGGCCATCGGCCCCGTCATCGATAATGGTTTCTATTATGATGTGGACCTTGACCATACCCTGACAGAAGAAGACATGGCGGCGCTCGAAGCGCGCATGCTGGAGCTGGCAGGCAAGGATTACGACGTCATCAAGAAGAGAGTCTCCTGGCAGGAGGCGCGTGACGTGTTCGCCGCTCGCGGCGAGACCTACAAGGTCGAGATCCTGGATCAGAATATTGCCCGTGATGATCAGCCCGGTCTCTATCATCACGAAGAGTATATCGACATGTGCCGGGGCCCCCACGTGCCCAACATGCGTCACTGCCACCATTTCAAGCTGCAGAAGATGTCCGGCGCCTACTGGCGTGGCGATTCCAACAACAAGATGCTGCAGCGCATCTACGGCACCGCCTGGGCCGACAAGAAACAACTCAAGGCCTATCTGCAACGTCTGGAAGAGGCCGCCAAACGCGACCACCGCAAGATTGGCAAGCAGCTCGACCTCTATCACATGCAGGAAGAGGCCCCCGGCATGGTGTTCTGGCACAACGACGGCTGGACCATCTTCCGCGAGTTGGAAAGCTTCATGCGCACCAAACTGCGGGAGTATGACTATCAGGAGGTGAAAGGCCCCTCCATGATGGATCGCGTCCTGTGGGAGCGCTCCGGCCACTGGGACAAATATGCGCAAGGCATGTTCACCACCCAGTCCGAGAACCGCGAGTACGCCATCAAACCGATGAACTGCCCGGGCCACGTCCAGATCTTCAACCAGGGTCTGAAGTCCTACCGCGATCTGCCCCTGCGCATGGCCGAGTTTGGCTCCTGCCACCGCAACGAGCCGTCAGGTTCCCTGCACGGCCTGATGCGGGTGCGCGGATTTACCCAGGATGATGCCCACATCTTCTGTAGCGAAGCGCAGGTGATGGAAGAGGTGTCCGCCTGTATCCGTATGGTCTATGACGTCTACGGCACCTTTGGCTTCGAGAATATCGTGGTCAAACTCTCCACCCGTCCCGAGCAGCGCATCGGCTCCGATGAAGCCTGGGATCGCGCCGAGGCCGCCCTGGCCGAAGCCCTCGAGGTGAACGGCCTGAAGTACGATCTGCAGCCGGGTGAGGGGGCCTTCTACGGACCCAAGATCGAATTTACCCTGCACGATTGCCTGGATCGCGCCTGGCAGTGTGGTACAGTGCAGCTCGATTTCGCCCTGCCGGGCCGTCTTGGCGCCACTTATGTCGGCGAAGACAACGAACGTCACGTTCCCGTGATGATACATCGCGCCATCCTGGGTTCCATCGAGCGCTTTATCGGCATCCTGACCGAAGAGTACGCCGGACTGTTCCCGACCTGGTTGGCACCGACTCAGGCCGTGGTGATGAATATCACGGATAATCAGGCCGATTATGCGGTGAAAGTGGCCAAAGCATTGAATGATGCGGGCCTTCGCGCAAAAGCGGACTTGAGAAATGAGAAGATTGGCTTTAAAATCCGCGAGCATACTTTGAAACGAGTACCTTTCATGCTGGTCTGCGGCGACAAAGAAGTTGAAGCCGGCAAGATTGCAGTACGGACTCGTAAAGGGGCTGACCTGGGCACTTATCCTGTAGACGAGCTGATTGCTCTGCTGAGCCAGGAAGTTCAGACCCGCGGACAAAAGAAAGTGGAGGAATAAGCTATAAAAGGCGGAAAAAAACTGGGCAAGCAACCGCAAGCCCGCGCTCACCGGATCAATACCGAGATTCGTCTGAAAGAAGTTCGTTTGACTGGTATAGATGGCGAGCCTTTGGGTGTCGTTGGTATCCAAGATGCATTGAACTTAGCCGTTGAAGCTGGAGTGGATCTGGTCGAGATCAGCCCTAACGCTGAACCGCCCGTTTGCCGAATCATGGATTACGGCAAATTCCTCTACGAAAAGAGCAAAACAACCAAAGAACAGAAGAAGAAGCAGAAAGTTGTCCAGGTCAAGGAAATCAAATTCCGTCCTGGTACAGACGAAGGCGACTATCAGGTAAAACTACGCAACCTGGTTCGCTTTCTGGAAGACGGGGACAAGGCGAAGGTCACCCTGCGCTTCCGTGGTCGTGAAATGGCCCACCAGGATCTTGGTATCAAGGTTCTGGAGCGCGTCAAGAACGATCTGGAAGAGCTGGCCGTAGTCGAGTCGTTCCCGAAAGTCGAAGGCCGTCAAGCTGTGATGGTTCTCGCACCTAAGAAGAAATCTTAAGGCCCACAAGAAATTGACTCATGGGTTAGTCCCATGAGTCGGTTCGCCTTGCGATTTTGTTGTCACTCACAATGCGGAGTATAAAATGCCGAAGATGAAAACCAACCGGGGTGCTGCGAAGCGCTTCAAGAAGACTGGCTCCGGCCGCTTCAAGTGCAAGCATAACCACCTGCGTCACATCCTGACCAAGAAGAGCAGCAAGCGTAAGCGCAAGCTGGGACCGAAGTTCATGGTCTCTGCTGCTGACCACAAACGTGTTGTTGCCTGTCTGCCGTACGCATAAGGGGGATGTGAAAAATGCCAAGAGTTAAACGTGGTGTGACCGCTCGCGCTCGTCACAAGAAAGTAATGAAAGCCGCCAAGGGTTACTACGGCGCCCGTTCCCGTGTCTACCGCGTAGCGGTACAAGCGGTAACCAAAGCTGGTCAGTATGCCTACCGTGACCGTCGCCAGAAGAAGCGTCAGTTCCGTCAACTGTGGATTGCCCGTATCAACGCGGCAGCCCGTCAGAACGGTCTGTCCTACAGCCGTCTGATCAACGGCCTGAAGAAAGCTTCTATCGAGATCGATCGCAAGATCCTGTCCGATATCGCCGTTCACGACAAACTGGCTTTCACCGCCCTGGTTGAAAAGGCTAAAGCAGCACTGGTTTAATCCGGTTCTGTTATGAAACGAAAAGGAGGCTCAGGCCTCCTTTTTTGTTGGTGTCACGCAAATCATGGTGCAGGCTTCTCTGCTTCTCTGCTTCTCTGCTTCTCTGCTTCTCTGTTCGGGTAAGACTGCTGTTGCCAACCGACGCTAGGGTCTGAGCACATGCCTGACCAGTGAAGGAGGGCTTGGTCTGATGCTCTACTTGAATCATCGCGTCTATTGATTCTGTTTATGGCGCCACGACCGTGAGCGGAGGAGTGCAGTATGCCAACAAACTTGTATCGACAGGCAATGGCTGGGGTCGTTCTGGCCCCATCGACCGCAGGGGAGGGGTAACAAAATGATTTTGCGGGAGAAAAGCAGGGCATAACTATGGTCAGCACCTGCGCTTTTTTTGTATTATCTTCCTCTTTCCCCTTTTAGCGTATACAGGCTCCCTTGTTGGGAGTGGTGACGAGGAAGACATGCAACAGCTTGAAGAAGTGGTAGGCCAGGCCAAGGCCGAGATTGAGAGCGTCAGCGATGGCGCGACGCTTGACGAAATTCGGGTCAAATATCTGGGTAAGAAAGGCTTTTTTACCGAGCAGATGAAGTCCCTCGGCACCTTGTCCCCTGAGGCGCGTCCCGCCGCGGGCGCCGTGATCAACCAGGCCAAACAGCAGGTGCAGGACGCGCTCAATGCCCGTCGTGATGACCTGGCTGCCCAGGAGCTCAACCAGAAGCTGGCCGCCGAGACCATCGACATCAGCCTGCCGGGGCGCCGCATCGAGAATGGCGGTCTGCACCCGGTCACCCGCACCATAGAGCGCATCGAGCGCCTGTTTGGCGAGATGGGCTTCAAGGTGGCGCACGGCCCTGAAATTGAAGATGGCTTTCACAACTTCGATGCCTTGAACATTCCGGCGCACCATCCGGCGCGCACCGATCACGACACCTTCTACTTCAACCCGGACCTGGTGCTGCGCACCCATACCTCTGGGGTGCAGATCCGCACCATGGAGAAGCAGCAGCCGCCGATCCGCGTCATCGCCCCTGGCCGTGTCTATCGTAACGACTACGACATGACCCACACCCCCATGTTCCATCAGGTCGAAGGCCTGCTGATCGACGAGCATGCCAGCTTCACCGAGCTCAAGGGGATACTGCACGACTTCCTGCGCAACTACTTCGAGGAAGATCTCACCATTCGTTTCCGTCCCTCCTATTTCCCGTTCACCGAGCCGAGTGCCGAGGTGGATGTGATGGGCAAGAACGGCAAATGGCTGGAAGTGCTGGGCTGCGGCATGATGCATCCGAACGTGCTGCGCGCCGGCGGCATCGATCCGGAAAAATATTCCGGCTTTGCCTTTGGCATGGGCGTCGAGCGCCTGACCATGCTGCGTTACGGGGTCAATGACCTGCGTGCCTTCTTCGAAAACGATCTGCGCTTCCTCAAGCAGTTCAAGTAAGGGCGAGAGAACATGAAATTCAGTAAATCCTGGGTGATGGAGTGGGTCCGCACCGAGTTGAGTGACAACGCACTGGCCGAACAGATCACCATGGCCGGTCTGGAAGTGGACGCCGTGGAAGCGGTGGCTGGCCAGTTCAATAACGTGGTCGTGGGTGAAGTGGTCGAGTGTGCCCAGCATCCGGACGCCGACAAGCTGCGGGTGACCAAGGTCAACGTGGGCGAGAGCGAGCTGCTGGACATCGTCTGCGGCGCGCCGAACTGCCGCGCCGGCCTCAAGGTCTGCGTCGCCAAGGTCGGGGCGACCCTGCCGGGTGATTTCACCATCAAGAAGGCCAAGCTGCGCGGCCAGCCGTCCCACGGCATGCTCTGCTCCTTCAGCGAGCTGGGCATCGATGTCGAAGCCGATGGCATCATAGAGCTGCCGTTGGACGCCCCCATCGGTACCGACATTCGCGAATATCTGAACCTCGATGACGTCAGCATCGACGTGGATCTGACCCCGAACCGGGCCGATTGCCTGGGCATCGCCGGTCTGGCCCGCGAGATTGGCGTGCTCAACAGCGTGGACGTGGTCGAGCCGACCTGGACTCCGGCCCCTGCCGCCTGTGACGCCAGCTTCCCGATCCGGGTCGAGGCGCCGGCGGACTGCCCCCGATATCTGGGTCGCGTCATCAAGGGGTTGAACCTCAAGGCCCAGAGCCCGCTCTGGATGCAGGAGAAGCTGCGCCGTGGCGGCATCCGCTCCATCGACGCCATCGTCGACATCACCAATTACCTGCTGCTGGAATATGGCCAGCCGATGCACGCCTTCGACTTGGCAACGCTTGAAGGGGAACTGGTGGTGCGCCGCGCCTGCGCCGACGAGCCCATGACCCTGCTCGATGGCAACGAGGTGAAGCTCAAAGACAACACGCTAGTGATTGCCGATGGCAAAGGCCCTGCCTGCATGGCCGGCATCTTCGGCGGCGATCGCACCGGCGTCAGTGAGACCACCACCGACATCCTGCTGGAATGCGCCTTCTTCGCGCCGCTCTCCATCACAGGTCGCGCCCGTGCCTACGGCCTGCACACCGACTCGTCCCACCGTTTCGAGCGCGGGGTTGACCCCGAGCTGCAACACAAGGTGATGGACCGCGCCACCCGTCTGCTGCTGGACATTTGTGGCGGTGAAGCGGGCCCGGTGATCGAAGTCAAATCCGATGCCCATCTGCCCAAGGCAAGCCCCATCACCCTGCGCCGTGCCAAGCTGGACAAGGTGATCGGCATCCAGATCGCCGATGAGCAGGTGGTCGAGATCCTGACCCGCCTCGGCATGCAGGTGACCAGCCAGGCCGACGGCTGGAGCGCGCTGGCCCCCTCCTGGCGTTTCGATATCGCCATCGAGGAAGACCTCATCGAGGAAGTGGCCCGCATCTACGGCTACAACAACATCCCCAACCTCAAACCCGTCGCGTCGCTGGCCATGGTGGAGCAGGCCGAAGGCCAGGTGACCATCAAGCGGGTGCGTGATCTGCTGGTTGCCCGCGGCTTCCAGGAGGCGATCACCTACAGCTTCGTCGATCCCAAGACCCAGCAGACCCTGTTCCCCCAGAGCGATGCCATCGTGCTGCCGAACCCCATCTCGGTGGAGATGTCGGCCATGCGGGTCTCCCTGTTCACCGGCCTCATCCAGGCCGTGGTGTACAACCAGAACCGCCAGCAGCCAAGGGTGCGCCTGTTCGAGCAGGGGCTGCGTTTCATCAAGGACGAGCACGCCGAGAACGGCATCCGCCAGGAGCCCATGCTGGCCGGCATCATCACCGGCAATCAGAGCGACGAGCACTGGGACGTCAAGAGCCGGGGCGCCGACTTCTTCGATCTGAAGGGGGATCTGGAAGCCGTGCTGGATCTCACCGCCGAAGGGGCCAGCTTCAGCTTCGAGCGGGGCGAACACAGCGCCCTGCATCCGGGTCAGACCGCCCTGGTGCTGCGCAATGGCGAGCCCATCGGCCACATCGGCGTGATCCACCCGAACCTGGAAAAGAAACTGGGCCTCAAGACCCGCGCCGTGCTGTTCGAGCTGGAGCTCAACAAACTGGTGCCGGCCAAGGTGCCACTTGCTGCCGAAATCTCCCGCTTCCCGGCCAACCGCCGCGATATCGCCTTGGTGGTAGACCGTCAGATTCTGGCCGGTGATGTGCTGGCAGTAATTAAAAAAGTTGGCGGAAATCAGTTAGTTGGAATAAACTTGTTTGACGTGTACCAGGGCGCTGGTATGGCAGAGGACAAGAAGAGCCTGGCCATCAGTCTCACGTTGCAAGACACCCAGCGCACCCTGGAGGAGAAAGAGATTGCCGAGACCGTGGACAACGTCGTGCGGGCCCTCGGTGAAGAGTTGAATGCATCCTTGAGGGATTGATCTATGGCGCTTACCAAAGCCGATATTGCAGAGCACCTGTTCACCCAGCTCGGGATGAGCAAGCGTGAAGCCAAAGAGTTGGTGGAAGCCTTCTTTGAGGAGATCCGACAAGCGCTGGAACGCGGCGAACAGGTCAAGATCTCGGGCTTCGGTAATTTCGATCTTCGCGAGAAGAATCAGCGTCCAGGTCGCAACCCCAAGACGGGCGAGGATATTCCCATCAGCGCCCGTCGGGTGGTCACCTTCCGACCCGGCCAGAAACTCAAGGCCAGGGTCGAGACGGTCGAACCCAATGAGTCTTGAAATGAGTCACGAAAAGCCAGGCACCCGCCTGGCTTTTGCTATGCCATGAGACGTCTGCTTCCCCTCAGCTTCTGGCTGCTGGCCGGCACGGCCCAGGCCATGGTGCTGCCGCTGCCCCCCTCGACCCTCCATTATGTGGCGTCCCTCGACAAGCTTACCTTCTGCTATCCGGCGCTGGTGCGACTTCCCTATCTGGAGGAGAAGGGCGGCTTTCTGATGGAGCAGCTTGACCGGCTGGCCGGCACGCTGCCGGTGCCCCTGGTCACGCTGCGGCTGCCGAACTGGCAGGCGGTCGGGGAGGGACTGCAATCGGGACGCTGCGATCTGGTGCCCCACATAGGCCCCACTCCGGTCGCGGCGCTCGGGCGGCTCTACAGCCGTCCCATTCTGGAGTCCGAGTCCGCCATCCTCTACCGCGGCAAGCTCAATGACGCCGTCTTCCTCACCTCGCCCCTGTGGCAGCAGTCGGCGCGCCTCTCCCGGCTCTATCCCAAGGCCAGGCAGCAGCCCCTCGCCGATCCCGGCCGCTGGTTCGAGGCGCTCAAGGCGGGCGAGGGCAGTGCCTATCTCGGCGACTACCTGCAACTGCGCTACCTGATGCGGCAAAACCCGGCGGAGGGGCTGCGGCTGCATCGGCTGCGCAACGATGACTGGGTGATAGGCTATCGCCTGATGATGGGGGACAGACCCGAGCTCAAGCGGCTGATCGACACCGCCATCCGCTACCTGACCCCGGGGGCCCTCTATCAGGATCTGGAACGCTACCTGGCCGATGGCAAGCAGACCATCAACCCCGTCTATTTCACCGACGAGGAGCAGGCCTGGCTGGCGGGGCGGGGCAGCCGGGTACGCCTGGCGGTCAACCCGGATCTCATGCCCTACAGCGGCGTCGACGAGCAGGGCCAGCTGACCGGCTGGAGCGGCGACGTGTTGCGCTGGGTCGGCCAGCAGACGGGGCTGCGCTTTGACATAGTGGTGGCCGCCAGTCGGGAGGAGGCCCTGGCCAAGCTCAGGCACGGGGAGGTGGACATGATGGCGGGCCTGCTGGAGTCTCCTCGCCTGGGCCAGGAGTTCGCCTTCAGCCGCACCATCGCCGAGAACCGCTTCGCCCTCGTCTCCCCCAAGGATCGCAAGATAGTGCGGCTCGGCGAGCTCAGGGGGGAGCGGGTGCTGGTGCCCACCAGTCTGTACGATCCGGACATGTTGTCCGGCTACGGCAACGCGGCCTGGGTCCGGGTCAGGGATGTGGATCAGGGGTTGGCCGAGCTGCGCGGCGGCAAGGCGGACTGGCTGCTCAGCGAGCTCTATCAGTTGCAATATCCCCTGCGCAGCAATCAGCTGGCCGGGCTCAACGTGACCGAGCTGCACGACAGATTTGCCCTGGGGTTTGCCATCAATCGGCAGCACCAGCTGCTGGCCAACGTGCTGGATCAGGGCCTGATGACCCTCAACAACGAACAGATGACGGAGCTGACCCAGCGCTGGCATCGGCTCGTCCTCACCCAGCAGAGCGGCGTCAGCTATTGGGTGCTGTTCGGTTCCGTGCTGTTGGCCTTGCTGATCAGCGCCGCCGTCATCACCCTGATCTGGCGCTCCCGCCAGCAGCTCTTCCAGGAGATGGCGCAGCGCCTCGCCGCCGAGCAGGCCCTGGCCATCGAGAGCCGTTTTCGTGAATCCCTGTTCCAGGCCCTGCCGGTCCCCGTCTTCCTGCGCGATGGCAACGGCGACATCATCAAACGCAACAAGCGCGGCAAGCGGCTGGAGGCGCGCTACCCCGGCCCCATCGCCCTGCCGCCCGCCGAGATAGGGGCCACCGAAGGGGAGCTGACCCTGGGAGAGCGGGTCTTCTCCTATGCCCAGATCCCGCTGCGCCTGGATCAGCGGGGACCGGCGGGGGAGCTGATCGCTCTCTCCGACATCAGCTCACTGCGCGAGCGCGAACGCTTCTCCCGCCAGGCGGAGCGGCGGCTGCGGGCCCTCACCAATACGGTGCCGGGCATGGTGGTGCAGTTCGTGTTGCGCGGCGGCAGCCTGGGGGAGATGGAATTTGTCAGCCGGGGCAGCTTCGCCCTGCTCGGGGTGTCGAGCAACCGGCTGCGCCGCGACCCCCTCAAGGCCCTGGCCGCCCTCTATGACCGCGACCGGCGCCGCTTGCAGGTGCGCATGCCCCGGCTGCTGGCGGCGGGGGAGCCGGTCTCCCACGCCCTGCGCTACCGGCATCCGACCCTGGGACTGCGCTGGTTGCAGTTCCACGGCCGCGGGCGGCGGCTCGATGAGAGGGTTGAGGGGGTATGGCGCGTCTATGGAGTGGTGCTGGATGCCACCATGCAGGTGGAGCAGGAGCAGGCGCTGCAGCGCTCCCACGCCAGGGCCGAGCAGGCGATGCAGGCCAAGGGGCGCTTCCTGGCCGCCATCAGCCACGAGATCCGCACCCCCATGAATGCCATCCTCGGCTGGCTGGAGTGGCTCGCCGCCACCCCCCTCAGCGACGAGCAGCAGGGGGCCGTGACCAGCGTGCGCCAGGCGGGGGACGAGCTGCTGGGGCTGCTCAATGACGTGCTCGATTTCAGTCGCAACGAGAGCGGCAAGCTGAGCCTGACTCCCCAGCCCACGGATCTGGTGCTCTTGTGCGAGCGGGTCGCCGCCGTGCACTGGCCCAAGGCTCGCAACAAGGGCCTGCAGTTGCGGCTGGATCTCTGTGCCTCGCTGCCGGCCCAGCTCGAGCTCGATCCCCACAGGTTGGGGCAGGTGCTGCACAACCTGCTCTCCAACGCCATCAAGTTCAGCCGTCGTGGCAGCGTCTGCCTCTGGGCGGATCGGTACGCGGACGAGGGCGAGGAGAGGCTGCGCATCGGCGTCGATGACCAGGGGCCCGGGATAGCCCAGGAGCTGATGCCCCGGTTGTTTGCCCCGTTCGAGCAGGGGGAGGTGAGCGGTCAACTGAGGGCCCAGGGCACAGGGCTGGGGCTGGCCATCTGCCGCCAGCTGATCGAGCAGATGGGGGGCACCATCACCGTGAGCCCCAATCTCGGCGGGGGAAGCCGCTTCATCGCCACCTTGCCCCTCGGGCCCTCCATCCCGGACTCGGTCAG
Organism: Aeromonas crassostreae; assembly: GCF_054052445.1. Lineage (NCBI taxonomy): Bacteria > Pseudomonadati > Pseudomonadota > Gammaproteobacteria > Aeromonadales > Aeromonadaceae > Aeromonas > Aeromonas crassostreae. The sequence goes on along the minus strand of NZ_JBSTYM010000001.1, from coordinate 300,047 downwards.
GGTGCTGCCGGCCACGACTCTGACGACCCGCTTGCCCGAGGCCGAGCTGGCACGGCTGCAACCCTGGCTAGGGCGGCTCAACCTGACCTTGGCCGCCCCCGGGGACGGGGTGCCTTGTCTGGCCCAGCAGCAGGATGAACAGGGGTTGCTGAGCTGGCTCTGGCAGGGCAAGAGCTGGGTGCCCGGCACCCTGGTGAGCCTGTTGCAAGGGGAGAGCAGCATCGATGGTCAGGGTCGCTTGCAGCAGGCGGGCGAAGGGCTGCGGGTCTTGCTGGTCGAAGACCATGACATGAACCGGGCCCTGCTGCGGATGCAGCTCGGCCAGCTCGGCGCCCGGGTCTGGTGCGCCAGCCAGGGGCAGCAGGCGCTGGCGGTGCTGGCCGAGCAGGAGGTGGATCTGGTGCTGACCGATCTGCAGATGCCGGTGATGGACGGGGCCGAGCTCTGCCAGCAGTTGAAGGGCAACCCCAGCTATCGCGCGCTGCCCGTCTATGTCATCACCGCCGATGTGAGCGAGCAGGCGGCCCGGCGCCTGGCATCCTGCGGCTGCGATGGCCGCTTTGAGAAACCGCTGCGGCTGGTGGATCTCGCCGCTTTGCTGCGCCGGATCCGGCGGGCAGGCTCCCGCCCGGACGAGGGCCAGCCCCCCTTGGCGGCGCAGATGGCGCCTGCCCCCTGGGCCATGCCCGCCTTGAGCGATGCCCTGATCGCCCTCTATGTGGAGAGCACGAGCCGGGACATCGAGGCCTTGGCCCAGGCGCTGGCCAGGGGCGATAGCAGCCAGATCAACGGCCATTTGCACAAGATGCGGGGCGCGGCGAAAATGGTGGCGGCTGCCCCCCTGTTGCAGGCGATGGACGATTGGCACAAGGAGCCTGCCCCCCCCTTGATCCCCTTGCTGCGCCTGGCACTGGATGAGACGGCGCGCCGCTTGACCGAGAGACAGAGACAATGATCATCACAGAGGAAGAGCTGATGGCTCTGCTGGAGTCCCCGGCCGAGGAGGGCTCCGGCTTTCATGCCGTGACCCTCTATGCCCTGGATAACCAGGCCTATCACCACGCCAGGGCAAGCGGCCTGCCGAGCCATGTCCAGCTGTGGCGCGCCCGGCCCGATGCCAGCTGGCAGTGGGCCGGGCTGTTTGCCAGCGGGGCCATCGCCCTGTTCGATCCCGCCGCCCACCAGGGGGCGGACTACCTGGCCGCCATGTCGCAGGGGGAGGGGGTGTATCGGCTCGACGAACCCTGGCAGGAGGCCCTGGCGCTGCGCCACCGGCAGTGGTGTGACTGGCTGGCCGGCCTTGAGATCCTGCTGCTCGAGGATCACCCCTTTCAGGGGGCCCAGCTCCAGCAGCAGATCCGGGCCCTCGGCCTGCCGTGTCGCTGGGTGCAGGATGGGACGGCCTGCCTGCAGGCCTTGGCCCAGGGCAACACCGGCCTGCTGTTGAGCGACCTCAGCCTGGCGGAGCAGGACGCCATCAGCCTGCTGCTCGCCAACCCCCAATACCAGCGGCTGCCCCTCATCCTGCTCTCCGCCCATGAGCAGACCCTGATCGACGGCAGCCGCCGCCTGCTGCACGATGCCGGTTTCAACGTGCTCGCCGCCCTCGCCAAGCCGCTGCAGGAGGAGGAGCTGCTGCGCCAGCTCAAGGTGATCTACCTGGGCCCCCAGCATCAGCGCCGCCTCCATGGCCTGCGTCGCACCATACGCAACTGGCAGGGGGCGAGCCTGGGCACCCTGAGCCTGCAGTCCAATCCTCCGGCCGGGGGCGGACACTGGCTCCCCCTGGCCGGGCTCACCCAGGAGTGGTCCGAGCTAAAGGGCTGGCTCGAGGAGGTGGGGCGCGCTCCCGAGGATCTGACTCTGGTGGTTCAACGCCGGGATGCCCTGCTCACGGCCCAGGCGCCGTTTGCCCTGGTGCTGCATGCGAGCCTGGCGGGAGTCAAGCTGGCCCTGCTGCTCGACAATGGCGAGCACCTGCCGTTCGATCTGATCGAGCGTCTGCCGTTCCAGCACCTGCTGCTGGGGCAACGGCTCGCCCAGGAGTGGGCGAGCGCCCCGGCGGACTCCCTGCTCGACCGCTTCATGGGGCGGGTGCGGGATCTGGGGATCGCCATCTACCTGGATGACAGCCTCAACCTGCAGGATGAGGAGCGTTGGCGCCTGCTGGGCGCGGCGGGGCGCTGGTAGATGGCGCGTTATCTCTGTTGGCCTCGGGACGAGGCACGCCTTCGCCGTGGCCTGGCCGGCTGGCGGCCGGCCCGGCGCCGTGCCGATCTGCCCCTCACCATGGTGCTGGCGGGGGAGCGCTGTACCCTGCACGAGCTGGGGCCGGAGGATGAGACGCGCATCGTGCAGGCATTCGCCGGGCTGAGCCAGCAGAGCGTCTATCTCAGATTCATGCGAGCCAAACAGCCCCCGACTCCGGAGCAGGTGAGCGTCTTTCTCGACTACCCCAGGGAGCGGCAGATCTCCTTGCTGCTGTGCGACGCCGGGGGAGAGCCGTTGGCCCAGGCCCAGTCGGTTCGGCGCCGCCTGCACCCGGATCGGGCCGAGTTCTCCTGCATCGTCGCCGACCACTTTCAGCACAAGGGGGCCGGGCGACGGCTGCTGCTGGCCCTGGCCATCCTGGCCCGGGGCGAGGGGATTGGCGAGTGGACCGCCGAGGTGCTGGCCCAGAACAGGCCCATGCTGGGGCTGCTCAAGGGGCTGGGGCTGCCCCTGACCCTGGTCACCGGCCGCGAGCTCATCTTCGTGCGCCTCGATCTCGCGGCCCTGGATCCGCTGCTGGCCGCCTCGGCGGTGCCCGCCACGCCTGATCGCGAGAGGGAATAGACGCCCCTGCCATCAAGGGCCCAGAGGCCACCCCGGCGCGCTGATACACTGGCCGAGCACATATCCCCTCAGCACCCTTCCATGCCTAATACCAAGGGCGAATAGGCCCCTCCCAGGGCCTGTGCTAAGGTCTCCCCATCGGCTGCGTCAAGGAGTTGTGCATGCAAGCGCCCAAACACATAGTGATATTGACCGGAGCCGGCATCTCTGCCGAGTCCGGCATCAAGACCTTTCGCGCCAGCGATGGCCTGTGGGAAGAGCACAGGGTGGAGGATGTGGCGACCCCGGAGGGGTATGCCAGGGATCCCGCCCTGGTGCAGGGGTTCTACAATGCCCGCCGTCATCAGCTGCAACAGGAGAGCGTCCACCCCAATCCCGCCCATTACGCCCTGGCGCGCCTCGAGCGCCTCTATCCTGGCCAGGTCACCCTGATCACCCAGAACATCGACGATCTGCACGAGCGGGCGGGCAGCAAGCAGCTCATCCACATGCACGGCGAGCTGCTCAAGGCCCGCTGCCCCGTCTCCGCCCAGGTGATCGAGTGGCGCGGGGATCTGAGCCAGGAGGCGCTCTGCTCCTGCTGCCAGTTTCCCCAGCCGCTGCGCCCCCACGTGGTCTGGTTTGGCGAGATGCCGCTCGGGCTGGATCGCATCTATGGCGCCCTGGCCCAGTGCGATCTCTTCATCTCCATTGGCACCTCGGGGGCCGTCTATCCTGCGGCCGGTTTCATCCATGAGGCCGGTCTCAATGGGGCCCATACTTTGGAGCTCAATCTGGAGCCGAGTGAGGTGGGCAGCCAGTTTGACGAGAAGCGCTACGGCCCCGCCTCCCTGCTGGTGCCCGCCTTCGTGGACGAGTTGCTGCAACGCTGCGGCGTGCATCAGCCCAAGTCCATGGAGGGGGAGAACTGGATGGAGATGCGCGAGCGCCATTGAGGCGGAGGCGTCGGCCCCTGTGCGAACACAGGGGCGGGCAATAGCGACCTTTTTACCCTATGCCGAGCAAGGCTGTTGCACTCTCCCTGATAAGAAAGCAAACTCGAATGAGACAGTGCTGATGGATATCACAATAGAGGGCAAGGTATGCAGACACGGACGATCACCAGGTGGCTTGCCACCACTGTCTTGCTCGGCGGTCTGATGGCGCCAGGGGCGCAGGCCCACGAGGCGAGCATGTTGACCCTGGTTGCGCCAGATGGGAGCAGCAAGAGTCTCAAGCGCAGCGAACTGGAGGCCCTGCCTCAGGTCTCTTTCGAAACGGGAACCCCCTGGACCCAGGGCCGGCATGGCTATCGCGGCCCGCTGCTGCGGGACGTGATTCGCCAGATCAGCCCCAAGGCCGATCGGGTCAATGCGATCGCCCTGAACAACTACAGCCATGAGGTGCGGCTCTCGGACTATGGCGATCACCCCCTGATCCTGGCCATGAGCGAGGATGGCAAGCCCCTGACCCGCCGCAACAAGGGCCCCTTCTGGTTGCTGTTTCCCTTCTCTTCTGCACCCAAGCTGGCGGAAGACCCCAACGTGCAGGCCTCCATGGTGTGGCAGATCGTGCGGCTAGAGGTGCTCGATTGAGGCGTCGCTCCGTGCAAAATGCGCTGCTGTTCGGGATCTGCCTGCTGTTTATCGGCTCCTCCCTGTGGGGATTGATGCTGCAGCAAAAGCATGAGCGCCTGGTGGACTACTTCTACCGCGGCTCTCACTGGAACATTCACCAGCTGCTGCTCGACTCCCAGCGCTTTCTCTATGAGCTGAAACTCTATCGGGGCGGGGTGGGGAGGATGGAGGCGCTCTCCCTGGAGTACGATCTGTTCTGGAACCGCATCGACATCTTCTTGGTGAGCGAGGAGACCCGGGTGGTGCGCGGCCAGCTGGGCCTGGCCGGCATAGCTCATGAGCTGTTTGATGAACTCAAGTCCATCGAGTCGCAGATGGATGCGGGGCATCTGCAGGAGGGACCCGGGCTCGATCGCCTGCAGCAGCGCCTGGGGGCGGCGAGCAAGCGGCTCGAGCAGATCAGCCGGGTGGTGCTCACCGGGGAGGAGCGGGAGGCGTCGGTGACCCAAATTCGCCGCAACCTGCTGCTGTTGCAGGTGTGGCAGCTGACCCTGCTGGCGGCCGGTGTGCTGCTGGTAGCCGCCCTGGTGCGGGCCAACATGCTCAATCGTCGCCAGGCGCGCACCGATCCCCTGACCCGGCTTGGCAACCGGCTCGCCCTCCATGAGCAGCTCGACCTCAGCCTGGGGCGGGGCGGCCTGGTGGCCTTGATCATCCTGGATCTCAAGCGCTTCAAGCAGGTCAACGATCAACTGGGTTATCAGGTGGGGGATCGCCTGCTCCAGGTGGTGGCAGACAAGCTGACGCGCTGGCCCCATGGCCACGCCTTTCGGCTCGGGGGGGATGAATTTGCCTGCGTCCTCGAGGATTGCCCCGACGCCCTTGCCTGTCGCAGCCGGGCAGAGGCGCTGCTGGCATTGCTGGCGTTCGACTTTCGCACTAGGGAGAGCAGCTTTCAGCTGCGCTGCCGCCTGGGCCTGGCGCTGACGGAAGAGGGGGACACCCGGGATACCCTGATAGATCACACCATATTGGCACTCAATCAGGCCAAGGGGGGGCAGCAGGGGGACCTGGTCCAGTTCAGCCTCGCCATGCTCGGTCAGCTGCAACAGCGCCATCAGCTGGTATGGCGGCTGCAACGCTGGCTGGAGCAGGGAACCGAGATGCCGCTGACGATACACCTGGAACCCATGGTGGCGGCGCACCATCCCCCCCTGGCGATGCGGCTCACCCTCAGCTGGCACGATGGACAGCGCTGCCCCCTCACCTGGCTGGAAGAGTCCGGATTGTTTGAGGAGGTGATGGCCCATGTGCTGGCCCAGGCCTATACCATGACCTCTCTGCCGCTGCTGCTGGGGATGAGCAAGACCCAGCTCGCCCGCCTGCTGCGCAGTGCCCTGATTTGCCTGGCGAGTGGGCGCATCATCGCCGGGCTGCCGTTTCTGGCCAAGGAGGATCCCGAGCTCAAGGCGCTGGTGCTCCAGGCCGAGCTGGTGCTGGGGCTGGAGGAGGTGGGGAGCGCGACCATGTCCCTGGCCAGGGGCGGCTGGCCCCTGGCCTACTGGACCCCTTGTCGCACCAGCGAGGAGGAGGCGGCCGCCCTGCAACCCCTGGTGCAGGCCCTGGGGCTCACCACCCTCTGGCCCGCCCGGCTCAGAGAGGTGCCTCGCCCGGCCGGCGGTTTGCAGGCCTGAGGGCCGCCCCCGAACCCGGCGCCGGGCAACAGGCGTCAACGTCAAAGAGGGAGCCCAGGGCTCCCTCTTTGATGGATGTGACAAGGACGGACCGCGGCTCAGTAGCCGCGGCAGGATTGGCGGATCACCAGATCGGGCTCCTGGGTGATCAGGCGATTGGTTATCTGCTCGCCATGGATGCGGGCCAGCAGCCGGGTCACGGCGAGGCGGCCCAGGGCCTCCTTGGGCTGGTTGATGGTGGTGAGGGGGGGGGAGAGATACTGGGCCAGCTCGACGTTGTCATAGCCGATGAGGGAGATATCCTCCGGCACCCTGAGCCCCGCCAGGTGGGCGGCACTGATGGCCCCCATGGCCATCATGTCGTTGAAGATGAAGAGGGCGCTCGGCCGGCTGGGCTGGGCCAGCAGGCGCGTCATGGCGGCAAAGCCGCTGGCGCAATCAAATGCTCCCCCCTGCAACCACTCGGGCCGCACCGGGAGTGCAGCCTCCTCCATCGCCTGGAGGAAGCCCGCCAGCCGCTGGGTGGAGGGGGCGCGCCCCTCGGGTCCCATGATGCAGCCGATCTCCCTGTGACCGAGCTCTATCAGGTGCCGGGTGGCGAGATATCCCCCCAGGTGCGAGTTGTCGGCGATGAGGTCGACCCTGTCGCTGTCGAGTCCCCAATCCATCACCACCACAGGCAGTGTGCCCAGCCAGTCGAGCTGGTTGAACACCTCCTGCTGCCCCTCGCTGCACATGATGAGCAGGCCATCCACGCGTTTTCTCAGCATCATCTTGAGGTAGGAGAGGGCGGTCTCGGCCTCTCCCTCGGTGTTGCCCAGCATCAGGTTGTAACCCTGCTCGAAGCAGTAACGCTCCACCCCGCGCACCACCTCGGCGAAGAAGGGGTTGCTGGAGGTGGTGACCAGCATGCCGATGCTGTGGGTCTCTTTGACCTTGAGACTGCGGGCCACCAGGCTGGGGGCATAGTTGAGCTCGTGCATGGCGGCGAAGACCCGCTGCCGGGTATCCTCGGCCACGAAGCGGGTCTCGTTGATGACGTGGGAGACGGTGGTGGTGGAGACCCCCGCCCGCGCCGCCACCTCCTTGATATTGGCCATCAGGCCTCCCGCTCGGCATGGGCGAGGAGGAAGGCTTCCACCTCGGCCTTGAGCGGGATGGCGCTCTGGGCGCCGAGGCGGGTCACCGACAGGGCCGCCGCGCCATGGGCGAAGCGCACCGCCTGCTGGAAATCCACGCCGGCCAGCTCGGCCGCCAGCAGGGCGCCGTTGAAGGTGTCGCCGGCCGCCGTGGTGTCCACCGCCTCGACCCGAAAGCCCGGGATAAGTTGCTGTTGTGTCCCCTTGCTGCAATAGACCCCTTGCGAGCCCAGGGTGATCATCACCTCCGCTATCCCCATTTGATGGAAGCGGGCTGCGGCCTGGGCTGCGCTGGCTTGGTCGCTCACCTTGACGCCGGTCAGCAGCTCGGCCTCGGTCTGGTTGGGGGTGATGAGATCCACCAGCGCCAGCAGCTCGGCGGGCAGGGGCTGGGCGGGCGCCGGGTTGAGCACCACCCGGGTGCCGTGGGCGCGGGCGAGACGGGCAGCCTCCAGCACGCTGTCGAGCGGCACCTCCAGCTGCAGCAGCAGGGTGTGGGCGCCCGCGATCAGGGCCTCGTGGCGTCTGACCATGGCGGGGGAGAGGGCGCCGTTGGCCTCGGCGGAGAGGCCTATGCTGTTCTCCCCCTCGTCACTCACATAGATGATGGCGATGCCGGTGGGCAGGTGCTCGTCCTGCTCCACCGCGCTCACGTCTATGCCATCTTGCTCGAAACCCTGGCGCATCTGCTGGCCGATGGCGTCCGCCCCGATGCGGGCGATAAAGGAGACGGCGGCGCCGAGGCGGGCGGCGGCCACCGCCTGATTGGCCCCCTTGCCACCGGGGACGACCCGGTAGCTGTGGCCGGCCAGGGTCTCACCGGGGCGGGGAAAGTGCGGCACCCGCAGCACATGATCCGCATTGACACTGCCGAGGACAACGAGACGATTCATAGTTTGATTTCCCTTGATGCATCTTGGCTTGGGTCTGCCCAAGGCGAGAGACACGCGAGGCGTCGAGAGAAGGGGAGGCGCGCCTCCCCCCTGTCATTTACTGGCTGACCACTTGCAGCGGCACCGGGATGGATTGTTCCACCGGCTGGCCCTTGAGCACCTTGTCGGCGGTCTCGATGCCGATGGCACCGATCAGCGCCGGCTGCTGGGCGATGGTGGCGGCCAGTTTGCCACGGGCCACGGCGGCCTTGCCATCGTCGGTGCCGTCAAAGCCCACGATCATCACCTCTTTGCCCGCTGCCTGCACGGCGCGGATGGCACCCAGGGCCATCTCGTCGTTCTGGGCGAACACCGCCTGGACCCCGCCGTGGGCGGCCAGCAGGTTTTCCATGACGTTCAGCCCCTTGGTGCGGTCAAAGTCGGCGGGCTGGGAAGCCAGCACCTCGAACTGGTGCGCCTTCACCGCCAGGGCGAAGCCTTCGCCGCGATCCCGGGCCGCCGAGGTGCCGGCGATCCCTTCCAACTGGATCACCTTGGCGCCGTTGCCCAGCTTCTCGGCGATGAAGTCCCCCGCCAGCTTGCCGCCGGCCACGTTGTCGGAGGCGATGTGGGCCTTGACCTCGCCCTGGGCCGCGCCGCGGTCCAGGGTCAGCACAGGGATGGCGGCCCGGTTGGCCAGGCGGATGGCGTTGCCCACGGCGTCCGAATCGGTGGGGTTGATCAGGATGGCACTCACCTTGCGCACGGTGAGATCTTCCACATTGGCGAGCTCCTTGGCCGGGTCATTCTGGGAGTCGAGCACCACCAGCTCATAGCCCAGCTCCTTGGCCTTGGCTTCGGCTCCCTCCTTCATGGTGACGAAGAAGGGGTTGTTGAGGGTGGAGACCACCATGGCCAGGGAGTGATCGGCGGCCTGGGCGGTGCCCAGCACGGACATGATGGCGGCGGCGAGCAGGGTATTGAGCTTTTTCATCGTTTCATTCCTTGTGCTTTGTTATGGGTGTGTGTGGTTGTCGTTATTTGCTTTTGTTGTCGATCATCACGGCGAGCAGGATCACGCTGGCCTTGGCGATCATCTGGTAATAGGAGCTGACGTCGAGCAGGTTGAGAGCGTTGTTGAGGAAGCCGATGATGAGGGCACCGATCAGGGTCCCCATGATGCGGCCCTTGCCCCCCATCAGGCTGGTGCCCCCCAGCACCACGGCGGCGATGGCATCGAGCTCGTAGCCCATGCCGGCGGTGGGCTGGGCGGAGGAGAGGCGGGAGGTGACGATGAGCCCCGCCAGGGCCGACAGCATGCCGCACAGACCATAGACCGCGAGCTTGACCCTGGCCACATTGATGCCGGAGAGGCGGGTGGCGGACTCGTTGCCCCCCAGGGCATAGATGTAGCGACCGAGGCGCGTGTGGTTGAGCAGGTACCAGGCCAGCAGGAAGACGATGGCCATCAGCCAGATGGGCACCGGCAGGCCCAGCAGGTAGCCGGTACCCAGCCAGGCGAAGTGATCGGATCCCTCGCTGAAACCGGTGGAGATGGGGCGCCCCTCGGTGTAGACCATGGTGACGCCGCGCAGGGCGGTCATGGTGACCAGGGTGGCGATAAACGCCTGCACCTTGCCCTTGGCGATGATGAGGCCACTGACGCCGCCGAGCAGGGCGCCGGCCCCCAGGGTGAGGGGAATGACCAGGGCGATGGGCAGCTCCATGGCGACCATGGTGGCGGCCAGGGCGCCGCACAGGGCCAGCACCGAGCCGACCGACAAGTCGATGCCGGCCGTCAGAATGACCAGCGTCATGCCCACCGCCATGATGGCGTTGACCGAGGTCTGGCGCAGTATGTTGAGCAGGTTGTCGGCGGTGAAGAAATTCGGGCTCAAGAAGGAGACCACGCCGATCAGCACCAACAGGGCCACCAGGGATTTGTTCTCTATCCACCAGGCCTTGCTCATGACGCCGCGGCGGGGAAGGGTTTGGGTTGTCATTGTGCTGCCTCTTGCTCTGCTTGCCACTGTTTGCCGACGGCGGCCGCCATCAGTTTCTCCTGATTGGCGCCCTCGGTGTTGAACTCTGCGCTGATGCGCCCTTCGTGCATCACCAGGATGCGATCACTCATGCCGAGTACTTCCGGCATCTCGGAGGAGACCAGGATGATGCTCATTCCCTCCTGCTTGAACTGGTTGATGAGCTGGTAGATCTCCTTCTTGGCCCCCACATCGACGCCCCGGGTCGGCTCGTCCAGGATCAGCACCTTGGGCCGGGTCAGCAGTCCCTTGGCTATGGCCACCTTCTGCTGGTTGCCGCCGGAGAGCAGTTTTATCAGCTGATCCTGACTCGGGGTCTTGATGTTGAACAGGCGCACATAGTCCCCCACCGCCTGGCGCTCGGCCTGGCCGTCAATCTTGCCGCCACGGATGAACTCGCCGAGGGCGCACAGGCTCATGTTTTCGCGCACCGACAGCTCCAGCACCAGGCCGTCCCCCTTGCGATCCTCGGAGATATAGGCGATGCCGGCGGCCAGGCCATCGGCCGGGCTCCTCGGCACCAGCACCTTGCCATCGACCTCGACTGCGCCGCGGCTGATGGGGCTGGCGCCGTAGATGAGCTTCATCAGCTCGGTGCGCCCCGAGCCCATCAGGCCGCTGAAGCCCAGTATCTCCCCCTGACGCAGGGAGAAGCTCACCCCGCGCACGCCTGGGCCGGCCAAGTCTTTCACCTGCAGGCTGACCGGGCCGAGCTCGCGGGAAAGGCGCGGGTACTGCTCCTCCAGCCGGCGGCCCACCATCATCTCGATGATCCTGTCTTCGTCCAGATCCCTCACCGCCTGCTCGCCTATCCACTTGCCGTCCCGCAGCACGGTGACCCTGTCGCAGATCTGGAAGATCTCCTTGAGGCGATGGGAGATGTAGACGATGCCGCAGCCCTGCTGGCGCAGCTCGCGAATGACCGCAAACAGCTGCTCGGTCTCGGTGTCGGTCAGCGCATCGGTGGGCTCGTCCATGATGATGACGCTGGCATCGAACGACAGCGCCTTGGCGATCTCCACCATCTGCTGCTCGCCAATCGACAGATCCCCGAGCCGGGTGTCCGGGCCGTGCTTGACGCCGAGGCGGGCCAGCAATGTGCTGGCCCGTTCGCGCAACTGCTTGTGATCGATGGCGCCAAAGCGGGTACGGGGTTCGCGGCCGAGGAAGATGTTGGCGGCAATCGACAATTCCGGCAGCAGGTTCAGCTCCTGGTGGATGATGCTGATCCCCTGATCCTGGGAGTCGCGGGGGCCCTTGAAGTGGACCGGCTGACCGCGATAGCTGATGGTGCCGCTGTCGGCCTGATAGATGCCGGTCAGCACCTTCATCAGGGTGGATTTGCCGGCGCCATTTTCACCGAGCAGGGCCATCACCTGGCCCGGATAGACCTTGAGGCCCGCCTCGTCGAGGGCGCGCACACCGGGGAAGGTCTTGACGATCCCGATCAGCTCCAGAATGGGTGAGAGGGGGGAGGTTGTGCTCATTGGCAGCTTCCTTGAAGAGGCTTAAAACGCCACACCGGCGCAGAGAATGAGGTTGGCGTAGGGGGTCACCTCGCCGCTGCGCACGATCGCCTTGCTCTGGCGGGAGCGGGTCTTGAACGCCTCGTGCAGGCAGTATTCGATGGCGATGGGCTTGCCCTGGGCCAGGGCGTGGGCCTCAAGCTGATCGACCAGTGCCTGATGGGCATCGGGGCTGATCAGTGTGATTTCGCTTGCCATGATCACCTTCTCCACCACCAGATCGCTGAGCAGGGCGTCCAGCACGGTGGCAAGGCTCGGCGTCCCCGCCATCAGGGCGAGATCGATGCGCTCCGGCCCCGTCGGGATGGGCAGACCCGCATCGCAGACGGTGATCTCGTCGGTGTGGCCCATCCGTGCCACCAAGGCACTCAGGGGGGCGTTGAGCAGCTTGCCTCGTTTCATACTTCTCTCTCCTGGCGTGACGGCGAAGGGGCCGAGCCCCGCTGACGGGGGAGGCAACCACTTCACCCTGGCCGATGACATGATGAGCAACCGGTTACGCAACCGGTTGCGTATGCCGTGAACCATAGGCGCAAGGGCTCCCAAGATCCACGCTCAGGTAACGAAAGTGTGAAAACGATCTCAGCTTGAGCCCCAAATTGGTGCGCTCGGGGCAAGGGGCGGGGTCAATCAGACCCTATGTTCGGCGCACTGGCCGGACAGGGGCACTGCGCCAATGGTCATCACAGATGGCGTTGCAGATGGCGTTGCAGATGGCTCATAACAAGCATGGCCCTAGGACGAGCAGAGAACAGGGCTCTCACCATGACTACTCGCGCCGGCGGGGCGAGCGGGCGGCCCTCCGTACCTTGGGCCGAGGTCCGGCACCAAGGCGCAGATCCCGGGATTATCCTGGCCGCCATGCCATGAATTTAAAGACTTTTTACCCTGCTGGAGGCAGGCAAAAAGACTGGGTTTCCCCCCTCGAACCGCTATAATGCGCCCCTTATTACTTCTCTTTAACCTGGGCGTGGGCAATTTAGTGAGCAACAGAATGCGGATCGGAGGCTCCCTCGAGGAGTCCCTGAACAAGGGGTATCGGCTCGATGTGCGGGCCATCTTGCAGGAGAGCTGGCAGCAGACGCGCAGCAACGGCTTTGGCCTGCTGTTTGCCATCATGGGGGTCATGGCAATCTGGATCCTGCTCAGCAATGTGTTGCTCGCCCCCTTGCTCAGCAGCGAGGAGGGGGTAGACAGCGCCATGTTCATCAGCCTGCTGCTGACGGTGGTCATGGCCCCCATGAGCTCGGCCCTGGACATGCTGGGGCTGGCCCAGGCCATCGGATTGCGAGCCCGGGCCAGCCAGGTCTTTGACTTCTTCCGCCACTTTCTGCGCCTGGGGACCCTGAGCCTGCTCGGCAGCCTGTTGACCAGCCTGTTTGGCCCCCTGTTCGCCCTGTTGGGCCTGCCCGTGGTGCTCGCCTTCATCCCCTCCGCCCTGGTGGGCATGGGGCTGCTCTTTACCGTGCCCCTGGTGCTGGAGCGGGGCCTGAGCCCGGCCCAGGCCATCCTGGTCTCGCTGCGGGTCTTTGCCCGGGGCTGGCCCTCCCTGGTGCTGCTGCACGGCATACTGCTGGGGCTCTGCCTGCTGGCCATGATCCCCATGGGGTTGGGGCTGCTCTGGGTCGCCCCCCTCTACTTCAACTGCAAGGGGATCCTCTATCGGGACCTGTGCGGCATCGCGGTGGAGGTCAGCGAAGGGGCGGCGATGCCGGATCATTTCAATGCATAAGGATGTGACATGACGCTCTGGTACAAACCCCTGATCCTGGCCGGGGCCCTGCTGCCGGGCGCCCTGATGGCGCAGCCCCTGGCCCTGGATTACGGCACCTTTTACGGGCACATGAAGACCCAGGCGAAAGGCGACTTCGGCCGGGCCCGGCTCGGCTTCTATCTGATGGATCCCGAGAAGGGGGAACCGTGTCTGGCCCAGTCGGCGCGCATTCACAGCGACAACCGGGACAGAGCCGCCGTGGTGGCCGAGGACGGGGGGCTGATCCTGCCCTTTGACGAGCAGGTCTATCTGGACAAGGGCAAGGTGCTGCTGGAGATGGCGGACCGCCATGGCCGCTGCGATCTCTCGGTGCAGGTGATGGCCGAGCTCGCGCAAGCTGAGGATGGGGCGGTGACGGTGTCGGATCTGCTGGGGGCCCAGGGAGAGATGCAGGCCCTGCTCGACAAGATGGCGGGCATGATAGGCAAGCATTTTCTCCCGGACCAGGCCGGAGTGCGGCTCTCCCTCACCCCTGCGTCCGGCCAGGCCTACCTGCGCAAGGGGGCGCAGCAGCTGGCGCTGCCCTGGCAAGGGGGCAGCCTGACCATCGACAATCAGCAGCTGGCCGCCTTCGAGGGGGGGACCCTGGTGGTGGCGGGGCGACTGGTGCGCCTGACGCCCTGGCTGCACAAGGGGTGACGCCTGCTCGCCAGCCCGGCGGGTGCCAGATCAAAAAAGGAGCGCAGCGCGCTCCTTTTTCATGGCGAAGGCGTCATCAGCGCACTTCGATCACGTCCAGCATGTCCATCTCGTCGATGTCGAGCAGGGGGGCTTTTGGCAGCTCGGGGGGATCGAACGCCTTGTCGCCACCGTCGATGATGCCGGAATCCCGGTTGATGCTCTTGAAGTCGAACAGCTTGTGATCGAGCAGGTGGCTCGGCACCACGTCCTGAATGGCGGTGAACATGGTTTCGATACGGCCCGGGAAGCGACGGTCCCAGTCTTGCATCATCTGCTTGATGGCCTTGCGTTGCAGGTTCTCCTGGGAGCCGCACAGGTTGCAGGGGATGATGGGGAAGGCCTTGACCTCGGCGTAGCGCGCCAGATCCTTCTCCTTGCAGTAGGCCAGCGGGCGGATCACCACGTTCTTGCCATCGTCGCTCACCAGCTTGGGAGGCATGGATTTGAGCTTGCCGCCATAGAACATGTTGAGGAACAGGGTCTCGAGGATGTCGTCCCTGTGGTGGCCGAGGGCTATCTTGGTGCAGCCCAGCTCCTGGGCACGGCGGTAGAGGATGCCGCGACGCAGGCGGGAACAGAGGGCGCAGGTGGTCTTGCCTTCGGGCACCTTCTCCTTGACGATGGCATAGGTATCCTCCTCGACGATCTCGAAGGGAACCCCCAGCTCGCTCAGGTAGGCGGGCAAGACGTGCTCGGGGAAGCCCGGCTGCTTCTGATCCAGGTTGACGGCGATGAGATCGAAGTGGATGGGGGCACTGGCCTGCAGGCTCAGCAGTATGTCGAGCATACCGTAGCTGTCCTTGCCGCCGGAGAGGCACACCATCACCTTGTCACCCTCTTCAATCATGTTGAAGTCGGCGATGGCCTGACCTACGTTGCGCCGCAGGCGCTTTTGCAGCTTGTTGAAACTGTATTTTTCTTTGGCGTTCAGCTCTTGCACCATGACCTCAAACCCGGGACAAAAATAAGCGGCTTATTATAGCCATGTCCCGGGGGAGGGCAAGGCGCCGTTACGGTTCCGTCGACTTGGCCTCGACAGGACACTGATAGTCGGCCGGCTTGAGGATCAGGATGTCGCAGGGCAGGCGGTCCATCACCTGTTCGGCCGTGTTGCCGAGCAGGGCGGCGGAGAGCCCGGTGCGCCCGACGCTGCCCATGATCATCAGGCTCGCCTTGAGCTCGTCGGCCAGATCCGGCAACACCTCCTCCGGCAGGCCTTCGGCAACCCGGGTCCAGAGCGGATTGATCTGGTAGCGCTCGGCATGGCTGAGCAGCAGGGACTCATGGTGCTTGCGGATTGCCTCGTTGTAGGCATGGGGATCGAACTCGGGCAGCTCGATGGCCACATTGACCGGCGTGCCCGGGAAGGTATTGACCAGATAGAGGCTGGCGCCGAGCAGATCGGCCACCCCCATACCCTCTTCCGTGATGCGATCGTTGAGCCCTTGCTGCTCCTTGTCGTCGCTCGAGCAGTTGATGGCGGCGATGATGTTGCCGCCACGCTGCCAGTGTCCCTCCTTGACCAGCAAGACGGGACAGGGGCATTTTCGCAGCAGATGCCAATCCGTGGGGGTGAAGATGAAGGTCTGCAGGAAGTTGTGATGATGGGTCGCCTTGACCACCAGATCATGCTTGCCGTTGATCACCTCCTGAATGACGGATTCGAAGGGGCGACTGTGCCAGACGACCTTGACCTCGCACTGCATGCCTTTGGCACGATAGGGGGTGAGGATCTCGTCCAGCCACTCCCGGCGCTGGCTGATGACGCCGGCGCGCATCTCGTCCCGCTCGTCGCTCGAGAGCATGGCGGTCATCTCGTACGAGAAGTCGTAGATGGTGAGCAGCAGGGTAAGCACAGCGTCTGTTTCCAGCTCGGCCACCTTGACTGCACGCTCGAGGGCGATTTGGCGCTCTTGCTCCGGGTTAATGACCACCAGGATTTTTCGGTAGTTGACCATGTGCTCCTCCTTGGACAAAAGACCAATGATGACAGGCCTTTAGCCTTTACAGCTTAGCGCAGGAGCAGAGGGAATGACGTGGGCCGGATCAAATTATTGGGCAAGGGATCCGGCCTGGGGGGAAGGGGTCAGGCGCAGGGACGGGTGATGCCGGCCATGGCGGCGAGGGCCGCCTGATCGAGCACGGTAATGTATTTACCCTTGACCCCGATGAGGCCCGATTTCTGGAAGCGCCCCAGCAGACGGCTGATGGTCTCGACGGTGAGCCCCAGATAGTTGCCGATGTCGCCCCGGGTCATGGAGAGACGGAACTCCTTGGCGGAGAAGCCGCGATCGCTGAACCGCTGGGAGAGGTTGCTGAGAAAGGCCGCCAGACGCTCCTCGGCATTCTTCTTGGAGAGCAGCAGGATCATCTCCTGATCGCCCATGATCTCGTTGCTCATCAGTCGCATGATCTGCTGACGCAGCTTGGGCATCTTGCCGGAGAGCTCGTCGAGCACATCGAACGGGATCTCGCACACCATGGCGGTCTCCAGAGCCTGGGCGAAGGAGGGGTGGCTGTGCTTGTGAATGGCATCGAAGCCGACCAGATCCCCGGCCAGGTGAAAGGCGGTGATCTGCTCGTCACCCTGCTCCGTGATGGTATAAGACTTGATGGTTCCGGAACGGATGGCATAGAGGGACTTCAACTCATCCCCAGCCTTGAACAGCTCTTCGCCTTTCTGGATCGGCTTCTTGCGCTCTATGATGCTGTCGAGCTGATCCAGCTCGCTGTCATTGAGGCTGAAGGGGATGCAGAGCTGGCTGATGCTGCAATCCTGGCAATGAATTGCACAGCCACCGCTCTGAATACGTCTGCCAGGTTTCTTGTCCGGGATCATAGGCTCATTTGGAATAATTGATTTATATCAAACAAGTCTACCATCAACCCATCCGTTTTGGATAGGGTTTCAAAGGGATGCTACCCCCACCACCAGGGTATGGAGACCGTAAACCATCAGCAGCAGAGCCCCCGCGAGACGCAGGCTGCGCAGGGTAAGCCAGTAACGCAGCCGGTCGGCCAGGCCGCCGAGGGCAAACAGGGTCGGCAGGGTGCCGAGGCCAAAGCACAGCATGATGAGGGCCCCCTGGCCAGCCGAGCCCGCCGCCGCGCTCCAGGTCAGCATGGAGTAGACCAGGCCGCAGGGGAGCCAGCCCCACACCATGCCAAAGGGGAGGGCCTGCCAGGGGGCGGTGAGGGGCAGGCACTTGCCTGCCAGGGGCTGGATATGGGGCCAGAGCTTGGCCCCCAGCCGCTCCAGCAGCAATATCCCCTGCCACCAGCCCGCCAGATAGAGGCCCAGGGCTATCATCAGCAGGGCCGCGACGAGGCGAAGGCCGGCGATGGCGTGCTTGCCCGCCCCCAGCTCTCCCGTGGTGGCCAGCAGGCCACCCACCAGGGCGCCGGCCAGTACATAGCTCAAGATCCGCCCCAGGTTGTAGTACAGGAGGTAGCCAAGGCGTCCCCAGAAGTGTTGCCGGGCGGGCGGAATGGCCATGGAGAGGGCGGCGGAGACGCCGCCGCACATGCCGATGCAGTGCCCGGCCCCGGCCAACCCCACCAGCAGGGCGCCTACCAGATCAAGGCTGCCGATCATCTTTGCTGTCCTTGGCGCCTTGCCCGGGAGTCTTGTCCTCATCGAACAGTATGTTGGAGCCCTGCCTGTCGAGATCCTCGAACTGCTCCGAGCGTATGGCCCAGAAGAAGACGACGGCGGCGATGATCACAAACAGGATGGCGATGGGGATCAGGACGAAGATGATGTTCATGGCACTGGCCTTGTGGTGAAGAGGGTCATGATAACCCGGCGAGCGGCGGATGCCCGTTTCCTGTGGCCGGGGGCTCGCCAACCGGGGGAGCCTCCGATGGTCGCGTCATGGTGCCACGGTTCAAGCGCATGGAGTTGGTGACGACGATGAGGGAGCTCAGGGACATGCCGGCCGCCGCCAGGTAGGGGGGCAGCCAGCCGCTGGCCGCCAGCGGCAGCACCAGCAGGTTGTAGCCGATGGACCAGGCGAAGTTTTCCTTGATGATCTTGCGGGTGCGCAGGGCCAGGGTGCGCGCCTCCAGCAGGCGGGCGAGGTTGTCGCCAAGCAGGATGGCGTCGGCGCTGTTCTTGGCCAGATCCGTGCCCCCGGCCATGGCAAAGGAGGCGTGGGCCCCCGCCAGCACGGGGGCGTCATTGATGCCATCCCCCACCATGATGCTGATCTCACTCACCGCTTCCCGGGCCTTGAGGTAGGCCAGCTTGCCATCCGGGGTGGCACCTTTTACCAGCTCGTCGACCCCGAGGGTGCGGGCAATCTCGTCGGCCTGGGCCGAGCCATCCCCGGTCAGTATGGTGGTCTTGAGACCGGCGGCCTTGAAGGCGTCGATCAGGACGTGGGCGTCGGGGCGCAGGCGGTCTTCCAGCTGGAAGCGGGCGAGGGGGCCATGCTCCCCCGAGAGATAGACGGTCAGGCCGGGCACGGTGGCATCGGGGGGGATGCCGAGCCAGGCGGCGCTGCCGAGGCGATAGGGGTGGCCTGCGACCGTGCCCCGGATGCCATGGCCGACGACCGGCTGGATATCACGCACCGCCAGACCCACCTCGCCGGGGGCACGAAAGGCGCGGGCGATGGGGTGTTCGGACTGGGACTCCAGCGCCCGGGCGATGGCGAGGCACTGGGCCTCATCCATGTCCCCCAGCAGCTGGATGGCGGCGAGCTGGATCTCCCCCGTGGTGAGGGTGCCGGTCTTGTCCATCACCACCCGGTTGGCCCGGGTCAGGATGTCGAGCACATGGCCCCGGCGCAGCAGTATGCCGCTGCGGGTGAGGTGGGCGGTGGCCGAGGTGAGGGCGGTGGGGGTGGCGAGGGACAAGGCGCAGGGGCAGGTGGCGACCAGCACCGCCAGGGTGACCCAGAAGGCCTGCTCCGGCTGATGGAAGTGCCAGAAGGTCCAGACCGCGGCGGCGATGATGAGCAGCACCAGGATGAAGTGGCGCGACAGGGTGTCGGCCAGCTCGGCGATGGCGGGCTTGTCGGCGAGGGCCTCATCCTGCATGCGCATGATCTGGGCGATGCGCGAGTGGGCGATGGGTTGATTGACCCGCACCAGCAGCGGGGCATCGGTATTGATGGTACCGGCGTAGACGGCGTCGCCTTCTCCCTTGGCCAGCGGCAGCTGCTCCCCGGTCAGCATGGCCTCGTTGAGGCTGGCTCGCCCCTGAAGGATGATGCCGTCCGCGGGCAGGGTGGCGCCGGCCAGTACCCGGACCTTGTCCCCCACCTTGAGGGTCTTGGCGGCCACCTCATGCTCCCCTTGCTCATCGACCCGGGTCGCCATGATGGGCACCAGCCGCGCCAGGTTGGAGCTGGACTCCGACGCCTTGCGCCGGGCGCGCAACTCCAGAAAACGCCCCAGCAGCAGGAAGAAGACGAACATGGTGATGGAGTCGTAATAGACCTCCCCCGTGTTGAAGACGGTGGCCCAGATGGAGGCGGCGAAGGCGCCGATCAGCGCCAGGGACACCGACACATCCATCGACAGCTGACCCTGGCGCAGGCTGCGCCAGGCCCCCGCGTAAAATGGCTGGGCCGAGTAGATCATGATGGGGGTGGAGAGCAGCAGGCTTATCCACTTGAAGTAGATCATGAACTCCTCCTCGACGCTGATGAAGAGATCCATGTAGAGCGCCACGGCGCACATCATCACCTGCATGGAGCCCAGTCCCGCCAGGGCGAGGCGGAACATGTAGCGGCGCACCTCGCGGGCGTAGAGCGCCTCCTGCTGATGGGTCTGGAAGGGGTAGGCCCGGTAGCCGATGCGGGCGAAGCCCTTGAGGATGTCGCTCAAGGAGAGCAGGGCCGGATCCCACTTGATGCGGGCCCTGTGGGTGGTGGTGTTGACCACTATGTAGCGCAGACCGGGCAGGGTGGTGAGGTGGCGCTCGATGAGCCAGGCGCAGGCGGCGCAGGTGAGCCCCTCCACACTGAGCTGGATCTCCCGCAAGGTGCCGCTGTCGGTGACGAACTCCTGCTGCACATCGGCCAGATCATAATGGGAGAGGGCGGCCAGCTCGGCGGGGATCATCTCCCCCTTGGCGCCCGGGGCGGTGCGGTGTTCGTAGTAACTGGAGAGGCCGCACTCCATGATGGTCTGGGCGACCGCCTGGCAGCCAGGGCAACACATTGGCCTGAGTATCCCTTTGATCTCAAAGGCGTACTGGCTGTTGGCCGGCACCGGCTCGCCACAGTGAAAACAGCCGGACATGGCGTGTCCCTCCTTGGGGGTGAGCCCGTGAACGGGGCATGATGGTAAACCGGCCGACCGCAAGCAGCCCGCCGTTCGTCCAGGGATCAACGCCCCTTGGGATCGAGCTCCACCGGCTCGGCCAGGGGGAACTGCACCGTCTCTTGCAGGCGCCATTCGTGGTCAAACGCATCGACCCGAATGTGCCACTTGCCGCCGAGGGGCTGCGCCAGATGGAGGCGGTAGGTGCCGCTGGCATCGCTGGTCAGCAGATGCTCGCTGTCATGGCCGGCCAGCGTGGGGTGGAACAGGGACAGACGCAGTGCCTGGTTGGGCACCATGTCTCCGCTCACGGGCTTGAGGGTCAGCACCTGATCCTGCTGCTGGAGGGCGATGCGGATATGGAGCGCCTCGGCCCGGTCAAACTTGCTGAGATCCTGATTGATCTCCTTGCCCTGCTTGTAATAGTCCTCCGCCACCAGATTGACCCCATCCTTGCTGGCAATGATGGCGGTGGCGATGGCAGCGACGACGACGGTGGCGGGGAGGGCGATGAGAAACCAGGGCCAGAATTGGCGATACCAGGGTTGAGTCATGGTGCTACTACCGTGAAACCTATGATTAACGAAAGTGAGAAATCAGCGCGACACAAGATAACAAAAAGCCTCGAAGAGTCGAGGCTTTTTGCTGAGTAATCACGTGTTTATCACATGTTACTGCTGTTATTGTGCCGCTTCTCCACCATGGGAGAGGCTGTACACATAGGCGGCGAGCAGGTGCACCTTGTCTTCCCCCAGAATGTCTTTCCAGGCGGGCATCACGCCGTGACGACCGTGGGTGATGGTCTCCTCGACCACCTGACGGGAGCCACCGTACAACCAGGTGGTGTTGGTCAGATCCGGCGCACCGACGGCGATGCCGCCCTTGGCATCCGGGCCGTGACAGGCGGCGCACACCGCGAAGCGTGCTTCCCCTTTCTTCGCCTCCACCATGTCGACCTTGCGGCCGGACAGGCTCAGCACATGGGCCGCCACTTCCTTGACCCCATCCTTGCCCAGCACCTCGCCCCAGGCGGCCATCACCCCCTGACGACCGTTCATGATGGTGGTCTTGATCTGATCTGGTTGACCGCCCCATTGCCATTCGGCATCGGTCAGGTTCGGGAAGCCGCGTCCACCGCGGGCATCCGAACCATGGCACTGGGCACAGTTTTGCAGGAACAGACGCTGACCCACCTTGCGCGCCTCGCTGTCGGCGGCAATCTCCTCGATGGCCTTGTAATGCTTGCCATCGGCTTGATAGGTGAGCTCCTTGAACTTGGCACCATAGACCTGGTCGGCCTTGGCCAGCTCGCGGTCATACTCGGGGGCGCTGCCCTCTTGCCTGGCGGCCTCGATGGCTGCCTTGCCCTCCGCCAGGGAGCGGATGTCCTGGTGGGAGCTCTGCCAGCCCAGCAGACCCTTGAAGTTGCCAAGACCCGGGAAGGCGAGCAGGTAGAGCAGACCAATCACTATCATGAAGAGGAACATGTAGCTCCACCACTTGGGCAGCGGGTTGTTGATCTCCTCGATGCCGTCGAAGGAGTGGCCCATGGACTGGCCCTCTTCGACCCCCATCTTGTCATTGCGGCACCACATGAGCAGCAGGAAGCAGCCCACTATGGTACCCAGTGACACCAAGGTCACAAAAATGCTTAACAGAGTGCTCATTATTGCTTCGCTCCTGCGTTCTTGTTATCAGCACTGGGTTGCTCGTCATCGGCAAAAACCAGGTTGGCGGCCTCGTCAAAGGAGGCCTTGCGGCGCTTGCTATAGGCCCAGGCGATGATGCCGAACATGATCAGCATCAGCAGCAGGGTATAGAGTCCGCGAAAGGTGCCGTAATCCATCTCCCGACTCCTTATTTCAGGGCATGACCCAGTGATTGCAGATAGGCAACCAGGGCATCGAGCTCGCTCTTGCCTTTCACCGCCGCCTCGGCACCCTGGATGTCTTCATCGGTGTAGGGTACGCCGAAGTGATCCCGGAACAGCGCCAGCTTCTTGCCGGTCAGCTCGCCGGTCAGGACATTGGTCTCGAGCCAGGGGAAGCTGGGCATGTTGGACTCGGGCACCACGTCGCGCGGGTTGATCAGGTGAGCGCGGTGCCAGTCGTCGGAATAGCGTCCGCCGACCCGGGCCAGATCCGGACCGGTGCGCTTGGAGCCCCACAGGAAGGGGTGTTCCCACACGCTCTCACCGGCGACCGAGTAGTGACCATAACGCTCGGTCTCGGCGCGGAACGGGCGGATCATCTGGCTATGACAGACGGTGCAGCCCTCGCGGATATAGATGTCACGCCCTTCCATCTGCAGGGCGGTGTAGGCCTTGAGGCCCTCCACCGGCTCATTGGTCTGCTTCTGGAAGAACAGCGGCGTGATCTCCACCAGGCCCCCCAGGCTGATGGCGAAGATGATGCCAATCACCAGCATGGGGACGCTTTTTTCAAAGATTTCGTGACGATTATTGTTGCTCATGCTTTAACCCCTTCAGATCAGGCTGGCTGTGCGACGGGTTCGAGGGAACCCTTGGGCGCAGTGATGGTGCGATAGCTGTTGTAGGCCATCAGCAACATGCCGGTGACGAAGAAGCAGCCACCCAGGAAGCGCACGAAATAGAAGGGATAGGAGGCCTGCAAGGCTTCCACGAAGCTGTAGGTCAATGTGCCGTCGTCGTTGACCGCGCGCCACATCAGACCCTGCATCACACCGGAAATCCACATGGCGACGATGTAGAGCACTGTGCCCACGGTCGCCAGCCAGAAGTGGATGTTGATGAGACGCACGCTGTACATCCGGCCCTGATTGAACAGGTTCGGGATCAGGTGGTAGACGGCGCCGATGGAGACCATGGCAACCCAGCCCAGGGCACCGGAGTGGACGTGACCTATGGTCCAGTCGGTGTAGTGGGAGAGGGCGTTGACCGTCTTGATGGCCATCATGGGGCCTTCGAAGGTGGACATGCCGTAGAACGACAGGGAGACGATCAGGAAGCGCAGCACCGGATCGTAACGCAGTTTATGCCAGGCGCCGGACAGGGTCATGATGCCGTTGATCATGCCGCCCCAGGAGGGGACGAACAGGATGAGGGACATCACCATCCCCAGGGACTGAGCCCAGTCGGGCAGCGCCGTGTAGTGCAGATGGTGCGGGCCGGCCCAGATATAGAGGGAGATCAGTGCCCAGAAGTGCACGATGGAGAGGCGGTAGGAGTAGACGGGGCGACCCGCCTGCTTGGGCACGAAGTAGTACATCATCCCCAGGAAGCCGGCGGTGAGCAGGAAGCCGACCGCGTTGTGGCCATACCACCACTGCACCATGGCATCGGTGGCACCCGAGTACACGGAGTAGGACTTCATGCCGCTGACCGGGATCTCCAGGTTGTTGACGATATGCAACACGGCCACCGTGATGATGAAGGCGCCGAAGAACCAGTTCGCCACATAGATGTGGGAGGTGGTGCGCTTCATCAGGGTACCGAAGAAGACGATGGCGTAAGAGACCCAGACCACGGCGATGGCGATGTCGATGGGCCACTCCAGCTCGGCATACTCCTTGGAGCTGGTATACCCCATGGGCAGGGAGATGGCGGCGGCGACGATGATGGCCTGCCAGCCCCAGAACACGAAGCCCGCCAGGGGACCGCCGAACAGACGGGTCTGGCAGGTGCGCTGTGCCACGTATAAGGAGGTCGCCATCAGGGCGCAGCAACCGAAGGCGAAGATCACCGCATTGGTGTGCAGGGGGCGAAGACGGCTGTAGGTCAGCCAGGGGGTATCGAAGTTGAGGGCAGGCCAGATCAACTGGGCTGCAATCAGTACGCCTACCGACATGCCGACAATTCCCCAGACGATAGTCATGATGGTGAACTGACGGACAACCGTGTAGTTGTACTCAGGGTGGTTTGTTGTATGGCTCATCGTTGTATTCCGCTTCCGATGCTGCTGTTGTTTGATTTTTGCCCGGTGGCCGGGACTGGCAACTCAATTCATCAGCGACTGCCTTTCCAGTTGTTAACGACTGTTAACGAAAGGAAAAGCAAAAAGTAGCTAAATGAAAATTCGATGGGAATGATACTGAACTGACAGGTAAAATAACAGTATAAACAGTGATATATTTGGCTCCGAGCGCAGGCGCATCACGCAGTTTTTACCATGCGCAAGATCACGAAAATGGCATTTAAAAGCCAGCTTACAAGGTTGTTTTTTAATGAAAGAGAGACTGACTTCACGCAAATTTGCCCATCTGCTCATCGTGTTGACCATTTTGCTCGGATTGATGGCCTATCGGACCTGGTTCGACGGCGTGGACGGCGCAGGCGCGGACGCGAAAAATGATCGGATCTGTGATCTGTCCCACACCTCTTGCGAGCTCCAGATCGGGGGAGTACCGCTCACAGTGACGCTGAGCGACCCCCCCCTGCGGGCAGAACAGGCGTTTCAGATACGCCTTGACGGGGTGGCGCAGGGACAAGTGCCAATCAAGAGCTGGCTGGAGGGGCAGGAGATGTTCATGGGGCGCATCCCGGTGTTTTTCGAGCCCCAAGGAGAAGGGCAGTGGCTGGCCGACACCCAGGTCGGGGCCTGCACCAGCCACCACATGGTATGGCTGCTGGTCATCGAATGGCGCAATGGCGAGCGGCAACAGGTGGCGCTGTCGGTGACCCGTTGAGGGGGGCGGCGCAAATTTAATTTGAATTTTTCAGGCAGGGCGGTACCTTGCACTGGTTATCTGAGAACCAAGACCATTTCATCATGATTGAAAAACAAGCATTTTATCGCACACTCAACCAGCAGGCCCAGGCTCTGCTGGAAGGGGAACCCGACCTCATCGCCAAGCTGGCCAACCTCAGCGCCCTGCTCAATCAGGAGCTGGCCGAGATCAACTGGGTCGGTTTTTATCTGTTGCAGGGGGAGACACTGGTACTGGGTCCCTTCCAGGGCAAACCCGCCTGTGTGCGCATCCCGGTCGGTCGCGGCGTCTGCGGCACGGCGGTGGCCGAGGGGCAGACCCAGCTCATCGACGATGTGCACCAGTTCGAGGGGCACATCGCCTGCGATGGGGCCAGCAATTCGGAGATTGTGATCCCGCTGCGCCGTGATGGCGTCATCATAGGGGTGCTGGATATCGACAGTCCCGTTTTCAACCGTTTTGACCAGATTGACCGGCTCGGGCTGGAAGAAACGGTCCAAATATTGGAACGCCTGCTGTAAGTTAGGTGCGAGATGGTTCGCAAAAGGTCCCAAGCTCTCTATAATGGGGCCTTTGTTGTGCCCGGGGTTGCCCGTGCGTTTATATGAAAGCCAAGGTTATACATGGAAAACACTGAAAAGCTGAAGAACAGTAAAGAGATCGTTGCCTACCTGGTCGAGAAATTCCCGGCCTGCTTCATCGCTGAAGGAGAGGCCAAGCCACTCAAGATTGGCATCTTCCAGGATCTGGCCGAGCGTCTTGCTGACGATGACAGGGTCTCCAAGACCATGCTGCGTTCCGCCCTGCGTCAATACACTTCCAGCTGGCGCTATCTGCACGGCCTCAAGGCCGGCCAGGCTCGCGTCGATCTCGATGGTAACCCGGGCGATTTGTTGACCGAAGAGCACATCGAGCACGCCAAGCAGGCGCTCAAGGAGAGCAAGGACCGCGTCTTTGCCAACCGTCGCAACAAAGACGACAAGAAAGAGGCCAAAGGCGAGGCCAAGGCCGATGCCGCTGGCAAGCGCGAAGAGAAACCGAAGAAGCCCCGTCGTCCTGCCCCGCGCAAACCGGACGCCGCCGCTGCTGCTCCCAAGCAGTATCGTCAGGCCCAGGCCGGTGAGCTGAAAGTGGAACAAGCCGTCAACGTGGTGCTGGGCAAGTCTCCGGTCCCGGCGACCATCAAGGAAATCACCAAGGATGATGTGCAGGTTCAGCTGCAGACCGGCATGATGCTGCGCGTCAAATTCGAGCATCTGGTTCTCTAAGGAGACAAATGTTGAAGCATGGCGTAATTCGTTTTTCCCTCGTCGCCTGTAGCCTGGCGCTTGCCGGGCTTGCACAGGCCGTCGAGCCGGTGCTCAAGGAAAGTGATTTGCCTGTGTTGGCTCAAGAGAGCCAACATGCTACGGCCAGCAAGCGAATTGCCAATCTGTTTACCCGCTCCCATTACAAGCAGTTCAAGCTGGACGATGCCTTCTCCGAGGTGGTGTTCGATCAGTATCTCGAGAATCTGGACTTCAGCCGCAACCTGTTTTTGGCCTCTGACATCAAGCGGTTCGAAAAATACCGTCATGGCTTCGATACCGATCTCGAGCGGGGCCGTCTGGCGCCCGCCTACGATATGTTCAATCTGAGTCAGCAGCGACGCTATGAGCGGTTCGAATACGCCCTCCAACTGCTTGATACCCCTTTCGATTTTACCCAGCCCGATCAATACGTCTTCGATCGGGAAGGGGCGCCCTGGCCCAGGGATGAAGCCGAGCTCAACGAGCTGTGGCGTCAGCGGGTCAAGTTCGATGCCCTGAGCCTCAAGCTCAGCGGCAAGGAGTGGCCCGAGATCAAGGAGCTGCTCGGCAAGCGTTACAACAACGCCATCAAGCGGATGTCCCAGACCGAGAGCGAGGATGTGTTCCAGCTCTTCATGAACTCCTTCTCGCGCGCCATCGAGCCTCACACCAGCTATCTCTCCCCCCGCAACGCCGATCGCTTCAACACCGAGATGAACCTCTCGCTGGAAGGGATAGGCGCCGTGTTGCAGGCGGAAGATGACTTCACCGTGATCCGCTCCCTGGTGCCGGGGGGGCCCGCCGCCAAGTCCAACCACCTCAAGCCCGATGACAAGATCGTCGGGGTGGGGCAGGAGGATGGCAAGATTGTCGATGTGATAGGTTGGCGTCTGGATGACGTGGTCGAGCTCATCAAGGGGCCCAAGGGCAGCAAGGTGCGCCTCGAGATCCAGCGTGGCAAGGGTGCCAGCGTCAAGACCGAGCAGGTCGAGCTGACCCGGGACAAGGTGCGTCTGGAAGACAGGGCCGCCAAGTCCAAGGTGATCAAGACCCAGGGCAAGAAGATAGGGGTGCTCGAGATCCCGAGCTTCTACGTCAACCTTCATGACGATGTCATCAAGGAGCTGGCCAGCCTCAACAAGCAGAAGATAGACGGCCTGGTGGTGGACCTGCGCAGCAACGGCGGCGGAGCCCTCACCGAGGCCTCTGCCCTGAGCGGCCTCTTCTTCGCCAGCGGTCCCGTGGTGCAGATCCGCGATCACATGGGCCGGATCTCGGTCAATGGCGATGACGATGGCCAGATCTACTACGGCGGGCCCATGTCGGTGCTGATCGACCGCTACAGCGCCTCGGCCTCCGAGATCTTCGCCGCCGCCATGCAGGACTATGGCCGCGCGCTGATCCTGGGAGAGAACTCCTTTGGCAAGGGCACGGTGCAGCAGCATCGCAGCCTGGCCAAGGTGTACGACTTCTACGATCAGCCCCTGGGCCACGTGCAGTACACCATTGCCAAGTTCTACCGCATCAATGGCGGCAGTACCCAGAACAAGGGGGTCGCGCCGGACATCAGCTTCCCGACCCCGGTCACGCCGGAGGAGACGGGGGAGAGCCGTGAGTTCCATGCGCTGCCCTGGGACAAGATCGCCTCGGCGGATTATCAGACCCTGGGCAACTTCACCAGCCTGATCCCCAAGCTGGAAGCGGCGCACCAGGCCAGGATCAAGACGGATCCCGAGTTCGCCTACGTGCTGCAGGACATCCAGGAGTATCGTGCCGAGAAGGACAAGAAATCCCTCTCCCTGAACGAAGCGCAGCGGCGTGCCGAGCAGGACAAGCAGGATGCCCTGGCCCTGCTGCGGGCCAACGAGCGCCTGGCGCGGATGGGCAAGCCTGCCATCAAGAGCCTGGACGAGTTGCCTGCGGACTTTGAGGCACCCGATGAGTACCTGCTGGAGTCCGCCAATATCACGGCGGATCTGGTCAAGCTGGCCCGCCACTGAGGTCAGTCTCGGCGAGTCATGGACAAAAGGGCGACGCAAGTCGCCCTTTCTCTTGCCTGAATGCAAACTATTTGACCCGGGGATGGCCTTGTGACAGCCTCGATACGCCCATAACAAGCGTGGAAGCACATAATAATGACCGATCACTCCCAGGCCATGACGGCCAAATATCGCCAGGATTATCAAGCCCCTCTCTACTGGATTGACAGCCTGGATCTCGATTTCCAGCTGCAGGATCCCCTCTGCCGTGTCACCGCCATCTCCCGCATTCGCCGCAACGGCGAGCACAATGAAGTGCTGGCCCTCGATGGCGAGAGCCTCCAGCTGGTGAGCGTCAGCATAGACGGGGTGGCGTGCGAGCAGTATGAGCTGACCGACAACCAGCTGCGACTCAGCAACCTGCCCGCCGAGTGCGTGCTGACCATAGTCACGGACCTGGACGCCGCCGGCAACACGGCGCTGGAGGGGCTCTACAAGTCCGGCGATGCCTACTGCACCCAGTGCGAGGCGGAGGGTTTTCGCCGCATCACCTATTACCTGGACAGGCCCGACATCCTGGCCCGTTACAGCACCCGCATCACCGCCGACAAGGCCAGCTACCCCTATCTGCTCTCCAACGGCAACAAGGTCGACAGCGGCGATCTGGATGACGGCCGCCACTTCGTGCAGTGGCAGGATCCCTTCCCCAAGCCCAGCTACCTGTTCGCCCTGGTAGCCGGTGACTTCGACGTGGAGCGGGACCGCTATGTCACCAAAAGCGGCCGCGAGGTGGCCCTCGAGATCTTCGTCGACAAGGGCAATCTGGACCGCGCCGGTTTCGCCATGGAGAGCCTCGTCAACGCCATGCGTTGGGACGAGCAACGCTTCGATCTGGAGTATGACCTCGACATCTACATGATCGTCGCGGTGGACTTCTTCAACATGGGGGCTATGGAGAACAAGGGGCTCAACGTCTTCAACTCCAAGTTCGTGCTGGCCAACCCGGCCACCGCCACCGACGGCGACTATCACGGCATAGAGCGGGTGATCGCCCACGAATACTTCCACAACTGGACCGGCAACCGGGTCACCTGCCGCGACTGGTTCCAGTTAAGCCTCAAAGAGGGGCTGACCGTGTTCCGGGATCAGGAGTTCTCCTCGGATCTGGGGTCGCGCGGCGTCAACCGCATCAACAACGTGCGCACCGTGCGCGGCCCGCAGTTTGCCGAAGATGCCGGCCCCATGGCCCACCCCATCCGCCCGGATGTGGTGATCGAGATGAACAACTTCTACACCCTGACCGTCTACGAGAAGGGGGCGGAAGTGATCCGCATGCTGCACGTCTTGTTGGGAGAAGCGGCATTCCAGGCCGGCATGGGCCTCTATTTCGAGCGTCACGACGGCTCCGCCGCCACCTGCGACGACTTCGTGCAGGCGATGGAAGATGCTTCCGGTGTCGATCTCGGCCGCTTCCGCCGCTGGTACAGCCAGTCCGGTACCCCCGAACTCACCGTGACCGACGACTACGACGCGGCGAGCGGCGTCTATCGCCTGCACGTGCGCCAGCACACCCCGCCGACCCAAGATCAGCCACAAAAGCTGCCGCTGCACATCCCCTTTGACATCGAGCTCTACGATGAGAAAGGGGCCGTCATCCCGCTGCAATATCAGGGCAAGGCCATCGGCAACGTGCTCGACGTGCTGGAGGCACAGCAGACCTTCGTGTTCGACCAAGTGCCGGTCAGGCCGGTGCCCTCCCTGCTGCGGGACTTCAGTGCGCCGGTCAAGCTGCATTTTGATTACAGCGACGAGGCGCTCGCCTTCCTGATGCGTTTTGCCCGCAACGAGTTCGCCCGCTGGGATGCGGCCCAGATGCTGATCAACAAGGCGGTGATCGACGGCGTGGCCCGGGTACAGCAAGGGCAGGGGGTGGCACTCTCCGATACCCTCCTGGCCGCCTTTGTCGCCATCCTCGATGAGGAGTCACTGGACTCCGCCCTCAAGGCGGAGATCCTGGCGCTGCCCGCTGAGGCGACCCTGGCCGAGCTGTTCGAGGTGGCGGATATCGACGCCATCCATCGGGTGCGCGGCGAGATCCAGGCCGCACTGGCCCACGCCTTCGGCGACCGCCTGCTGGCGTGCTACGAGGGCCTGCGCCTGAACGGTTATCAGGTGGTCCATGCCGACATGGCCAAGCGCGCCCTCAAGGCCGTGGTGCTGGGCTATCTGGCGGCGCTGGATGCCGAGCGGGCCGATGCCCTGGTGCGGGAACAATATGCCCAGGCCGACAACATGACCGACACCCTGGCGGCGCTCCAGGTGGCCAACGGCCATCTGCTGCCATGCCGCACCGCGCTCCTCGCCGATTTCGAGGGCAAGTGGGCCCATGACGGCCTGGTGCTGGACAATTGGCTGCGCCTGGTGGGGGCCAAGCCGGCCGCCGACGTGCTGGAGGAGGTGCGCCAGGCGATGAGCCATCCCACCTTCAGCATCCGCAACCCGAACCGGTTGCGGGCCCTGGTGGGCAGCTTCGCCATGGGCAACCAGGTGCAGTTCCATGCCCGGGATGGCAGCGGCTATCGCTTCCTGACCGATCTGCTGATCGAGCTCAACAGCATCAACCCCCAGGTGGCGTCCCGTCTCATCACGCCGCTTATCCAGTTCAAGCGACTGGACGAGGAACGCAGAGGGCTGATCCGTGCCGAGCTGGCACGGTTGCAGGGGTTGCCGAGCCTGGCCCGGGATCTCTATGAGAAGGTGAGCAAGGCCCTGGCCCAGTAAGCCTTGTGCCAGTGAAGGGAAACAGGGCCGGGCAGATCGCCCGGCCCTGTCATTGATGACCGCCGACCCGGATCGGCTGCCTGCAGGAGGAGAAGAGGGAGTGAAGCAGTTTACCTTTGGTTTGAGTCTGTCCCGTGACGAGATATTGCTGATGTACCAGGGGCATGCCCGCCGCCTGGTGGTGCGCTGCGATCAGGGACTGACCCTGGAGCTGGGGCTGGACAAGATCCGTCCTTTCGTCGGCCAGAGCGGGGTCCATGGCCGTTTTTTGCTCAAGACGGGGGACGATCACCGCTTCATCGGCCTGGAACGCATAAATTAACAAAAACCAAACAGCAAACCGCGTAATTATCTGCTTAATATCACTAACTATCGGGTTAAAACGGAGTTTGTCAGTGATATTTTCTGCATTTTTCTAAAATGACAAAATTAATGACAGCCTGAGCCGTGATCTGCCGCTAGTTTTTAACATTTCATTATCAGCTTCGCTCGCCTTCCCGGATCCGACCCATTACACTTCGCACAACTCTGTACCAGCGGGCATCCAGGGTGGATGTCGCTGTCGGTGATGTCGGTCCGATAAGGAAACTAGCAATGGCATTGAAAGACGCCCCTACCTCAGTTCTGCTCGAAAACGTTCTCAGCCTGATCCATCAAAAGCTACCCCACAAGAGTGCCTCCCTGGTCGAGCGCTTCGTTGCCAAGTTCTACGGCAACATGGCGAGCGATGATCTGCACGATCGCAATGACAGCGATCTCTACGGCGCCGCCCTCAGCCTGTGGAACGCCCTCAACCAGCGCAGCGGCACCGAGCCCTATATCCGGGTCTACAACCCCGAGCTGACCCGCCACGGCTGGCAGTCGCCCCATACCATCGTCGAGATCATCTTGCAGGATTCCCCCTTCCTGGTGGACTCCATCCGCATGGCGCTCAAGCGCCGGGGCATCACGGCCCACATGATGCTGCATCAACCGTTGCACCTCATCCGCGGCAAGGATGGCAAGATAGAGGCGATCCTGGATCTGGAGCACACGGCGCAGCAGACGTCGGCCGAGACCGCCTTCCTCATCGAGATCGATCACCTGACCGAAGAGAGCCAGATGCTGGCCCTGGCCGCCGAGCTCGACTCCGTGGCCGGTGAGGTGGCGCTGGCGGTCGGCGACTGGCAGCCCATGCTGGCGCGCCTGAACGAGATCATCGAGGAGCTGCCGAGCCGCAACAGCCCGGTCAGCAAGGAGGAGGTGGACTCCACCGTCGCCTTCCTCAAGTGGGTCGCCGCCCACAACTTCACCCTGATGGGCTATCGCCGCTACGACGTCAAGGCGGTGGAGGGGGATCACGAGATCCTGCCCCAGCCCGACTCCAGCCTGGGGCTGATGAAGAACTCCATCAAGGACGAGGGACAGCGCCTGGGCCACATGCCCGCCAGCGCCCGCCACGCCGCCCTCTCCAACCATCTGCTGATCCTGACCAAGTCCAACAGCAAATCCCGGGTGCATCGCCCGGCCTATGTGGACTACATCGGCATCAAGCGCTTCGACGAGCATGGCAAGGTGGTGGGAGAGGATCGTTTCATCGGCCTCTACGCCTCCTCCATCTACAACACCAGTGCCACCCAGATCCCCCTCATCAGCCACCGCCTCGAGCGCATCATGGCCGCTTCCGGCTTTGAATCGGGCTCCCACGCCTACAAGGCGCTGCTCAACGTGCTGGAAACCTACCCGCGCGATGAGCTGATCCAGGCCCGCGAAGAGGAGCTGCTGGCCACGGGGCAGGGGGTGCTGGCGATGCAGGAGCGGGACATGCTGCGCCTGTTCGTGCGTCGCGACGTCTACGGCCGTTTCTTCTCCTGCATGGTCTATGTCACCAAGGAGCGTTACAACACGGCGCTGCGGATCAAGACCCAACAGATATTGCAGAAATATTTTGGCAGCAGCGAAGAGGTGGAGTTCAACGTCTACTTCTCCGAGGGCGTGCTGGCCCGGACCCACTACATAGTCCGAGTGAACAATAACAACGTGGATGTGGATGTGAACCAAGTACAGAACAACCTGATTGAAGCGGCCCGCAGCTGGGACGATCGCCTGGATTCCGTGTTGCTGGCCCATTATGGCGAGGCCAAGGGCAACGAGCTGGGTCGCCGCTTCAACGACGCCTTCCCCCGCGCCTACAAGGAAGACGTGCTGCCGGGCTCCGCCGTGGCCGACATCATGGCCCTGGACAACCTGAGCGAGGCCGAGCCGCTGGGCATGCTGTTCTACCGCGCCCAGGAGGAGGAGGACGATCGCCGGGTCCGCCTCAAGCTGTTCCACCGCGCCGAACCCATCCACCTCTCCGACGTGCTGCCCATGCTGGAAAACATGGGGCTGAGGGTGATAGGGGAGACCCCCTACCAGGTCAAGACCCCCAACGGCGACGTGTTCTGGATCCTCGACTTCTCCATGCTGCTGCGCGGCGATCAGCCCTTCAGCCTGGCCCAGAGCCAGCAGCGCTTCCAGCAGGCCTTCGCCGCCGTCTGGAACAAGACCCTGGAAGATGACGGCTTCAACCGTCTGGTGCTGGGGGCGGGCCTCACCGGCCGTCAGGTTTCCGTGCTGCGCGCCTATGCCAAATACATGCGCCAGACCGGTGTCTCCTTCAGCCAGAGCTACATCGAGGAGACCCTGACCCGTTATCCCGAGCTGGCCCAGCTGCTGTTCTCCCTGTTCGAGGCGCGCCTGGATCCGGCTGGCAAGCAGGATGCCAAGGTACTGGCCAAGCTGCACGAGCAGCTGACCGCCAAGCTGGATCTGGTGGCCAACCTGGATGACGACCGCATCATTCGCCGCTACATGGAGATGATAGAGGCGACCCTGCGCACCAACTATTACCAGCTGGACAAGGAAGGGGAGGTCAAACCCTATATCTCCTTCAAGCTGGCCCCCGCCGGGATCAGCGAGATGCCGCTGCCCCTGCCGAAATTCGAGATCTTCGTCTACTCGCCACGGGTGGAAGGGGTGCATCTGCGCTGGGGCAAGGTGGCCCGGGGCGGCCTGCGCTGGTCCGATCGCAAGGAAGACTTCCGCACCGAGGTGCTGGGTCTGGTCAAGGCGCAGCAGGTGAAGAACACCGTCATCGTGCCGGTCGGCGCCAAGGGGGGCTTCTACTGCAAGCAGATGCCGGTGGGGGCTCCCCGCGCCGTGATCCAGGAGGAGGGCAAGGCCTGCTATCGCCTGTTTATCCGAGGCCTCTTGGACGTGACCGACAACATCATTGCAGGGGAGGCGATCCCGCCCAGGGATGTGATGCGTCACGACGAGGATGACTACTACCTGGTGGTGGCTGCAGACAAGGGCACCGCCACCTTTTCCGACATCGCCAACGAGATAAGCCAGGAGTACGGCCACTGGCTGGGCGACGCCTTTGCCTCAGGCGGCTCGGTCGGCTATGACCACAAGAAGATGGGCATCACGGCGCGCGGCGCCTGGGAGTCGGTCAAGCGGCACTTCCGCGAGCTGGACATCGACTGTCAGACCACCGACTTCACCTGTGTGGGGATAGGTGACATGGCCGGCGACGTGTTCGGCAACGGCATGCTGCTCTCCGAGCACACCCAGTTGGTGGGCGCCTTCAACCACATGCACATCTTCATCGACCCGACGCCGGACGCGGCCAGCACCTTCGCCGAGCGCAAGCGGCTGTTCGAGCTGGCGGGATCGAGCTGGGACGATTACAACCGTGAGCTCATCTCGGCCGGCGGCGGCATCTTCCTGCGCTCCGCCAAGTCCATCAAGCTGAGCCCGCAAATCCAGACCCTGCTCGGCACTGACAAGGCCAGCATGGCGCCGAACGAGCTGATCAAGGCGCTGCTCTGCCTGAACGTGGATCTGCTGTGGAACGGCGGCATCGGCACCTACGTCAAGAGCCACAAGGAGAGCGATGGGGAGGTGGGGGATCGCAGCAACGATGCCCTGCGGGTCAATGGCCGCGATCTGCGGGCCCGCATCGTCGGCGAGGGGGGCAACCTCGGCTTCACCCAGCTCGGCCGTATCGAGTACGCCAGCCAGGGGGGCCGCATCAACACCGACTTCACCGACAACGTGGGCGGGGTGGACTGCTCCGACAACGAAGTCAACATCAAGATCCTGCTGAACCAGCTTGTTGCCGCAGGGGAACTGACCCTCAAGCAGCGCAACCAGATGCTCTACGAGATGACGGACGCGGTGGCCGACATCGTGCTGACCAACGCCTATCGCCAGTCCCAGTCCATCTCGGTTACCCAGTTCCGTGGCGGCGATCAGCTGAAGGAGCAGCAGCGCTTCATCCAGGGGCTGGAACGGGAAGGCAAGCTGGATCGGGCGCTGGAGTTTCTCCCCTCCGACGAGGATCTCTCCGAGCGCATGGCGGCCGGGCAGGGCCTGACCCGTCCCGAACTGGCGGTGCTGGTGGCCTACGGCAAGATGGTGCTCAAGGAGCAGCTCAACTGCCCCGAGATCACCGACGAGCCCTTCCTGGCCCGCATGCTGGTCACCAGCTTCCCCGAGCAGCTGCAACAGCGCTTCGGCGAGGCCCTGGCCCAGCATCCGCTGCGGGGCGAGATCATCGCGACCCGGGTCGCCAACATGCTGGTCAACGACATGGGGCTCAACTTCGCGACCCGGATGCGCGACGAGACCGGTGCCTCCGTGGCCGAGGTCGCCACCTGCTTCGCCATGGCCCGGGAAGTGTTCGGCTTCGACCCCCTGTGGCGCGACATCGAATCCCTGGACAACCGGGTGAACGCCGAGACCCAGCTCGAGCTGATGTTCGCCAGCCGCCGCATCGTGCGCCGCGCCACCCGCTGGTTCCTGCGTGCCCGCAACCGCGGCTGGAGCATAGGGGAGAACATCGCCTTCTTCCGCCCCGCCTTCGAGACGTTGAGCGAGCACCTCTACGAGGTGATGGATGAGAGCGAGGTGGCCGAACACCGCCAGGCGGTTGCCGCCCTGATGGACAGGCAGGTGCCAGAGGCCATCGCCCGTCAGGTGGCCCACATGAGCAGCCTCTTCTCCTGCCTGGATCTGGCGCAGATTGCGGCGGATCAGCAGAGCGACATACTGCGGGTGGCCAATGTCTACTATCGCCTCGGTGCCAAGCTCGACCTGCACTGGTTCCTGGAGCAGATCAACCATCAGCCGGTGGGCAACCACTGGCAGGCGATGGCCAGAGCGTCGTTTCGCGAGGATCTGGACTGGCAGCAACGCAGCCTCACTTCCGTGGTGCTGGAAGGGTGCAAAGATCAGGGAGAATGCGATACCATACTGGCCGACTGGATTGCGGAGCATGAGCAACTCTTGTCCCGTTGGACCCATATGTTGGCCGACTTCAAGACCACCAGCACGCACGAGTTCGCCAAGTTCTCGGTGGCCTTGCGGGAGTTGAACCTGCTCCAGTTGAATTGCCGAACCTCGATATAACATCGAGTGGCATCATCACCCCAAAAGCCCCGGCCAGTTGCCGGGGCTTTTTTTAAGGAGCAAAGATGTTTTACCCCCTCGCCAGGCATTTATTGTTCAAGCTGGATCCGGAGCAGGCTCACGAGCTCTCCCTCAAGCAACTCGCCCGTCTTCATGGCACACCGCTCGATATCTTTTTCCGCCAATCCTTGCCCCAACGCCCCGTCACCTGCATGGGGCTTAATTTTGCCAATCCGGTCGGTCTGGCGGCGGGGCTCGACAAGGATGGCGAGTGCATCGACGCCTTCGGTGCCATGGGATTCGGCTTCATTGAAGTGGGCACAGTGACCCCCAAGCCCCAGAGTGGCAACGACAAGCCCCGCCTGTTTCGGGTGGTGCCGGCCGAGGGGATCATCAACCGCATGGGCTTCAACAACCTCGGCGTGGATCATCTGGTGGAGCGGGTCAAGGCCGCCAAATATCAGGGAGTGATCGGCATTAATATCGGCAAGAATAAAGATACCCCCATCGAGAATGGCAAAGACGATTACCTGATCTGCATGGACAAGGTTTATGATCATGCCGGTTATATCGCCGTCAATATCTCCTCTCCCAATACCCCGGGTCTGCGTCAGCTGCAGTATGGGGATGCGCTGGACGAACTGCTGGCCGCCCTCAAAGAACGTCAGCAAGTGCTGGCGGCGCAATATAAGAAGTATGTGCCGCTGGCGGTTAAAATCGCCCCGGATCTCAGCCTGGATGAAATTAAACAGGTGGCCGGATCCTTGTTGAAAAACGGCATCGATGGCGTCATCGCCACCAATACCACCCTGGCGCGCGAGATGATCTATGACATGCCCCATGCCGGTGAGGCGGGGGGATTGAGCGGTCGTCCGCTGCAGCACAAGAGCACCGAGGTGATCCGTTTATTGGCTCAGGAGCTGAAAGGGACCATTCCTATTATCGGTGTCGGGGGTGTGGACAGCGCCATGGCCGCCCGGGAGAAACTGCAAGCCGGTGCCACCCTGGTCCAAATATATAGCGGCTTTATTTATAAGGGACCGGCCCTGGTGAAAGAGATAGTGACCAATATCTGACGTATCTGGTCAATTTAATATAAAGACGCCCGGAATTAAGGTTGCCGAAATTATCGACTTGGAATAGAGTCGAATTACTGCAGCAAGGAAGGGCGTCTCATGTTTCTCCAACCGAACGATCAATGGCAATGGCATTATGATGCGAAGTCCGACCGTCTGATGTTGGAGCTGAGCGATGAGATGATATTCGCGACCGAATATCAA
Organism: Aeromonas crassostreae; assembly: GCF_054052445.1. Taxonomy (NCBI): domain Bacteria; kingdom Pseudomonadati; phylum Pseudomonadota; class Gammaproteobacteria; order Aeromonadales; family Aeromonadaceae; genus Aeromonas; species Aeromonas crassostreae. Next base: position 262,204 of record NZ_JBSTYM010000001.1, on the reverse strand, counting down.
GGGCGCCAGCTGGTGCCAGCCTCTTTTACTACCCAGCCTTTCTGTGTCGATGATGCCTCCCTCTATTATCAGCTGATGGACAACGCCGCCGATCTCAATTGGAGCGTGCCTCATCAGGTGCAGCTGGTATTAAATGCCATCGCGGTGAGCCGTTTTTATAAACCCCTGATGCCCCAGAGCTGGTTCTTTATTGAACTGGGTCAGCGCCTGATGCCGGAGCGGGGGGAGCTGGTGGTCATGCACACTCAGCACGGTGAGGGGGTGTTCATGGTGATAGAGGCGGGGGAGCAAGCCAGCGTCTGCCTCAATCTGACCGAGGAGCTGATGCTGAGCGGCAACAAGCTGATGCCGAGATTTGCCGTGATCAAGGTGATGAACAACCGCTTGGGCCTCTATCACAGGGCCGCTCCCGAGCTGCGCCAGGTGGGCTGACCCCCACCATCCCCCTTGCCTGTCTGCTGGCCGGCAGACCGAGGCTCTCCTATTGACTCCCTCTGCCTACACCCATTTCCCTGCTGCCTTTTGCAAGAGAAGCTGCCGCTCCCGGGCGGGATCGCAGGGGACGAGGGGCAGCTCGCCCCCGCGTTTCCCCGATATCTTCCCTCTGGCCGTGAATTGAGGGGGGAGTTGGTGATGTTCGGGGCAGCCAAGACGGCCGCGAATGGGGTATAATGCGGGCCTATTTTTATGGGTTCCCCGTGAGCGTGATGAAAGAATTTTTTGCAACCTGCCCCAAGGGGCTGGAAAACCTGTTGGCCGTCGAGCTGACCAATCTGGGTGCTGAGCAGGTCCGTGAGACCGTGGCCGGCGTCCACTTCAAGGGCGAACTGGCCATCGGCTACAAGGCCTGCCTGTGGAGCCGCTTTGCCTCCCGCATCGTGCTGGTGCTGTCCGAATTCCAGATGAACGACGATCTGGATCTCTATCTCGGCGCCCACACCATTCCCTGGGAAGAGCACTTCTCCGGTACCGCCACCATCGCCGTGGACTTCACCGGTACCAACCCCGCCATTCGCAACACCCAGTACGGGGCGCTCAAGATCAAGGATGCCATCGTCGATCGCTTCACCAAGCGCGGCCATGTGCGCCCGGACGTGGACAAGAAGTCGCCGGACATTCGCATCATGGCGCACCTGGGCAAGGGCAAGGCCAACATCACGCTGGACTTGTCAGGCCCGGCGCTGCATCAGCGCTTCTACCGTCAGGGCACCGGCGAAGCGCCCCTCAAAGAGAACCTGGCGGCGGCCATGATCGCTCGCAGCGGCTGGACCGGCGAGCCCATGATGGACCCCATGTGCGGCTCCGGTACCCTGCTCATCGAAGCGGCCTTCATCGCCGCCGACATGGCGCCGGCCCTGCGCCGGGAGCGCTTCGGTTTCGATCGCTGGCTGCAACACGATGGTGAGCTGTGGCAGAGCCTGATGATGGAAGCCCAGGTGCGCGCCAAGCGCGGCATGCAGCGCTGCGAAGCCAAGCTGTTTGGCTGCGATGCCGACCCCCGCGTGCTGATGAAGGCCCGCGACAACGCCAAGGCGGCCGGCGTGGCCCACCTCATCACCTTCAAGCAGGCCGACGTGACCGCGCTGGAGAACCCGTTGCCGCACGCCGCCGCAGAAGGGGAAGCCCGCCAAGTCGGCATGCTCATCTCCAACCCGCCCTATGGCGAGCGTCTTGGCGAATTCCCGGCCCTGCTGGAAGTGCATCAGGCCCTGGGCGATGCCCTGCGCCGCAGCTTCCAGGGCTGGAAGGTCACCATTCTCTCTGCCTCCCCTGAGCTCTTGAGCTGCCTGCGCCTGCGGGCCGACAAGCAGTATCGCCTGTTCAACGGGGCGCTGGAGTGTCAGCTGCGCAACTACCAGATCGCGCTCGACTCGGTGGCCTCCCAGAAAGAGGTGGCCCAGGACTTTGCCAACCGGCTGCGCAAGAATCTGAAGACCCTCGAGAAGTGGGCCAGCAAGGAGGGGATCGACTGCTATCGCCTCTATGACGCCGACTTGCCGGAATACAACGCCGCCATCGACCGCTATCGTGATTACCTGGTGGTGCAGGAGTACGCCGCGCCCAAGGACATCCCCGCCCAGAAGACCCGTCAGCGCCTGCTCGACATGGTGCAGGCCGCCATCAAGGTGACCGGCATGGACGGCGAGAAGGTGATCCTGAAGGTGCGCGAGCGTCAGGAAGGCAAGCAGCAGTACCAGAAGCTGTCCGAGGAGCAGCACAGAATGGAGGTGCAGGAGTACGGCGCCCGGCTGTGGGTCAACCTCTACGACTACCTGGATACCGGCCTCTTCCTCGACCACCGTCAGACCCGCCGCATGCTGGGTGAGATGGCCCGTGGCAAGCGCTTCCTGAACCTGTTCGCCTACACCGGCAGTGCCACCGTGCACGCGGGCCTCGGCGGGGCGAGCGAAACCACGACTGTGGACATGTCCCACACCTACCTCAACTGGGCGCAGGACAACATGCGGCTCAACTCCCTGGTGGGCCGTCAGCACAAGTTCGTCCAGGCAGATTGCCTGAAGTGGCTCTCCGAGGCCGAGGATCAGTACGATCTCATCTTCATCGATCCGCCCACCTTCTCCAACTCCAAACGGATGGACGAGAGCTTCGACGTGCAGCGGGATCACCTGCTGCTGATGCAGCACCTCAAACGCCTGCTGGCGGCGGACGGCACCCTGGTGTTCTCCAACAACAAGCGCCACTTCAAGATGGATCTGGCCGGTCTCGAGGCCGCCGGCCTCAAGGCCCAGAACATCACCGGCAAGACCCGGCCCAAGGATTTCGAGCGCAACCAGCATATCCACAACTGCTGGATCATCACCCACGCCCCTGAGCAGACCGAGGCGCAGGCCTGATGCTGACCCTGTTTCACACCGAGGGCTGCCATCTGTGCGAACAGGCCTGGGCGCTGGTGGAGCAGGCCGGATTGGCCAGCAAGACCCGCCAGTGCGACATCATGGAAGATGAGCGGTGGCTCAGCGCCTACCGGGTGCGCATCCCTGTGCTGCGAGATGAGGCCGGCCGCGAACTGGGCTGGCCCTTCACCCTGGCACAGCTGACGGCCTGGGCTGGGCATCAGTAGTGCTGATTTGACGATGAAACGGGGGGAGATCCAGTCTGCCGCCCGTTTTTTCATACGCAATAAGGAAGGAACATGGCTTTATTAACATTGCACGGCGCCTCCCTGTCGTTCAGTGATTTCCCGCTGCTCGACAACGCCGAGCTCACCATAGAGCGGGGCGAGCGTCTCTGCCTGGTGGGCCGCAACGGGGCGGGCAAGTCCACCCTGATGAAGGTGATTGCCAGCGAATTGCCCCTGGACGATGGCCGTCTGGTGTTGCAGCAAGACTTGAAGGTGACCCGCCTCGAGCAGGATCCCCCCGCCTCGAGCGAACTCACCGTGTTTGACTATGCCGCCGAAGGGCTGGCTGGGGTCGGCGAGCTGCTCAAGCAATATCACCACATCTCCCTGGAGCTGGCGAGCGATCCCTCGGACGCCAACATCCGCAAGATGAGCGAGTTGCAAGAGCAGCTCGATTATCAGAACGGCTGGCAGTTCGAGACCCGCATCAGCCAGGTGCTGACCCTGCTGGGGCTGGATCCCGATGTGACCCTCGACAGCCTCTCCGGCGGCTGGCTGCGCAAGGTGGCTCTGGCCCGGGCACTGGCGTGCGATCCGGATCTGCTGCTGCTGGACGAGCCGACCAACCACCTGGACATCGAGGCCATCAACTGGCTGGAGGATTTCCTCAAGGACTTTCGCGGCGCCATCGTCTTCATCTCCCACGATCGGGAGTTCATCCACAAGCTGGCGACCCGGATCATCGATCTCGATCGGGGCGTGATCACCTCCTGGCCCGGCAACTACGACGAGTATCTGCAGGGCAAGGAAGAGGCGCTGCGGGTCGAAGAGCTGCAAAATGCCGAGTTCGATCGCAAGCTGGCCCAGGAAGAGGTGTGGGTGCGCCAGGGCATCAAGGCCCGCCGCACCCGCAACGAAGGCCGGGTGCGGGCCCTGGAGGCGATGCGCCGGGAGCGTTCTCAGCGCCGCGAGCTGCAGGGCAAGGCCAAGCTGCAACTGGACGAGGTCAATCGCTCCGGCAAGCTGGTGTTCGAGACCGAGGGACTCGGGCTGGACTTTGGCGATCGCACCCTGTTCCAGGGGCTGGATCTGCAGGTGCTGCGGGGCGACAAGATTGCCCTGGTCGGCCCCAACGGCTGCGGCAAATCCACCCTGATCAAGCTGTTGCTGGGTCAGCTCGCCCCCAGCCGCGGGCTGGTCAAGGGGGGCACCAACCTGGAGGTGGCCTATTTCGATCAATACCGCGAGCAACTCGATCCCGAGCTGACCGTGGTGGACAACGTGGGGGAGGGCAAGCAGGAAGTCATGGTGCGCGGCCGCTCCCGCCACATCCTGGGCTATCTGCAGGACTTCCTGTTCGAGCCCAAGCGGGCGCGGACCCCGGTCAAGGCATTGTCAGGGGGCGAGAAAAACCGTCTACTGTTGGCCAAGTTGTTCTTGAAGCCCAGTAACTTGTTGATCTTGGATGAACCAACCAACGACCTGGATGTCGAAACCCTGGAACTTTTGGAAGAGCTGCTGGCAGACTATCCCGGCACCCTGCTGCTGGTCAGCCATGATCGCCGTTTCATCGACAATACGGTGACCGGGTGCTGGCTGTTCGAGGGAGATGGCCGGATCAGCGATTATGTGGGTGGCTATGCCGACATGATGGCGACCCGTGCCCAGCAGGCGGCGCAACCGGCCAAGGCGGCGAGCAAGGCCCCGACGGCGACAGAGTCCGTCGCGACGACGAGCGAACCCGCCAAAAAGAGCCGCAAGCTCTCCTACAAATTGCAGCTGGAGCTGGAATCTCTGCCCGCAAAACTGGAGCAACTTGAAGCCGAACTTGATACATTGCAGGGCGAAATCAATGAGCCCGGCTTCTTCTCGCTCAGTGCCGAACAGACACAGCAGAAGCTACATGCCCTGAGTGCTGCCGAGGCAGCACTGGAACAGGCCTTCTCCCGTTGGGAGGAGTTGGAAGCGTTGAAACATCAGGACTAAGGACGTAGATGAAAAAGCAATTATCCATACTGGCCGTACTGGTCGGCGCCAGCCTCAATGCCCAGGCGGCGCAGAGCCCTTTCTTCACCATTACCGAAGTGGGGCAGGGCTATGGGGTCGGGATCAGCGCCGACAACAGCGTGCTGGCGGTGAAACTGAAGAACGATGCGGGCAGCTTCTTCTCCTCCGCACCCTTCTCTGACTTTTTGGTAGACAGATTCCGCTTCGATCAGAACTGCATCCTCTCCAGTGACGTCTGCGATGCCTTCTGGGAAGACAATGCCAACTTTGGCTATGACTGGCGCCGTGACTTCCTCGACTCCAGCTCCCAGCGCGACAACCTGGGCCTGTCTGGCAGCGAAACCGATGGCCTGGTGGTCGCCATGGGGCCCGATAGCGGCACCTATGTGGGTTACAAGTCCTCCAAGAACGCGGTCAGTGGGCTGGCCAACAGCCGCACCGGCTTTGCCGTGATCAACGACGGCAACCAGGTAGCCCTGGATGGCAGCTACCAGGTGAACGGTACCAATGTGCTGAGCAGTGCCACCAGCGTGGCCCATGTCAGCGGCAGTCAGTACCTGGTGACGGGCACCGCCGCCACCGGCAAGAACCGCAAGGTCACCACCGACGAGTACACAGAGTGCTATAACGGCGATGACGACAGCTTCGGCGACTACCGCTACTGCCCTGGGGTCGACACCCAGGCGGCCTTCTGGCTGGTAGACAATGACGCCGCCACCCTGTTCCAGCCAACCAGCTACTACGACGATGACAAGAACATGGTGCAGACCGCCTCCGCGCTCCAGGCTGCCAAGCTCAAGGATGGCAGCTGGGTCGCGGTCGGTTATTCGGCCACCGACGAAGAGTATGCGGAGCACAGCCTGGATCTCGCCGCCTACTGGACCCTGGATCTGGCCAACAAGTCGGCTGGCACCACCAAGGCCATTCCCCTGTCCGACGGCAAGCCGGATGACAGCGATGCCAGCCTGCGCGGCAGCTGGGCCAGCGGCGTCAATGCCAACGGCTATGTGATAGGCAACCAGCGTTATGGCACCAACAAGGGGCAGAACCGCCCGGTCGAGATGTTCGTGTTCAACCTGAACAACCCGAGCAGCAACGCCTCCGTGCCCCTCAAGAACAGTCCGATCAGCGGTGCCAACTCGGAAGCCGCGGCCATCAACGATCACAACATGGTGGTCGGCTGGCGTGACTCCCGTCATCAGACCCAGCCGGTGAGCGGCGGTACCAACCGCATGCAGGAAGCCTTCCTGCTCAACGCCGCCAATGGCAGCAACTGGTATCTCAACGACCTCATCTGCGGCCTGAACGATGCCGGCAGCAAGAGTTGCAGCCAGAATGGTGTCTACTACCACATCGCCTATGCCAGCGGCATCAGCGCGGATGGCACCATAGCGGCCACCGCCTATCGCTATGGCAGCGAGACCGACCTCAACAACCGCAGCAATGCCACCGTGGTCAGCGTCAAGCTGAGCCCGGATAGCCTCAACTATGAAGGCATAGCGTCCGATCGCGTGGTGGCCAACGCCCCGGTCGTCAACCAGACCGGTCAGGATGGTGACGGCGGCGGCAGTGGTGGTGGCAGCCTGTTCTGGTTGACTCTGCTGGGTCTGCCCTTCGCCTGGCTGCGTCGCCGTGGCTGAAAAAAGCGGGTCATAAAAATGTAATGCAGTTCAGTGCCTTGTGTCACAAGCCACGATTAGCATGGGAAGTTTTATTTGACCTGACTTTGGCCTTGCGTTAATGATGAAAGCGACCGGTGAAAAACTGGTCGCTTTTTTCGTTCCACGAAGAGGGTCGTTGAATATGAAGAGACAAAAACGGGACCGTCTGGAGAGAGCTCGCGCTCGCGGTTATCAGGCTGGCGTTGTCGGTAAACAAAGCGAATCTTGTCCGTACCAGTGTCTGGACGCCCGCGGCCAATGGCTGGGAGGGTGGCGTGACGCCATGGAAGGACGGAGTTCAGGACTCTTCATGAAGTAGTCACTTCATCACCATTCAAAGACAGGAAAGGGGCCCGACAGGCCCCTTTGCGTTGATGCTTGCCGTGACATGGCGAGATCAGAAACTGGTGGTGTCCTTGAACAGGCCCACTTTCAGGTCGGTGGCACTGTAGATGGGGCGACCATCCACCTCGACCACGCCATCGGCGATCCCCATGACCAGCTTGCGGTTGATGACCCGCTTGAAGGTGATCTTGTAGGTGACCTTCTTGGCGGTCGGCAGGATCTGACCGGTAAATTTCACTTCACCCACGCCCAGGGCACGACCCTTGCCGGGGCCACCTTTCCAGCCGAGGAAGAAACCGACCAGCTGCCACATGGCATCCAAGCCCAGGCAGCCCGGCATGACGGGATCGCCCGGGAAGTGGCAATCGAAGAACCAGAGGTCCGGCGTGATGTCGAGCTCTGCCAGGATCTCGCCCTTGCCGTGCTCGCCGCCGTTATCGTTGATGGTGACGATGCGATCCATCATCAGCATGTTGGGGGCGGGCAGCTGGCTGTTGCCCTCACCAAACAGTTCACCAAGGCTGCAGGCGAGCAGCTCCTCGCGGGAGAACGAGGTCTTGCCTTGTTCACAGAGGGAGAGGGGAGTTGCAGAGGCGGTTTTATCTTGGGTCACGCTGTGTATCCTTCATATGAGTCAAAGCGGAGCCAATCTAGCGTACACCTGTGCGCTAGACAACTCCGATCACTTGTTAATGGCCAAACAGACGGCCCAGTATGGTGCGCATTATGCCCGTTTTGGGCAGAGTGCCGTTGAGATCGTCCAGCCGCTGCTGGATGCGGAAAAACAGGGTGTCCGGCATATCCGGCTCCCCTGCCACGCAGCCGGTCAGCAGCTCGATGGCTTCCTCCACATGGTCCACCGGGTGGATGTGGAACAGTCCCTGCTCGACGGCGGCAATCACCTCGTCGGAGAGGTTCAGTTGCTGGGCATTGGTACCGGGCAACAGAATGCCTTGCTTGCCATTGAGGCCGTGGATCTGGCACACCCGGAAGAAGCCCTCGATCTTCTCGTTGACTCCGCCCACCGCCTGGACATTGCCAAACTGGTCGACGGCGCCGGTGACGGCAAAGTGCTGATAGATGGGCTGGCGGGCGAGGGCAGAGAGCAGGGCGCACAGGCCGGTCAGGGAGGCGCTGTCCCCGTCAATCTCGTGATAAGACTGCTCGAACACCAGGTTGGCCGACAGAGGTGAGGGGTTCTCCGCACCGAACTTGTTGGAGAGATAGCCGTGGATGATCATCATGGCCTTGGCATGGATATGACCGGCCAGCTCCGCCTTGCGCTCGATATCCGCCACGTCGCCATCCCCCAGATGCACGGTGGCGGTGAGGCGAACCGGCTCGCCAAAATCGTAGGGGTGGCCGGCGACCTGGATCACGGAGAGGCCATTGATCTGGCCTATCTCTTCCCCCTCGGTCTGCAGCAGGATCTGGCCATCGATCACCCCCTGATCGGACTGTTCAACCAGGTAATTCAAGCGGAAATCCTGCTCGGCCAGGGCATTGACGATGTGCTCCTGATCGATGATGTCGGCCTCCAGCTCCCGGGCCAGACTGTCTGCCAGCCGCATCAGGGCGGTGAGCTGCACCTCGGAGAGGGAGAGCCACTCCTGATGGTCGCACAGCCGGCTGGCGTGACGGCAGAGCGCCGCCTGGGCTGCCGGGGTGAAGTCCAGCAGGGACCAGCGCTGGCGGATCCAGGCCAGGTAGCCGAGAAAGTCAGGCAGTTCATCGTCAATCTCCACCTCGGAGACCAGGTCCGCGCGCAGGAAGATCCGCTCCGACATGTCACGATCGAGCATCTGGAATTCGGCCACTTCCAACCGATCGCCGACCAGGATCAGCTTGAGCCGGATAGGCGTCGCCTCCGGGGCGAAGAAGGGGGTCAGGGTCTTGCCTTCCTGGTAGGCGTTCCAGTCCAGCTCGCCCTTGAGCATGGCGTTCTTGAGCTTGAACCAGAGGTGGGGCTGATCCAGCAGCTCATCGAGTTGCAAGATAAGATAGCCGCCATTGGCCTGACGCATCAGACCCGGCTCCAGCAGATGCTGGTTGGCGTAGACCGAGCCTTGCTCGGTCTGATAGTTGATGGAGCCAAACAGGGTGTCCCAGTTCAGATCCCGGCCATAGATCACGGGGGCCTGCTGATCCTCGTGATGGATCAGCAGGTTGATGAGCACGGGGTGCTGAAACTCGAGGCCGAGGGCGACATGGGCCGACAGATCCGATAGGAAGTCGGCTATCTTGGGGTCATCCTTCTGCTTGCGCATGATGCGGGTCACCAGGCGCTCGGCATCCAGATGGTGGCTCATCAGTTTGAGCAGCTCGCCAACCATCTCGCAAAACTCGAACCCTGTGCCCGGTTGCAGTCGCAGCCAGATGGGCTTGAACGGATTGTTGAGGTTCTCGGTATAGCAGAGATCGAACAGATCGCCGTCCTTGCCATGAGTGTCGGCAATCAGGGTGCGGCACACCTGTTCGTAGTCTGCTCCGGGGAAGCCGTTGATCAGCATCACGGGGCAATCGCCGTCGAAACTGGCCAGACGCTTGATGGCTGAAATGGCTCTGGGTTGCAAGGCGGCAAAGGGAATGGGGTCGAGTTCGCTCAGGGGAGCAAAGAGGTCAATCGCAAAAGCGGGTTTCAGTTGTTCTGATGTTAATTCAGCCACTTAAGACATCCGGTCGGAGAGAGGAGCAATTGTTGCCATTATACACAGTTCGTATAGGCGTGACAGGAAATGGAATACCATATTTAACATAATATACATTATGCGCAGTTGTTTCAGGCGCCTGATTTGGGCTCATCATCATCACGCAAGCCACGGCCAGCGCGGTTCCCGTGCTTGCGCAATACTTTTTTAGAACGTCGTACCATGCCGCTTTCATCTCGGGAGTCTTCGCTTTAGCTGCATTAAGCGAAATCATTACTTCTGCCGGGTCAAGCCCAATTTCTTTTGCTATGGAAACTGCTGTTTCATCAGCAAATTGTCTGTTCCCTTGGTTGATATCCGTGATGTATGACGTTGATAAATGCAGCGCTTCAGCCACTTGCTTAAGCTGAGTGAGATTTTTTGCTCTCATGTACGCTTGAATTAGGGTTTTGGAGTCCATTTTTCTATTTCCTCAACGTGTTTTCCTGAGTTTATCACATCGTTTCTTCTGCAGATCCGCGGCTTGCGGATTGAAGTTTTGTTCTCAATACTCCCGGCAATCACTCAATCCGCTTGATGGTGAATTGCATGGAACGTCAGACCCTACATGAACACCCCCCGGTTTACCACGTGTGCCAGCAGTGTGCCGGTCAGGGCTGTTCCGCTTGTTCAGACCTCTGCATCTTGGACGGTGATCTTGATGAACTTGGCCCGGATTTTACCGACATTGACTTAGCTGATTGGGTCGATGAGACAGGGGCTCTTTCTTGTGAATCCCAGTCGCCGATAAATGGGGTTATCGGCGTTAAACCTCTGTTTGCTTATCGCCTGACTTGCCCGTTCTGCGGCGAGTTCCTTTCTGGTGATGGCTATACCCAAGTTCTTCATTGCCCTGACACTCAATCTGACTATGATTCTTTTGAGCCAGATGCTTCCCCTGTTTACTGTTATCAGGTTGAGGCATAAGCCATGAGCTTCACTTCCTACTCCGCCCAGCGCAGCCTTGACGGTTCCCGCAACGCCCTTTTCTCTCGGCCTCTTCGCTCCCCTTCCCTCGCGGGGCTCCAGGGTGATGACTACCTTTTGGCCTTGCGCAGTTCTGAGCCCTATATGGCTATGCTTCGCCAGCAATGGGTTGAGGACCAAAAAGCTGCCCTCCCCTTAGACCTCAAGGCTCATTATGCCGACAAAGAGACCCATCACATCCAGGTTGGTTCCTTCGCCTACCTCAATGACAGTGCCCTGCTCAATTATGGCGACATCAACGCCCCTGAACACTGCCAGCACCGTCATGATATGACCGTGCGCAATCACTACCTCCTGCCCTGGTTCCGTTCTGCCTACACCCAAGCCCTTGAGTACGCCGATTTGCTTACCGCGAACCAGCGTATCAAAGAGCTTTATGATCTCATGAACGTGTCCGGTGACTGCGGCACTCTCTCCCTCACCTCTGATGATGAAGGGTTTGAGGCATTCGCTGAGCGCTTGGCTAAGCATGTGATGACTTTGCGGAGGGATTATTTCGATGGAAATGAGGAAGAATACCCGGCATTTCGCGCTGCTCACGCCTTACTCGTTGGATACGATTTTCGAGACCCCGATTTCGATTACGATTTCGAAAATCCCGATGCTCCTCGTCCCTGCCATTGGCTCAATCGTTGGGTTGACCCTGTTCATCTGGTTCGGCTTATACGTCGTGTTGCTGCTCGCCGTCTCTTTGACGCCGCACGACTTTCTGGAATTGTTCATAAGAACGGACAGCCCTATTCACCCGATTATCTTGTTTCTCGCCGGGTACACCGTACTCGCAAGAATAGAGCCACTCTTTCAGGTCTTGCTGCTGTCAGTCTTGCTGATGGCCTTAATGGATGTCCTCTCACTGATGCCATAGACGCCTCTGTTTCCAATCCTGAGGTTCAACGCGCTGAGCTGATGGCCCGTCTCAAGGGTTTTGAACAGGTTGCCAAGCAAGAGCGCCATGCCGCCCTCTTCCTCACCTTAACCTGCCCTTCCCGTTTCCATCCGACCAGTGGCGGCAAGCCCAATCCCAACTGGTTGGATGCTGGTCGCCCTACCGTCAAAGATGGGCAAGCCTATCTCAATGGCGTATGGCGCAACATTGGTCGCCGCTGTGCTGACAAGGGCACTGATATTAACCCCAAAGAGCCGATTTCTGTTTACGGATTTCGATTCGCTGAGCCTCATGCTGATGGTACTCCCCACTGGCACGCCATCATCTTCGTTCCCTACAAGCAGGCCAATGAGTTCCGCACTATCTGCCGCCGTGAGTGCTTCAAAGACTCCCCTAATGAGCCGGGTGCCCGCAAACATCGCTTTACCTGCAAACCGTTATCTCTCAAGCGCGGCTCTGCTGTCGGCTACTGCTCCAAGTACATCGCCAAAAACGTCGATGGCTTCGCGGTTGGCGAGGATTTTGAGACGGGCACTGCTGCCCTTCAAACCGTCCAGCGCGTCCTTGCCTGGAAGGGAGCCAACAATATCCGCCAGTTCCAGCAGATAGGCGGCCCCACTGTCACCGCATGGCGTGAGCTGCGCCGCATGTCCACACAGGATTACGATATGCCCGGATTTGAATCCCTCTGCCAAGCTGATTGGCTGCTCCTTGAGGCTTGCCGGCGCTCTGCCGATGCCGGCGATTGGGGCGAGTTCTGCGTTGCCATGGGCGGTATTTTCTGCCCTCGTGACAAGCAGGCCCTGCGCCCTGCTTACTCCACTCCCCGCGCCTTCACTCGCCTCAATGCGGGCAATGTGGGTCGTCCATACCACCAGAACGCTGAGGATTTCGAGCTGCTCGTGAGCCCCGAGGGGCGCATCACCCAGTATGGCGATAAGGCCCGCGCCACCATCGATGGCCTTCTTTTCAACCAAATCCATATCGCCACTCGCCTCAATCGGTACCAAATCAAGAGCCTGGAAGCGTGGGAGGCTCAGAAGAAGAAGATCCTCGAGGCCGTTCGCGATTACTTCATCACGGCCACTGAAACCGGCGAATACCTCCACATGGCAGATGACCTGTATCAGGAGGGACGGCAGAAGCTTCTCGAAGACCTTGATAACTCCCAGCTCCTCGCACTGGACTGGGCGGACTGGCAGGAGTGGGCGGCGCGCAGCGCTGACCACTCCGCGGTCAGTCCGCCCCGCCCTCCCTTGGACCCGTGTCAATAACTGCCCTAAGCACCAAATCACCAACAACGAAAGAGGCTCAACGAAATGAAAATCATCGCTCAGATACTGTCGAACACAGATATCACCACCGCCACCAAAGACCGTGATGGCCGCAAGGTGACCACTGGTCAGGTCAAATTGCTCTGTACCGACCCCAGCCAGATCATTGATGTGGCCATTACAGAGGAGCAGGTGACAGCTGGCTATCACGCCCAGCTCAAGACCATCGTCGGCAAGGGCCCGACTGAATTCATGGTCGAGTACCGCTCCGGTTCGTTCGGTGATGACAACAACCGTCACCGCTCCTACAACGGGTTCCGTCTCGTTGACCTGCCCGCCAGCGTCCAGGCAAAGGGGTAAGCCATGGACGTTGATTACTCCCAACTGATAGTGGCCGCCTCTTACATGCTGCTATTCGCCGTTGGGTTCATGGGAGGGAATCAACGCTAATGGACTCAATAATCGCACTGTATATCGCTGGCGGGCTGCTCGTTTGGCTCGTTGGCTACGGTTCTGGCACGGTGTTTAGACACACTCGCCAGATATTGGAAAAGGCCTCTCGCGGGTCTTGAAAGTGGTAAACGTTTATCAATTTTTGATATGCGTAAACTGAAATCATAGGGATATCATCATGAAAATTCGCAACATGGTTCGTAAGTATGCCGCTCCCGCTCTGGTTGCTGGCTCTGTCCTGGTCTCCGGTGTGGCGTCTGCTGCGCTAGATTCGACTGTCGTGGCCGAAGTGCAATCCGCCGTCATAGCCGATGCTGGCACTGCGTCTGCGGCTGGCTTCGCTATCATGGCCGTCGTCCTGTCGCTGTCCATTGGCTTCGGTCTGCTTCAGACCTTTGCCCGCAAAGGCGCCCAAGGCTGATCAACTCGGGGCTCTGCCCCTGTAATAACGGGGGGCTCTGCCCCCCTTTTTTCATGGGGGATATATGCGCCCGTACATCATTCTCTTTACATCCTTATTGACCTTCAGCGGCGGCGTGGCTGCTTTTTCCATGTCGTCAGTCATCAAGCAGGCTGAAATAATTAGTGTCAATGCCGTTACCGCTGCCACGAATACCGCCATAACTGTCAGCACCACTATTCGTGGCTTTGCTGCCAATGACCCTTATCAAATTAAAACCGTTGACGTCCCTAAAACCAGATTCATGGGGCATGTTAAGGCTAACCTCGGTTCACTCATTAAAAAGAATGCTTGGTATGCAGGTTGGGCTGCCACTATGGTTGCGGCTGGTTGGGCTATTGATGAATTGACTAATCAAGTTTATAGTCCTTCGACAACACATGTTGGTCGTTGTACTAATTCTGTTTCTGCTCTTATTGCAGCAAACAAAACTGTTTCTCAATGCAACGCCCTTATTGTTACTTATTATTCTCAGTCTTACCCTGGTTCTACTGCTACTTCTCGTTACGTTGTAACTAATGGTACACCCTCTTATCATTATGACCTTGTTAGGCCATCTGGTCAGGTTATTGCTAAACGTGGTTATCTTGAAGGATTAACAACTACTACTGTATCCGAGCCTGTATCTGATGATGGGCTTTATGATTCACTCATGACATATATGCTTCAGGATCCCATCAAAGCCGCTCAAGCATTTATGGTCCCTGACCCTTGGCCTTATCCATATCCTGAGATTTTCCCCGATACCGTTCCTTATATCCCGGGTGTTACGCAATCAGATCAAGAGCTCCTTGATTTGTATGCTCAAGGTTTACTGCAATCCACTAATCCTAATGCTGCTCATTATGTTTCGCCTGAAAAGCTTGCTGAGATTGCCGCCTTGGCTGGTCAGTTGCAACAAGGCGTTACTCCTGAGGCTCAAGCCTCCGCTGCTAATGCCACTCTTTCCGCTCCTCTCACGCAATCCCAGCTTGAGCAGGTGATGAAGAAACAAGCCGCTGCTGAGGCCAAGGCTGATGCTGCTGCTGTTACACAGGCCGCCACTGCACTTGCGCCTGCAACCGCTGCCCTTGATAAGTTAAATGAGGATAAGTCGGATTTGGAGGGAATGATTACGGATTCTCCTACTGCTCAACCTCCGTCGTCCATGCCTGATATTTTCAGATGGACTCTCCCCACTGGAAATTGTCAGTCCTATCCATTTACATTCACTATTAAAGCTGGTTCGGCTCCTGCTGATGATAATGGAGCCTTTTGTCAGACTTATAATGAAGTGGCTCACCCGCTTATATTTTGGTTTTTAAATATGCTGACTGCCATTTATATATTTGGCATTTGGTCTCGTACTATGACGTCTGTCGTTGGAGGTAGATAATGAAACTGCTAATTGCTTTCTTGATAGAAAAGATTGGTGGATTATTTGCTAAGTTGGTCTCTTTCTTTTCTCGTAAGGCTGCCGTTGCTGCATTGATACTCGCTATGACCACTATGGTAGTAACGTTCACGTCAGCGATTAACGGTTTATTGGCTGGCATTTCATCCTCTAGCGTTGCCAATGGATATATATTGTTCGGCCTTGGTCTTCTCCCATCAAATACAGCTGCTTGCATTGCTGCTATTGGAGTTGCCAAGGCTGCTCAATGGCTGTTTATCTGGCAAATTGCGCTGGCTCGTTCTGCTTTTGATGGTAAGTAAGGGGGTTCAATGAAAGCGCCTTATTTTGTCACTGGCCCCGTTGGTGCGGGCAAGACCGTTAACATGGTCAATATTATGGTCGGCTATCTCAATGAGGGCCGTCCGGTTGCCACTAATATCGATGTTTATCCCGAGCATATGCCTCTTAATGAAATTGGTAAACAGACTCCCATTATCCGTTTGCCTGAGGAGCCCCGTTCGTCTGATCTGGAAAACCTCGGCTATGCCTATGAGCGCCCCAAGAAAACCGCCCTGTGGTCTGCTGAGGAACAGCTCTATGATGAGTCAAAGAATGGTTGCCTCGCATTGGACGAAACGGCTTTCTTCATGAACACCCGTGAATGGAACAACCCTGATCGCGCCCAGCTTATCAAGTGGCTCCGGCTTGTGCGTAAACGTGGCTGGAATGCCTTCCTCGGTGTCCAGGATATTGAGTCTATCGATAAGCAGATCGTCAATGCTCTCTGTCGCACTGTCTGCTGGTGCTACAGCTCAGACACCATGTTCAGTGCGTCCATGGGGGCAAAGGGGTTCCTGGTTTATCCCCTTATCTGGTTCGCCCGCCTCTTCATCCGTTTCGTGCTGCGCGTTCCCCGCATTCACGTTGCTAGCTACTTTAAGGGTAAGAGCAAGACCACGGGATCTCCTTGTGGCACGAAATACGCCTGGGGTCGTTGGCTTTATAAGGCCTATGACACTGCCCAGGAATTTGACGATGGCAAAGAGTTGTTTGATTTTCCGATACGAGATTCAAAGGGCCTGATTAAGTGTCGCATCAGGCTCGGGAATGGCGACTACAAAGAGGCCTATCTGCACTCGTCTGCCATTGACGCTACGCCAGATTGTGAGCGCCTCACAGAGCCCCGCTTCGTCGACATGCGGGCCTGCTATACCATCCTCCCGGCCAAATACATTCACCAGTGGTATGGCGGCAACACGGCTGCAGTGTCCCCCTCCTCCACTGTTCAACCATCACAGATTCGATTCCCGATCACCAATCCCATGCAGTTGCCTGGTTATGTGGTGATGAGGCTGGCGGATTACGTGGCCAAGTCTCGTAATGTTCCTGTCATCTTGGTTCTGACTCGCTGGGGGTTTGTGTCACCAGGTAAGGTCCGTGATCCCGAGTTCAGGGCCATTCTTCGACGTAATTACTGGCTTCGATTTTATGGCCTCAAGACCCGCTTGAACTATCATGGTCATTCTGTGTTGTGATTTTCATCTAGCAGGATGCCCATGATGAACAAGGATAAAAAGGACTATATCTATAATCCCAAGCCTTTCAGGCGGCCTCGGAATGTGGTTTCTCCCCGTACTCCTTGGCCTGAAATTCCACCAGTCAAGATTGGCAATGCGGGCTTTATCTTTGGCTTGATGATCGGTCTTATGGTGGGCTTCATCTTGGCCAAATTGACTTGATTCCCTCCCCTTTTCCTCCCTTGTTTTGTTCAAAGGAATAGCGCACCCCATAGGGGGTAATCCCCTGTCATCGCCCTGCGCCCGAAGGGCGCCCGAGCGAAGCGAGGCCAGATGATACTGGATCAACACCGCCCATAACCAAGCCGTGGCCAGTTCTTTTTTTATCCAAAACAATTGAAAAACGTATACGTAAATCATTTATCTGCTATAATGAATTATGTAAACGGAAATCAATTGGAGATACGGAAATGTCTGATGCAAAGCGCGGTGGTGCACGTCCAGGTGCCGGACGTCCGAAGGGTGAAGAAACCACAATGGTTCGAGTGCCTAATGGGTGCTTAGATGCTGTGAGGGCATTGATTTCCGGATACAGAAATCATGAACCGTTGTCCGTTCCGGTTGCTCCTGCTCCCGAACCTGTAGAGCTTACTGATGCGCAGAAAGCGTGGGATGTGTACCGCGTCATGTTCTCTCGTCGTTTAGCCGGTGATCACCTGCAAGAGCGATTCTTTGCCCTGACCTCTGACACCGAATATCCCTTTATCTTCTTGCTTTACCTGCTGGAAAAACTGCTTAACCTTCCAGAGAATGACAAGGATATCCCTGTTCAGTGGACTAATATTCGAGAGCTTCGCCAGTTCGCCAAGCAATTGTATGTCCACAATGGTCACCTGAAGTGAGGGGCGTAGCCCCTACAAGCCGCCCGCTGCTGGTACTGGGTCACTTAGTCAAATGCTAAATCGTGGGGGCCCCACTTGTGGGGTTCCGATTTAGTGATTGACTACACCACTACTACATACCCTTCAACAGGGGATTGAGGGAATCACTTCGCCCTCAATCCCTTGATAAACCGGCTCTTGAGGCTATCAGCGTTCTGAGGTAGGCAAACGCCTTAGCGCTGCATTGTCTTTCAGCGCCTTCAAATCCTCAGACCCATATGATTCGATGATTTCCAGGCGTTGGCGCGAAAGGTAGGTGCCAGCAGGGGTGATCAGATGATGGCCATTCATACGCCAGCCATCCCAATAGCGGGTGAATACGGTTGGCAGCTCCCGTCCAACTGCCATCCTCATGACTCGTTTGCATATGTCTGGGATGCGTTTTCCCCTATCCCATTCCGTGACCTCCGTCACAGAAACAAAACATAATCTTGCTGTTTCTTCTTCACTCAAACCGCAGTCAAACCACCTAAAAATAAAGTTTTTCGTTATGTTACGTTGCATCCTTTCATTCTCATCCGAAACTGACAATATCGTCAGCGGGGACGGGATCGGCCCTTTGAACGTAATCATGAATTATGCGCAGTTATAGGTGCGGGAGGATGGAATGAAGAAACCTGAGCAATGGAGCCGTTTTAATGCTGTTGACGGCTTGGCCACCGAGGCCGACATGGTTGCCTATCTACAGGCCGCTCTTGAAGATGGTGATCCGGCGCTGCTGACTGCTGCGTTTGATGATGTGGATCGTGCTCGCGCCAAACTACGTGGCCAGCCGAGCTACACACTGGAAGAACTGTTGGCTCAGTGTGACCCCAATGCCACGTTACCAGGTGAGATAATTTAACCTCCAAGTTTGAGTGAGCCGACACGCTGGAAGAACTGTTGGGTACAGTTGTCAATGAAGGTAAGTGATTGAAATATATAAAATTGTTCCGTGGGTGCCCGGTGATGCATAATTGACTCCGGTGAAGCATCACCGAGTAACTACAGAGGATCTCCCATGACGACCAGCAACACCTATGCCTATGAGAAGCTGCTTAGCGCACTGACCTATATTTATGAGCGTGGAACTCCAGCTCAGGCGCTCAATGAGATTTATGGGCAGATATTGGCTCACATCTCAGCAGAGAACGATTTACCAGTAGAGCTGAGACCAAAGTTCGAAAACTTGTGTGCTTTAATTGAATGCTTGCCGGACTCGCTTTACAAAGAACGAGATTTGGAAGTGATCAGAGATACCATGTCTGCCCTATATGGTCTTCTGTTCCAATTCCCTGGCTATACACCTCATAAGTGATAGGAATGTCATTCAGATAAGCAAATGCCGATAACCCCATTTATCGGCATCACCCGATGGGTTTGCCGACTCTCCAACATCAGAGCATCGTCAATCGGCTGTGGCGTTGAGCCTGCATCGGCAATGGCAAACAATCCGTGCCACGTCTGATATTGCAGACCACCAGCCGCCATTTCCGCTATCTGTCTCACCTTCATCTGGCCATGTGAGCGCGGTGAGCACGACCCGGCAAGGCACTCAGCCCCCTCGCCCACACCACGACCTACGGGATCAGATATTCCCCCTCCTGCGGGTCACCGTTGGCCGAAATGAGGCCTGCCTGCGGGCTAAGGGGCCCTTCCCTGCTCCCGTTATCGCCCTGGCGTTTCCATCCCGTTGCTCCTTCCCCCTACCCGGCGACCCTGTCATCGGGCGTGATGACTACCGGTGATCATCTTCTGTGATCTGGGACCTGTCCCCTCTCCCACCTGCCATCAATGCATCCAGGCCAGTCATGGCGCGAGTCCATAACCATGGAGTGGCAATGCGGCACAGGCTCATCGGTGAGCGCGACCCTTCCCTTTCCTCAACCTGACTGCGTTATCGCAACGTCTGTGTCATGGGGCGTCGTGCTCTGCCCTGGCGAGTTGGGCGGGTTTCCCCCCCGCGTCCCGTGCTGCACAAGCCCCTCGGGCATGGGCCAGCTGAGAGGCGAGCCAGACCTTGGCCTCGTCGATGCACTTGAAGGTCTTGATGGTCTGGTATTTGAGCTGCGGCACGCGCTCGACGGCGATGGCGTGCAGCACCTGGGAGGTGATCAGATGCGCCTTGGCGACCAGCGGTTGGCTATTGAGCCAGCGGTTGAATTCATTCGCGAGTTGGAGTGCCTCATCGGTCCCGCCCTCGTAATCGCGGGTATCGATGAGCAGGCAGAAGGGTCTGCCATCGAGTCCTTCGATGAGGGTCTTGAGCCGGGTCACCCAGGCCAGGCCCCCTTCCCTGTTGAACGAGCCGCTGAGCATGCTCGTGATCACCTGATCCGCAATCTGTGCGCTGTGCAGCCCATGACTCTCATAACGCGGCATATGAACCCCATGACAACCCGGCCGATTAAATGCGGCGGATCTTGCCCGTTGGGGGGAGCGGATACAAGAGGGCATGGCAACTCCCAGGGGCTGCCAGGCCCACTCGCGATTCCCCCCAGGTTCGGCCAGGAAAGCAGACCCATTAGCGAGCCGCCGCGATATGCCTTGCTTGTTATCTCTCACCTCTCTTGCAGCGGATCCAGCCGTTTGGCGGAGGCACTCTCATGGCGCTCGCTGTTGGCGGTGTGCAGATATTTGGAGGTGGTATCTATGCTGTCGTGGCCGGCATCGGCCTGGACATGGGACAAGGGTCGGCCATTGAGATTGATGTCGTGGGTGATGCCGGTATGGCGGATGGCGTGGGGGGTCAGGGTACGCATCTCGGCGCCATCCTGGACAAAACCGTCGGCCTCGGCCAGCGAGGCCCCCGCCTCGATCACCAGGGCGACCAGATCCCGTAGCTGGCGAATACCGAGGTTGGCATTGAGCTCCCCCTGCTCCCGACCATGGGCCGCCGCCTTGTGGCGCACGAACAGGGGGGTCTGCTCGTCCGGGGTCGGCAGCGGCGAGAGACCGAGGAAGCGCCGGTAGCGGGTCAATGCCTCCAGCAGATCCTGGGAGACGGCGACGGTGCGGCGCTTGCCCCCCTTGCTGCGGGGGATGAAATAGCCCCAGACCCCTGTCTTGCCATCGCGCCGAAACTGGCTCATGACGGGGGTGAAACCGGGCCGGGCCGCCACCTCGGAGATGCGCAGGTAACAGGCATACATGAGACAGACAAGGAAACGGGTGCGTTCATGCTGGCTCGGCTGTGCCTCGGCCAGCTGATCCGCCGCCTGCATCACATAGGACCACTGCAACTGGCTGAATGCCTTGCCCTGATCGTCCTGCTCCTGTGCCAGGGGGCGCTTGGCCCGTTGCAGCAACAGGGCCGGGTTCTTGTCCATGTACTCCTCCTGGATGAGGAACTGGAAGAAGGCAGAGAGGATGGCGAGCTTGGTCTTCATGGCCTGATCGCTCAGCCGATAAGGCAGCTCGCGCCCCAGCTCCCGCTTGCCCAGAAAAGGGCGCCACTGGGGATTGGGCAAGCGCTCTCCCCACTCCTTGTCGCTGATGAACTGGGCCACGTTGCGATAGGCGATCAGGGACGGGGGCGGTGCCTGGCAGTAATCGAGGTAGCGCATCATGATGCGGCGGCTCAGATCCTGCGGACTGATGGCCATCTCGGCAAAACACCAATGCAGGAAGGTGGTGAGTTCGCTGCGATAGGTCTTGTAGTTGTTTTCGCTGTGGCGCTGCTCCAGCAGCCAGTCGACCGCAAGTTCGTACACCAGGCCCGCATCCGGCACCCGGTTGAGGCTGAGCTGAGCCAGGTAGTGATTGACCTGGGCATTGCCCGCCTCCAGGTGGGCGAGTCCGTCGAACAGAGGCATGGCAGGGGGAAGCGGGATCTGGGAGTGCATGATGATTGCCTGAGATAGAGTGATTGCCAGGAATAGACAGAGGTCGCGGACGCATGCTCGCGGTCACCCGGTTGCGTACCAGGTGCACCTTTCTTATGCGTTTTTATGATTAATCATTCGGTGTTGTTAAAAATTCCTCGGGGAAATACTTTTGATTTCGACTGTTTATGCTTTTGATTGAATAAAGATCGGTTTTCTTCCGGCATTGCCTCTGGCCGCGGCGCCGCAGGCGCCAACCAGGTTGCTTCTCCTTGCCTGCCCTGCCCGCAGACAGGCTGCTGCCGTGTCTGCGTCATCGTCGTTGTCATCGCAATCAGCAGGCGTCGCGTCCCATCCCATGGCCCGGTTCGCCGTCGTGACGCCTGAGCACAACCTGTTGCAACAAGACAGGACAAGGCTCAAGGGAGGAAAGGAAGCGAGCGGTGCAGCGAAGGGGGAGGCCGAGCCATGGCCCCGGCTGGCCTTTGTCCCCTCCCCTCGTTGCCTCAGGCCACGCTCTTGAGAGGTTTTTCCTTGGCACTCTGCTCCTTGCCTGTCTCAGGGGCAAGGGGCTGCGCCTTGCCGCCCCGCAGCACGGTCTGCAGCAGATCCCGTTGCTGTGCCAGGTAGAACGCCAGGCTCTCCTGCTGCTCGGGGGCGAGCTCGATCGGGGCCCCGGCCAGCAACTGCAGCAGCTCGTCGGCGGTGTCGAGCAGCTTGTCATAGGCGTCGGCCTCTTTCTTGCTGGTAAAGGTCATCTTCTCTACTCCCCCACGCATGACGACATACTTGATTTCAACGGCCATGATTGCCTCCTTGTTGATGATGGCAGAAGTATATGTATAAACGTACAGTATCGCAAATCCGGGTACTGACCTGAACATGGGGGGCGCGGCGCCCATAACAAAATGCCCGCCGGGTGGCGGGCATTGCATTGGCAGATGAGGCGTCAGATCACCAGCAAGTCCATGAACTGATTGACCGGCATGGTGGCGAGCGCCTCCCTGTCCTGGCCGAGACGATAGAGTGCCTCGACCCGTTTGGCCGGGAAGCGGGTCGCCAGGTTGGCCCTGTACTTGGCCAGCAGCAGGGGGACTCCCTCCTCCCGTCGGCGGCGATGGCCTACCGGATAGGCGACCTCGACCCTGGCGGTGTGGCTGCCATCCTTGAAGAAGATTTGGATGGCGTTGGCGATGGATCGCTTGTCCGGTTCCAGATAGTCGCGGCTGTAGCCCTTGTCCTCCTCCACCAGCATCTTGGCGCGCAGGGTGTCGATGCGGGGATCGGCCGCTATCTCATCCTCGTAGTCTTCGGCCACCAGCCGACCGAAGATGAGGGGCACCGCCACCATGTATTGCAGGCAGTGATCCCGGTCCGCCGGGTTGTTGAGAGGGCCCACCTTGCTGATGATGCGAATGGCCGACTCATGGGTGGTGAGCACTATCTTGTCGATCTCGTCGAGGCGTCCCTTCACCTCGGCATGCAGCCTGAGGGCGCACTCCACCGCGGTCTGGGCATGGAATTCGGCCGGGTAGCTTATCTTGAACAGCACATTTTCCATCACGTAACTGGCGAAAGGCTGGTTGACGGCGAAGCGGTTGCCCCCAAACAGCACGTCATAGAACCCCCAGTTGGGAGCGCTGAGCACCCCGGGATAGCCCATCTCGCCGCTCATGGTGATGAGGGCCAGGCGCACGGCGCGGGAGGTGGCATCGCCGGCGGCCCAGCTCTTGCGCGATCCGGCGTTGGGGGCATGGCGATAGGTGCGCAGGCTCTGGCCATCGACGAAGGCCTGGGAGAGGGCGTCGATCACCTGATCCCGGCTTCCCCCCAACATCCGGGTCACCACGGCGGTGCTCGCCACCTTGACCAGCACCACATGGTCCAGTCCGACCCGGTTGAAGGCATTCTCCAGGGCCAGGACGCCCTGGATCTCGTGGGCCTTGACCATGGCAATGAGCACCTCGGCCATGGTAAGCGGCGCCTTGCCCTCGGCGACCCGGGTACGGGAGAGCCAGTCGGCGGTGGCCAGAATGGCGCCCAGGTTGTCGGAGGGGTGGCCCCACTCGGCGGCGAGCCAGGTGTCGTTGTAGTCGAGCCAGCGGATGAGGGTGCCGATATCGAACGCCCCCTTGACCGGGTCCAGGCAGAGTTGGGTGCCGGGTACCCGGGCGCCGTGCGGTACCTGTGTGCCCGGCACTATGGGGCCCAGATGCTTGGTGCACTCGGGAAAGCGCAGGGCCAGCAGGCCGCAGCCCAGGGTGTCGAGCAGGCAGTAGCGGGCGGTATCGAGGGCCAGCTGACTGGTGATGGGCTGGTGACAGACGTAATCGGCAATCTCGACCAGGATGGGATCCGGCTCGGGTCTGTGGTTGAGGTCGACGTTGGCGGACATCATGATTTCCTTATCGTTGTGGTGAGTGGGGGGGCCTGGTTGGCCCCCCTCCCCTCAGCGTTGCTGCAGGGAGACAAAATGCCGGGGAGCCGGACCTATGTAGTCGGCGCTCGGGCGTATGATGCGGTTGTGTTCGCGCTGCTCCATGATGTGGGCGCACCAGCCGGTGACCCGGGAGCAGACGAAGATGGGGGTGAACAGCTTGGTCGGGATCCCCAGGTAGTGATAGGCGCTGGCATGGAAGAAGTCGGCATTGGGGAAGAGTGCCTTCTCGTCCCACATCACCCGCTCCGCCTCGCAGGAGACGCGATAGAGCCTGTCATCTCCCGCCGCCTCCGCCAGCTTGGCGGCCCACTCCTTGATGATGGCGTTGCGGGGATCCGAGGTGCGATAGACGGCGTGACCAAAGCCCATGATCTTCTCCTTGGCGGCCAGTTTGGCGAGCAGCTCGCGCCGTGCCTGGGCCTCGTCCTGCCAGGGGGCGATCATGGCCATGGCCGCCTCGTTGGCGCCCCCATGGAGCGGGCCGCGCAGGGTGCCGATGGCCGCGGTGACGCAGGAGAACATGTCCGACAGGGTCGAGGCGCAGACCCGGGCGGCGAAGGTGGAGGCGTTGAACTCGTGCTCGGCATAGAGGATGAGGGAGACGTTCATGACCCGGCGCGCCAGCTCGCTGGGGGGGGCCTGATGCAGCAGGGCCAGAAAGTGGCCGCCGATGCAGGTTTCCGAGGTATCCGTGTCGATGCGCAGCCCCTCGTGGCTGAACTTGTACCAGTAGAGCAGGATCCCGGGAAAGGCCGCCAGCAGCCGATCGGCCACATGGTGTTCGTGCTCGAAACCATCTTCGGGCTCGAGATCCCCCAGCATGGAGCAGCCGGTGCGCAGCACATCCATGGGGTGGGCATCGGCGGGAATGAGCTCGAGCACCTCGCGCAGGGCCGCAGGCAGGGTGCGCATGGCGCGCAGCTGGGCCTGATAGGCCGCGAGCTCGGCGGCGCTGGGCAGTGCGCCCTTGAGCAGCAGATGGGCCACCTCCTCAAACTCGGCCCCCCGGGCCAGCTCCTGAATGTCATAGCCCCGGTAGGTGAGCCCGGTGCCGCTCTTGCCGACGGTGCAGATGCTGGTCTCCCCCGCGCTCTGCCCCCGCAATCCGGCGCCGCCAAGGGGCTTGGCCGCCCCTTGCTCTTTCGCTGCTTGTCCCATGACGAACCTCCTAATCCTTGGTGGTGAACAGACGATCCAGGGTCTGCTCGTAGTGGTGATACCCGAGGAAGTCGTAGAGGGCCTCCCGGGTCTGCATGCTCTCCACGACGGCCCGCTGATGGCCCTCCTGGCGAATGTGCTGGTAGACATCGAGGGCGGCCTGGTTGGCCGCCCGGCTGGCGCTCAAGGGGTAGAGCACCATGTCCACCCCGTGTTCCCCGAGCACCGATTTGTCAAACAGCTCGGTCTTGCCAAATTCGGTCATGTTGGCGAGGATGGGCACCCCGGCGGCCTTGGCAAACAGATCGTATTGGCCAAGCTCGGTCACCGCCTCGGCGAAGATCATGTCGGCCCCGGCGGCCACATAGGCGGCGACCCGCTCCAGGGCGTCCCCAATGCCTTCCACCGCCAGGGCATCGGTGCGGGCCATGATGACGAAGTCTGCATCCTGACGGGCATCCACCGCCGCCTTGATCCTGTCCACCATCTCTCCCTGGCTCACCACCGCCTTGTTGGGCCTGTGGCCGCAGCGTTTCTGCGCGACCTGATCCTCCATGTGGACGGCAGCCACCCCGGCCCGCTCGAACGCGCGAATGGTGCGCGCTATGTTGAAGGCGCCGCCCCAGCCGGTGTCTATGTCCACCAGCAGCGGCACCCGGGTGGCGGCCGTGATGCGCTCGGCGTCGATCAGCACGTCATTCATCGAGGTCATGCCGAGATCCGGCAGGCCGTAGGAGGCATTGGCCACCCCGGCGCCGGAGAGATAGAGGGCGCGAAAACCGCTGCGCTCTGCCATGAGTGCCATGTAGGCATTGATGGTGCCCACGATTTGCAACGGGGCTTCCTGGGTGAGGGCATCGCGAAAACGGCGACCGGCCGAGGGGATTGGGCTGGACATCATGACTCCTTTCATTTGTCGGGTCTGATTATCTAATATTACCTTTACGTCAACGTCAATTATACTTTCGTGGCACTGAGGGAGAGAGGCAAGACAGCCAGCCGGTTTTAAGGTAAATTTCACCAACTCCTTCAACAGGTTGAAACGTATGTCGGATCCCAATAACGTGATCGTCTGTCCGGCCTGCGACTTGCTGATCGCCCGCAAGTTATTGCCCCTGCGCCGTCATGCCCATTGTCCCCGCTGCCACCAGCACCTCTATGGCCGTTACGGGTTTCGCCCCTCCCAGTTGATGGCACTCTCCCTCACCGGTCTGCTGCTGCTGCCCTCGGCGTTTTTCGAGCCCCTGCTCTATCTGCGCCTGGCCGGCGAAAACTCGGACGCGACCCTGCTGCGCGGCATCCAGATGCTGTGGCAGGCCCATGAGTATTGGGTGTCGGCCCTGGTGTTCTGGTGCGCCGTGCTGGCGCCGACCGGGCTGCTGCTGGGCATCCTGTCCCTTGCCAGTGGTCTGGCGACCCGGCTTGGCATCATTCCCGTGACCCTCAAGGCGGTGGAGGTGTTTCGCCACTGGGCCATGCTGGAGGTCTATCTGGTCAGCCTGCTGGTCGCCCTGTTCAAGCTGATCGACATCGCCGACGTGCGCCTGGGGGGCGGCCTGCTCAGCCTCTCCATCCTGATGTTGCTCAACATGACCCTGCTGATCCTGTTCAATCCGGCCCCCTACTGGGAGCGGGTCGCGCTGGATCCGGCGGTTGCCGAGGGGGAGCCCGATGAGCGGATCTGAGAGAGAGCATGAGATGACGGGAGGGCAGACCCTGGTGAGCGCCCGTGAGCTCGGGCTGTGCCGTTGTCATCACTGCGGCCTGCTGGTGCGCTTCGTCCCCCATCGCCTCTGTCCCCGCTGTCACGGCGCGCTTCACCTGCGTACCCCCCACTCCCTGCGCTGGTCATGGGGGCTGCTGGCCCTGGCCACCTTCATGCTGCTGCCGGCCAATCTCTTGCCCATCACCCATTTCTTCAACAAGGGCTTGCTGCAATCGGACACTATTTTCAGCGGCATCATGGCGCTGTATCGCAGCAAGATGTCCGGCATCGCCACCATAGTGCTCACCGCCAGCATAGTGGTGCCCGTGATGAAGATCCTGGGGCTGGGCTGGATCTGCTGGCAGCTGCAGCGGCGCAAGCCGGTGCGGCGGCGACGTCAACTGGTGATGTATCGCATCATCGATTTCATCGGTCGCTGGTCCATGCTGGATCTCTTTGTCATCTCGCTCATGGTTGCCCTGGTCGATCGGGGGGTGCTGCTCAACGTGCAGGCCGGCCCGGGGGCCACGGCCTTCGCCGGGGTCGTGCTGCTCACCATGCTCTCGGCCCGCATGCTCGATACCCGGCTGCTGTGGGACAAGGCGGCCCGTTAATCTCTTCTTTATTTGTTGTCAGCGGGCCGTGCAAGTGCCCCATAAGGAGTCGGTATGGTCGGGGCTGAACCCGTCATCAAGAAACATCGCTGGTTGTCGCCGGTCTGGTTGCTGCCCCTCATCGCCCTCTTGCTGGCGGCGGGTTTTCTCTATCAGCAATACCAGAACAGCGGCGAGCAGATCCGCATCAACTTCGAGCAGGGGAACGGCATCTTGCCGGGCAAGACCCAGCTGCGTTACCAGGGGGTGGCCATCGGGGTGGTGCAGGATCTGGCGCTGGCTGAGGATGGCCGCAAGATAGCCGTGCTCGCCAAGGTGGACAGCCGGGCCCGGGCATTGATGCGCAAGGGCACCGGCTTCTGGCTGGTGAGCCCCAAGGCGTCGCTGACCGAGATCTCCGGCCTCGATACCCTGGTCTCGGGCAACTACATCAATGTGCAGCCCGGGCGGGAGAGCAATCCCGCCGCCAGCGAGTTCGACGCCCTCGACGGCCCTCCCCCTGGCTATCTGGCCCAGGGGCGTACTCTGCATTTGAGCGCCGACTCCCTCGGCTCGGTGGGGATAGGGGCCAAGCTCTATTTTCGCGGTCTGGAGGTGGGCAGCGTCATCAATACCCGGCTCGGCGAGCAGGACAAGCAGGTACTGCTGGATATCGTGATCGAGCCGCGTTTCGAACACCTGGTGAAGGCCGATACCCGCTTCTGGAACATCAGCGGCATCAAGGGCAACTTCAGCCTGGCCGGGGTCAGCGTGGAGGCGGGCAGCCTGGCCTCCATCCTGAGTGGCGGCATCGCCTTCGACTCCCCAGCCGAGTCGCCCACGGCCAAGCGCGGCGAGACCTTCGTGCTCTACAAGGGACTGGCCGAGGCCGCCCGGGGCGAGCGAGTACGACTGCAGGTGGGCGATCTGCCGGTCAAGGAGGGGATGCCCATCCTGTACGAGGGCATAGAGATTGGGCGCATCGATCCCATTCGCCTGACCGACAAGGGACGGGAGGTGAGCGCCCTGATAAGTCCTGAGCAGGCGTTTCGCATCACCGGCAACAGCCGCCTGGTGTGGGAGAGCGTCAATCTCTCCCTGGCCGGGATAGAGCACGGCGATCGCCTGCTGGCCGGGCCCGCCATCCGCCTCGACTATGTGGCAGGCCCCAGGGCAGAGACCCTGATCCTGAGTGCCCAGGCAGCGGCCAAGGGCCGGGAGCTGACCCTGAGCACGGAAGATCTCGCCGGCCTGAGCGAGGGGGCGCCGGTCTGGTACAAGGGGTTGCAGGTGGGCAGCATTCGCGCCCTCTCCCTGGATGCCGGCGGCAATGCCAGGGTCAAGGTGTTCATCGAGGAAACCCATGGTGCCCTGCTCGAGCGGGCCCGCTTCTATCGGGCCACGCCGCTGCAGATCCAGGCCGATCTCAGCGGCATCAAGGTGGCAGCCAGCCCGGCCGCGAGCTGGCTGGCCGGTGGCATCAAGCTGGTGCAGGCCAGCCAGGGCGGGCGGATCGATAGACTCTACCCCGATGAGCAGCTGGCCCTGCTCGGGTCGGCCAAGGCCGTGGCCAAGACCTGGTGGCTCAGCGCGAGCCAGGCCGATGGCATCGCCAACGGCACCCCGGGGTTTTACCTGGGATTGCAGGCGGGCAAGGTGACCCAGCTGCAGGTGAAGGGGGGGGAGGTGCGCATCGCCCTGGAGATAGATGCCGTCTATGCCCCCCTGGTGGGCAGCCAGACCCAGTTCTGGAAGAAGGCGGCCATCGACACCCATGTGGGGCTGGACGGGGTGCGCATCAAGGCGGGGAACCTGGCCACCCTGCTGCGGGGAGGGATAGAGTTTGACAACTCCCCCACCAGTCAGGGCAACGGCAAGCTGTTCGACGACAGGGAGCAGGCCCAGGCCATGGTGCGCCCCTTTACCCTGGTCGCCGCCCGCAATCCCGGTCTGGGTGAAGGCTCTGCCATCCGCTATCGCGGCGTCACCATAGGCAAGGTCAAGGGGGTGGCGCTGGATCCGGCCATGGGCCAGGTGATCTTCCTGGCCGAACTCGAGGCCAGGTACGCCGATCGCTTCCTGCAGTCCGGGGCCAGCTTCACCCTGGCCCAGGCCAAGCTCGGCTTTGCCGGCGTCACGCACCTGGACACCCTGGTGAAGGGGGCCTTCATCGAGGCGAGCCCGGGCCAGGGGGCGGGCAAGACCCGCTTCCCCTTGCATGAATCGCCGCAGTCCGGCTTGATGCTCACCCTCAAGAGCCCGGCCCTCAATGGCCTGGCGGTCGGCAGCCCCTTGCTGTTTCGCAAGATGGTGGTGGGCAGCGTGAGCCAGGTGGCACTCGCCCCCGATGGCAGCGAGGTGCACATCCAGGTGCAGGTGGAGCCTGATTATGGCTACCTGGTGCGCGCCAACAGCCGCTTCTGGAATGTGTCCGGGGTCAAGGCCGACATAGGCCTGACCGGGGGCACCATACAGGTGGAGACCTTGCAGAGCCTGGTGGCGGGCGGGATCGCCTTCACCACTCCGGAGCAGAACACCGGGGCCAGGGTGCGCAGCGGTCAGAGCTTCCCCCTCCATGACAAGGCCGATGAGGAGTGGCTCGGCTGGAGTCCCCGCCTCACCCCTTGAGCCATCCTCATCCTCCGAGCAGCCCGGCCCAGTGCCGGGCTGCTTTTTGGCGCCCCTTTCCGGCTGGGCGGCGCCATGGCGCTCTGCCATGTCCGCAAGATGTGCTAACATGTCGCCCCTGTTTTTGGGCCAGCGAGATGCCAAGTGCACGACAATACCCTACTTCCCGATGCGTTTTTGAGCCACATCGCCACCATCATGCCTGCGCATCTCTCCATGGCCGAGTTCGTGGCCAGCTGCCGCCGACCCCTGCGCCGCAGCATCCGGGTCAACACCCTCAAGATCGCCGTCGCCGACTTCCAGGCCCGCATGGCCGAGAAGGGCTGGACCCTGGATCCCGTGCCCTGGTGCGAGACCGGTTTCTGGTTGACCCGGGCCGACGACACCGTGCCCCTTGGCAACACGGCGGAGCACCTGCTCGGCCTCTTCTATATCCAGGAGGCGAGTTCCATGTTGCCGGTGACGGCGCTGTTCGCCGCCGCCGGGGTGAGCGAGGCCGAGCTGTTGCTCGATGCCGCGGCGGCACCCGGTTCGAAGAGTACCCAGATCGCCGCCCTGATGGGGAACCGCGGCATGCTGGTCGCCAACGAGTTTTCCAGCAGCCGGGTCAAGGTGCTGGCGGCCAATGTCCAGCGCTGCGGGGTGAGCAACATAGGGCTCAGCCACTTCGATGCCAAGGTATTCGGTCAATGGCTGCCGGAAACCTTCGACGCCATCCTGCTCGACGCCCCCTGCTCGGGGGAAGGGACGGTACGCAAGGATGAGGATGCCTTTCGCAACTGGAGCCTGGCCAGCATAGGGGAAATTGCCCAGGTGCAACGCACCCTGCTGGAGAGCGCCTTTCACGCCTTGAAGCCCGGCGGCGTCATCGTCTACTCCACCTGCACCCTGAGCCATGAAGAGAACCAGGATATCTGCCGCTTCATGGTCGAACGCTTCGGTGATGCCCTCTGCTTCGAATCCCTGGGGGATCTCTTCCCCGGTGCGGATCAGGCCTGTACCCAGGAGGGATACCTGCATGTTTGGCCCCAGATCTACGACAGTGAAGGATTTTTCGTCGCCAGATTGCGCAAGCGGCACTCGGTGGCCAACCCCATGTTCAAGCCGGGACGTCTGGGCAAGTTTCCCTTCACCCCCATGGCGGAGCGTGACGCGGCTTCCCTCAGGGACGCGCTGATCCGCGACTATGGCATAGCCCCAGAGGGGGCGCTGTTCGTGCGCGATGACGAGATCTGGCTCTTCCCCCTCCCCTTCGCCCCCCGGCTGATGAACAAGATCCGGCTGGACCGTATCGGCCTCAAGCTGGCGCAGACCCACAAGAAAGGGTATCGCCTCACCCACGAGTGGGCGCTGGCCCAGGGCCATCTGGCCAGCAAGGGCTGGGTTGAACTCGATAGCGACCAGGCGCGGGAATTCATGATGGGCCGGGATCTGCATCCGGCGGGAGAGAGCGGTCAGGGCGAGGTGATCCTGCGTTATCAGGGCTATGCCCTGGGGCTAGGCAAGTGGGTCGGCAGCCGGATCAAGAATGCCCTGCCCCGGGATCTGGTCCGTGACACGAACTTGTTTGAGTCTTGAAAACCCACACACTGGTTGAAAATTTTTCCAGATCTTGCAAAGCCTTCCCCCTTGGCTAAGCTTTATTTTATCCGCAACCAGTTAGCGCACGGCTCTGCAAGGAGCCAATTCCCCTATGCCAGGTACATGGAATTCGTACCTGGCTTTTTTTATCCAGGCAATCTGTTATCTCTCACTCCGTGACGGTGTCGGCCAGGGCGAGCCGTGCGGGGCTTACCTCGGACGCTGACTGACGCGGCTCTGGCGCCGGCACTTCCTCTTGCTGACACTCATATTGATAGAGCAGATCGATCGCCTGCTCAATGAGGGAAGCCTGGCTATCTTCCAGCCTGCGACCCAGCTCCGCCAGCCGGTTCGCGTGGCGCAGGCTGATCCAGCACTGCAACCGGCTGTGGCTCTCCTGCTTGCGCTTCACATGCAGCCGTTGGCGCTGGGCATTGTCGAGGGACTTTGCAGGCTTCTCTTGTTGGCTCATAGGATGCTGATATCTCCAGAAATGGCATTCGTTATCTCTCACCCTCCACCCAGGGGAGAAGAGGGGTGACGGGCGGGTACCCGCATGGCCACCAGCCGACGACCATGGTAAAGGCTAAGGGGATGGGAAGAAAGGGCCGCCTGTGCTGCTCCCCCCACCCCGACGTGCGGCAGGCGAAATACCTGGCTATTTAACATAAAAAATACTTTGACGCAGCTGCTAGGCTGGTCAGGTTAAGGCTCTCCATTGCCATCATCCCCAGTGCCAGCGCGGTCCCTGTGCTGGCGCAATATTTTTTTAGGGCGTCGTACCATGCGGCTTTTACGTTTGGATCTCTTGCTCTGACGGCGGTCAGTGAAATAATGACTTCTGTCGGGTCTAATCCAAGTTCTTCAGCAATTGAAATTGCTGCTTTATCAGTGAATTCCTGTCTGCCTTGGTTCAATGCAGTGATGTAAGACGTCGATAATCCTAGAGCTTCTGCCACATCTTTCAGCTGAGTGAGGTTTTTGGCTCTCATGTACGCCTGAATCAGTGTTTTAGAGTCCATTTGAGTGTTCCTTTTGGGTGATTTTTTATTTTAACACATGTGCTGAGCCATGAATTTATGGACTTGTGGCTTGTGTTTTCTTGTCTATCATTCGCTGCATCCATCAATTTATAAATCAGTGCATCGTCATGGAACGTCAGACCCTACAGCAGCAAGCCCCGATTTACCACGTCTGCCCTGAGTGCCAGGGTGATGGTTGCCGCGATTGTGGCTCTATGGGCATCGTCGAGGGCGACTTCCCCGATGAACTGTTCAACCGTGCCATCCCCTACCCCTCTGACCGCGAACTTGATTTCGACGCTGACACTGGATTTGCCCAATGACCCTGCAACCGACCATGAAACGCAACCTCTACTGGCAGCAAGAGCCCACTGGCTGGATTGCGGCCAGTGTTGCCGGTCAGGTGGAAATGTTCCCCGACCTCGGCTCTTGCCTGCGTTATCTGTCGTGTAACTACCCGGACACCGACTTTGAACCGGTGGAAGTGACTGAGGCCACATGGCGCGACCTCTATGAGCAGGGGGTCTTTTTCGATGACTGGTCATAAAACAAAACACGACTTCCTCTCCTTCACCTGGAGCCCGGAAGTGCTCAAACAGGTGGCAGAACTTGCCAAACAAGGTGCCATTCTCAAGTCGGTGCCGGCGTTTGGGCAACATGCCCACATGCTACTTCGCAACATTCGACCCAAGTCTACTGACAAGGGGTTGATTTATGTTCGGTCTGTTCCCACGGTCAATGACCCGCGCGTTTTGCGTGATGCTCGGGTTCCTCAGGCTACTGTAGATGGCGCTCGAGTTATCCTTACTGCCGCCATGTATGAGGCCATGGAATCGAACATCCGCCGTGCTTACAAGGCCGATGCCAGCCGTCATATGAACAGCGAACTCAAGTCAGTATTAGGTCAGTTGCTGGACGCTTCCACGTTGGAGCTTAACCCTGATGCCAAGTATTACGACGCCTACAACGATTTGATCCACGCATACGGGGTCCAGTTCTTCGATTCCCTTTGCTGTAGCGAACTGGAGATTTTTCTGCATGAACTCAATCATCAAATCGGCGTTCCTATTCCGGCTCCTCGTTTTAGCCTTCGTCCTCGTCGTGGTGGTGTTCATGGTTACAGTTTCTCTGCTGACCTTATGGTTGATGGGGTCCCTGCTGGGCTTGTCGCTTGGGGAGCTGCGAACCATGGGTGTTTCGTCTCCTTTTCTGGTACTGGATGTGACGCTCTTGATTTTGTCGCTCTGCATCGTGTCATGGAGCGTGTTCCTGGTATCCGGATTACTCGTGTCGACTTGGCGCTGGACGATTACAGCGGTGAGATTATTACGTACACCGGGGCTGTAGAAGCTGCCCAGCGTGGCGCTTTCCACCCGGCCCGCGGCAATGCGCCCAAATGGATGAAGATTGAGGCCGGTGAGCTTATCCCTGAGATGGTCAAGGGCTTGGCCAAACGCTTTGGCCTTATCGCTTCCTCCGGTTGCTCGTTCTACATCGGTTCTCGCATCAACGGTAAATGTGGCCGTACCTATGAAAAGGGTAAACAGCTTTCATCTGTCGAGTTCCCGAACTGGGTACGGGCTGAGGGTGAATTGCACAACAAAGACCGGATTATTCCGCTCGATGTACTGATAAATCCTGACCCCTATTTCGCGGGGATGTATCCCCAGTTTGCTGAATGGTTGTCTTCTATGGTTGATGAATCGGTTGAACCGGTGCGTATTACCACCTTCAAGAATAAATTCCGCATTGGTCGTGATGCTGCTGTTGCCAATATGGCAAGAATGGCCGGTCGCATGCTTAATTGGATGGCTCATGTTGAAGGTTTGAATCCTGAATCAATTATCAATCAGTTGACCTCACATTTGTCACCTGATGATGTTCCGCTTCGTTTATTGCTGCCGCTTCCGTCTGAGATATTAGATGGTCGTTGCTCGCTGTTCGCTATGCCCACAACAGAGGGCTTAATCACTGGAGAGTATCAACATGTCTGAAATTACCGGCGTTATCGTAATGTGTGTCACTCATGGTAAGGGCATTTCCCGTAAATCGGGTTCACCCAAGCCGTATGACTTCGCCAGCCTGGAATACATCGTTCCTGCCGATAATGTCGACATGGCCGAATGTACCATCAGGAACTGGGGCTTCCAGGCTAAAAGCTTCCCGGTCAAGAATGACCCGGCTGTGCTGGCTCATATGGCCGTCTGTCCCAAGCTGGTGCCGGTGACGCTCATTCTGGAATCAGACCCTCGGGACTTCTCTAAAAACATCGTCGTCGGGTTCAAATCCGATTTGCCGGTGAAAGACGAGTTCGGCAGTAATTCTGCTGCCAAACCCTTGGCTAAGGATGAAAAATCCCCAGCTGAGAAAACGTTCTGATGGGCTGCTTACTTGTGTCCGAATTGGGTGAACTCTCTGTCACAGGGGATGACATTGCTACCTGCACGGGGTATGTGCTGGTGACACCGGACCAATATCGGGCACAAGTAGGCGCACTGTCGGAATTTGATAATGACCTTGCAGGCGAATATTTGGGTTTCATGTTGTTGACTTTTTTTGCTGGTCACAGCTTGGGACGGTTGGTTCGCTGGATGGGTAGACGTTAATTTCACAAAAGGAACTGTGTTATGAAAATCATCAATCAAGTTCGTAAGTATGCCGCCCCGGTTGCCGTTGTTGCCGGTACTCTGTTCGCTTCTGCCTCCGCTTTCGCCGTGGATATCACCGTGCCGTTCGAAGCGGCTAAGACTGATGCCATGGCGAACATGGACCTCCTCACCATCGGTCTGGTCGCTCTGGCGCTGTTCACCTTCGGTTTGGGTGCAGTGCTGGCTTGGTCGCGTAAGTAATGTTTCCGGCCCTGTTATGGGCCCTCGGGGTCGGCCTCTGTTTCGTGCTTGGGTTCGTCTCGGGGGTTTACTCGGCATAACACGAGGGGGCGGGGAAACCCGCCTTTTTTTTTATGAAATGGATCTTCGCCCTCTTATTTTTATTTTCTGTTAATTCTTTTGCGGTTGAGTCTGTCCCTGCTGATATTTCTTCTACTCCTAATTATAATTCCGATAAGGCTTCTCAATGTTTTTACACGGGTGCCTTGGTTGCAAATAATGTAAATTTATCCGAGTGTGTGAAGATAAAAAATGGTGCTAGTACGGCTTATGGTGTAGGTGCTTTAACTAGCCATACGGGTGGTGGGGCTTCTCATCAGTTTAATTTTTCTGCAACTTTTAATGGTTCCATTCAGCAGAATAGGAATTGGGTTTTAGCTTATTATAATTATCAACCATCTTATTCATGCCCTCCTAATGACAACCCATCTTTTACCGTTGGTCCTGTTGATTTGAATGGTTCCAAGGTTTGTCAAACAGTTCCCAAGGTTTGCATGATGGGTTCCACTGTTCGTATTCAGGGTAATGGCGCTGAAACCTGCGTCTCTAATTGCAGTTCTGCAGCTGGTCTTGCTCATCAGTCACGGTTCTTTTATCAGGCAGGCCCTAACCCTGGCTCTACGTCAGGTGAAGTCAAATGTTACGGTCAGTGTTCTATCCAAACGGTTGGCGGTGGTGTCCAGCTTACATCAGGTGCTTGGACAGGGAATTTCACTTTCACCGGTGCCAACTGCCCTGTTATTCGTCCTGAGCCTACTGTTGATTCTGAGTCAGACACTGGGGGCAATGGCAATGCTCCTGCTGTTGATGAATCCACTACGTCTGAGGGTACTGACAACGCCCTGGGCGAGCTTTCTGGTGCTGCCTCCTCTGCTACCGGTTCACAGGTGCAACCCTCTGCCACTGGCCCTGATGGTACTTCTACGCTCAATGACGTAGCCCAGACGGTTGCTGATGCTGCTAACGCTCAGATTCAAGCTACCTCTTCCCAGAACGTGGCTACCGGAAACCTCATAGCCAATACCACAAAGGATCTACAGAACACCATTATCAGAACGGGCAGCGTCGGTGCTTCTTCCGTGCTCCAGGCACAAGGTAATTCCAAGCTAGATGGCATTGGCTCGGCCATTGGTGAAGGCAATGGCAAGCTTGATGGTATTAAGTCCTCTCTTGATGAAATCTCAGACAAGTTAGATGAACCCGGTGAAGAAACTCCTTTCGTGCCCGGTGCTGGCTCTGGCGCGTTCTGGGAAAGTATCTTGCCTGAATCTTCGTTTACAGAAATCAAAGATAAACAGGCTCAGTCAATTCAGGATATGAAGGATTTATCTACTGAGTTTCAGGATTCGATTAGCTTCACTGATTTATCGGCTAGCGGTGCGCCTGATGAATGGTCTTTGAATGTTCACGGAACTGCTTTGCCGTTTGGGTTGGGCGCGTTTCAATTGTTAATAGACATGGGTATTGCTGCCATTGTTTTGTTCCTTTGCGCGCTCTATACAATCTATATCATTACATCAAGGAAGTGATTTATGATAACCGAATTCATTAACTGGATTTCAGGGATGTTTGTAGATATACACTCCTTCTTTACTGATGGT
Source organism: Aeromonas crassostreae (assembly GCF_054052445.1). Lineage (NCBI taxonomy): Bacteria > Pseudomonadati > Pseudomonadota > Gammaproteobacteria > Aeromonadales > Aeromonadaceae > Aeromonas > Aeromonas crassostreae. The sequence continues at coordinate 225,110 of NZ_JBSTYM010000001.1, read as the reverse complement.
GTGCCTTATATCATTTCCCGAACCTTGGCTTATATTGTTGAGGTTGGCCTCTATTTAAAGATAGAGGGTGAGATTATGATTATTCAGGTGGGTTATTCTATCGCACAACAGATATTACAGGATTTTAATATTTCGGCGATATTGCAGCCTTTAATGAGTGCCCTTCCTTCATCCTTGCAGTGGTTTTTATTTCAGTCGGGATTTGTGGATGGAATGAATATGATACTTCATGGCATCGTTACTCGTTTTGCTTTGAATTTCTTGGGGTGGTGATATGGCCGTTGTTATTCGTCATGGGCCTAACGGTTCTTATAAATCGGCATCGGCAGTATGGTATGACCTGCTCCCGGCCTTGCGTCAAGGCCGCATCTGTATCACTAACCTTGAGGGGTGTTATCCCCTTGAGGAAATCGCTAAGCGGCTCGGTGAGACGTTCCCTGATACTACTCGCCTCTATCGTATTAATATTATCCATGATGAAGCCTTGCGTCTCTGGCGGCGTTGGTTTCACTGGGCCCCTGTTGGTTCTTTTATCCTCATGGATGAAGTACAGGATATTTATCCTGATAGGTCATGGAAAGAATCCGATTTGGATTATCAGCCCATCGAAACCTACAAGGACCAGTTACCTCCGGGTTTGATTGAAGATTATTATACGGCCATTGAGGCCTGTAAGCCTGACCAGTTTGATTCCTGTGATTATGATGATACAGGGGCATTATTGTTTGATGAAGAGGGCCGTATTGTTTATCCGAGGACGTTAAATGGTGCATTTAAACGGCATCGTAAATTTAACTGGGATATTGTGTGTGTTACTCCTGATATTAATGATATTGCTCCTATGGTTCGTGGTTGCGCTGAATTAGCCAAGGCGCAATCTAATAAGGATTCTTTATTCATATTCAAACGCAAGCCGAGGATATATGAACATAACCCGCGCTCAAATGGCATTCCGAATGCTAACTCTCCGGTTTATCGTGAGAAAGTGCCTTTGGCTGCTTTTCTTCTCTATAAATCGACACAAACCGGAAAACAAACCAAATCAGGTCAATCAAAGGGTCCCTTTAGTTCGCCCGTTATATATTTTTATCTCTTCTTACTTACGCTCGCTACTGGCTTTTATTTTTACCACTCTTCTTCGCCCGGTGCTCCAGCTGTTAAAACTGAGCCTAACTCGAGTGTGGCAGTTGCTTCGCAAACTTCTCCTGATGTTGTTCAAGGTACTGCGCGTGTTTCTAGTTCTGTGGGCACTGGCGGCACTGACAAGGTATCTTCTCGTCAGCCTGTTTTTGTGAACCCCTATAACGCCAAGGCTGTTTACGTGACCGGCTCGTCGCTGGACACCCAGGGTAATGGTGTGATCACGTTCTCGCTCTATACCAAGGATGGATCTGAATATCACACCAACAATGATGAACTCCTGTCTATGGGCTATGCCGTCCGCTTCAAGCGTTACTGCCAGGCTGAATTGTTCAACATCGATACCGGTCAGTCGGTGACCGTCTATTGTGAGCCTGCCAAGGTTGTCGAGCCCAAGGCCCCTGCGCTGTCCGCTCCTGCGTTGTTGAACCCCTTCACTACCACTGACAAGGATGAGGGGGGCGGAAAGGAGGAGGGAGCGGTCTAGCGGACGACGACGCCCCGCCCGTCATAGGTTAAAAATATTGGTAACTGTTACCGATATTCCCTTGCATTTATGGTAATAGTGACCGATAATGTAATTACGGTAACAGTTACCATAAATCGAGGGATTGAATATGAAACTCCGTTGCATCAAATCAGGTCTTGGCATTGAATCCGGTAGGGAATATCCGGTACTTTCTGAGAATAAATTGGCTTGGGTTATCGTCATTGGTCAGCTTGAAAAGAAGGTCACTAAATCAACTGGTCTTTTTGTTGGTGCTCCAAAGGGTGGCCCATCCTTCGAATTGGTTACTGTTACTGAAATTCAGTTAGACCTCCTTCCGAAAAAACGCCCTGTTGGGCGTCCAAAGACCGGTACAGCCTTGAGCTCTGCTGAGAAGCAGGCCCGTTATCGCGCCCGTCAGGCTGAAAAAAAAGTAACAGTTACCTTTAATCGTTCTGATTTGGCTGTCTTGAAACAAGCTTTAGTCATTGCTGAAACTGATAAGGGCGGCTATTTGACTGATACTGATGCTTTCGAACGTATCTGTAAGGCTGTCTATGCTGCGCAATGGTAGCGCCTAAGCTAACGAGCGCACGCAGTGCAAGCGAGTATAAGGCGGCCCTCTATCGCTCATTTTCGTGACCTAGGTGGGCCCGCCGAAACGTCTTTGTGGGCTTTCCCTGTGCCCGGCTCCACCCCTTCCCTGCTAGACCGTCTTTACTGCTCCGTCATAGTGCCCAGCCGAAGGCTATGGGGCACGGCCAGCGCCTGCTTATGCCTCCTGTCGAAGACAAGCGGCACTCACAGTGCCAGCCGGTTTTGGGATCCCCCCCCCGTGTAGTAATACGGGGGGAATTCAACTCGGTGCTTCCCATGTGCACGAACCACTGAAAATCAAAAGGGGCCGCCAGGCCCCTTCTGTTACTTGTAATTTCTGTACTTGATACGGGGTGATCGCCATCGCTTGAAATCTTCGACTCCCATGATGTCGATGAGCTCTAGCCGTTGTCTGGTCATTTGAGAGCCGGCTGGGGTGATGAGGTGATAGCCTGACATGCGCCACCCGCTCCAGTATCGTTCGAATATGGACGGCAATTCTCTCCCTGTTGCCATTCTCATAACTCGTTTGCATACGTCAGGGATTTGCTTTCCTTCGTCCCATAGTGTGACCTCGGTCACAGAAACGAAACAAAGTGTTGCTGTTTCTTCCTTGTTCAAACCGCATTCAAACCAACGAAAAATAAAGTTTCTCGTGATATTACGTTCCATGTCATTCAAACCCTTAAAACTGGCATATTCCAGCCGGGGTTATTTGAATCTCTATTTAACGTAATCTGTACCGTAACGCAGTAATGGTGTCAGCCCCGGATTGTTGTACTGTTCGCGGCTCCCGGCTCAGAGCAGCCCCTGCAGGGCATGGTCATCGAACTTGTTGGCATCGTCGAAGTACTCCTGCAAGGTGCGCATGTCCTTGTGGCGAGTGACCTCGATGATCTTGTTCATCGGCTTGCCGGCCGTCACCGCCGAGGTGATGAAGCCCCGTCTCAGGCTGTGGCCGCTGACATAGAGATCGTCGATGGCCATGCCGGTGCGCCGCTTGATCATCAGGTTGATGCCTTGTGGTCCGAGGGGGTCCTGGGTGAGCTGGCCCCAGCGGGTCATGCGGCGAAACAGGGCCCCTTGGCTGATGCCACTCATGGTCAGCCAGTGGCGCAGGGCTGCGATGGGGCAATGTTCCCGCCCCGGGATCAGGGCTATCTCGGTCTCATGGAGCTGATGTTTGCTCGGCTTGAGACGCAGCCTCACTCCCCGCCCGACGAAATCGAGATCCTCGACCTCGATACGGGCCGCTTCCGAGCGACGCAGGGCGCCGCTGAACATCAACAGCAGCAAGGTGTGATCCCGCAGCCCCGCCAGGGTATCTGTGTCGATCGCCTCGAGTACCTGGGCCAGGGGTTGCAGGGTCAGGGCCCCTGTCTTGCGCTTGCGGGTATCACCGAGACGCACTATCCCCCGCATCATCTCCTTGATCTCGCTGTGCTCGGTGGGCATGGGCGCTATCCCCTTCTGGCGAAAGGCATAGCGGATCCCCGCCAGACGCCGCACCAGGGTGGCCGGTTTCCTCGGCTCCCCGTTGCGCAGCTCCCCCCTGCCCCGGCTCTTGTCGAGCCAGACCCAGTGGGCGAGTACCCCATCGGCCTGATCCGCCAGGAAGTTCATGATATCGAGGTGGTTGCAGGCCAGGGGATCCAGCCCCTGCACCTGGCACCAGTGGACGAAGATACGGGTATCCGCTTGGTAGGCATTGAGGGTGGTGTCGGCCTTGGCACTGCGCAGGAAACGGCGAGCACGGCTGTTGAGCCTGGCATCGAAGACGCTCTGCAACCCTTGGTGAGCCGTCTGGGGCAAAAAAGCGGAAGTCACTGGTAACCCTATGATTTCATATGGAGTTTCGGGGATCTTACAGGATCTTTCATCCTCATCAAGTATCGATAATGAATATTATCGATACTTGATAAATCTGCCTTCAACCCAGGCAAGCCCCCGTTCAATCCTCACCTTGAGTGGCTTCATAACATTGCTTTTCATGGGCATTAGGTTGGATTGGCTGCCCGAGGTGTGAGAGATAACGCATCGTGTAATGGCGTGTTTGCGTGAGGGAAGAGAGGCGCTTTAAATGAAACAGACCCCGTTGCATGGGGCCTGTTGGCTCACTGCTTGGCAAGTTTGAACAGCTCGAAAAAGTTGTGGCTGGTGGCTTGCGCCAGTTCGGCAAGGGGGATCTGACGCAGATCGGCGATGAACTGGGCCACGTCAACCACGAAGGCGGGTTCGTTCTCCCTCCCCCGATGTGGCACGGGAGCCAGATAGGGAGAGTCCGTCTCTATCAGCAACCGTGACAGCGGCAGTGCCCTGACCACCTCCTGCAAGGCGGCGGCACTCTTGAAGGTCACTATGCCGGAGATGGAGACATAAAAGCCCATGGCCATGGCGGCCTCGGCCATCTCCAGGGATTCGGTGAAGCAGTGCAGCACCCCACCCACCTGATCCGCTCCCTCTTCGACCATGATCCGCAAGGTGTCCTCCTGGGCATCCCGGGTATGGATGATCAGGGGCTTGTTCAGCGCCCGCGCCACCCGGATATGCTCCCGGAACGAGTGCTGCTGCACCTCTTTATTCTCAGGGCTATAGAAATAATCGAGCCCGGTCTCACCGATGGCGACCACCCGGGGATCCTTTGCCTGCTCGAGCAGCAGGGAGGCGTCCACACCGGGATCCTGGTTGAGCGGGTGCACGCCGCAGGAGGCAAACACCTGGGGATAGGGCGCGATCGCCGCCAGCATCTCTGGAAACTGTTGCTGGGTCACGCTCACACACAGAAAGTAACCCACCTGGCGCGCCGCCGCCTTGGCCAGCACATCGGCCAGATCGGTCTGCTTGCTGCCATAGCTGAGCCGATCCAGATGGCAATGGGAATCTACGAATAACATGGGATCTTTTCCTCTGTTCACAGCCAATGGCTGAGCCAGTTCATCAGATGTATGGTCGGATTGGAGAGTTGCCCCGGTTGGCAGGCCTCTTTGAGGCTGACGAGACGTTGCTCGGCATCGAGCAGCCGCTCGCTGGAGTGGCCCTCGGCCAGAGCATGACTGAGCCCGGCCAGGTCCGGCATCGCCAACTGCTGATGACCGCAGCCGGCCTGGGTCTTGAGGGCATCGCACAGCAGCAGTTGCAACCAGTGCAAGCGGATCTGGGTCTCCTGTCCCAGCAGGGAGCAGAGCGCGGTGATCCGGGTCGGCTCCTGGCTCAGCTGCACGAAGCCCCCCAAGAGATCCTGGCGTGCCTTGTCCTGTTGCTGCGCCAGATAGTCGAGCACCCGCAGGGGCGCCCCCTGGCAGATCCGCACCTGGGCCTGGGTCGCCGGATGGCCCTGCTCGGCCAGCCAGTTCAGGGTGACCGGCTCGGGGGGAATGTGGCAGACATGCTTGTGGCAGCGGCTGCGGATGGTGGGCAGGAGACGGGAGATCTGCGAGGCGATCAGCAGCAGCAGGCTGTCGCCGGCCGGCTCTTCCAGGGTCTTGAGCAGGGCGTTGGCCGCCGCTTCCGTCATGCGTTCGGCATCGGGAATGATCACCACCTTGCCGCGACCGAGCTGGGCGGAACGCTGCAGACGCGAGCCGAGCTCGCGCACCGCATCCACCCCTATGGTCTTGCTGTCGCCTGGGATGATGCTGAGATCAGGATGGTTGCCCTTGTCCGCCAGCTGGCAGGCATGGCAGTGGCCACAAGGCTCCCCCTGCCGGGGTTGGTGGCACAGATGAAGCCGTGCGAGCCGCTCCGCCAGCTGCTCCTTGCCAAGGCCGGCTTCCCCCAGCAGCAACCAGGCATGGCCGAGTCGCCCGGCGACCGCGCTCTGGCTCAGGGCCTGCCAGTCCGGGATCAGCCAGGGATACATGCGCGGCTGTCCAGTGCGAGTTCGATGGCGGCCTTGACCCGCTCCGGTGTCTGGCTGGCATCGATCACCAGGATGGCGTCATCCTGGGCGGCCAGCTCGAGATAACGGGCCCGGGTCCGCTCGAAGAAGCTCAGCTGCTCCAGCTCGATCCGGTCGAGTTCCCCACGATGGCGAGCCCGCTGCAATCCCAGGGCGGGATCGATGTCGAGATAGAGGGTGAGATCGGGTTTAAAGTCGCCGAGCACCGCCTGCTTGATGGCATGAATGAGCCCGCTGTCTATGCCGCGTCCGCCCCCTTGATAGGCCTGGGAGGAGAGATCATGCCTGTCCCCCACCACCCAGATTCCCTCACGCAGGGCCGGTTTGATCCGCGTCTCCACCAGTTGCACCCGGGAGGCATACATCAGCAGCAGCTCGGCCTGGATGGTGAGTGGTTCCTCGTGCACCTCCTTGACGATGGCCCGCATCCGCTCGGCCAATGGGGTGCCACCCGGTTCCCGGGTACACTCGATGCGCGAGACGCCATGGGCCTTGAGGTAGTCGGTGACATACTGGACGGCGGAGCTCTTGCCCGCCCCTTCCAGTCCTTCGATCACGATAAATTTGGACATCAGGATTTCTTCAAAATGTATTGGCGAACCGCCCGGTTATGCTCTTCGAGGGTTCGGGAGAAGTGATGGGCACCGCCCCCCTTGGCGACGAAATAGAGAAAATCGCTCGCCTTGGGGTTGAGGGCCGCCTCGATGGATGCCTTGCCCGGCATGGCGATGGGGGTCGGTGGCAGGCCGTCGATCACATAGGTGTTGTAGGGATTCACGTCGGTGAGATCGCTGCGGCGAATGTTGCCATCGTAGCGATCCTTGACCCCATAGATGACGGTCGGATCCGTTTGCAACTTCATGCCAAGGCGCAGCCGGTTGACGAAGACGCCTGCAATCTCGGCCCGCTCCTCGGGCACCCCTGTCTCCTTCTCTATGATGGAGGCCATGATCAAGGCTTCATAGGGTGTCTTGTAGGGCAGGTTCTCCTGGCGATTCTCCCAGGCGGTTTGCAGGACGCTCTCCATCTCCTGATGGGCGCGGCGCAGCACGGAGAGATCGCTGGCATGAACCGTATAGGCGTAAGTCTCCGGCAGGAACCAGCCTTCCAGCTTGCCATTGTCGATGCCGAGCTCATGGGCCAGCTCGGTCTCGTCTTGCTCCAGGGTGACCCGCTCCAGATAGGGGGCGCTGGCGAGCTGCTTCTGCCAATCCTCGAAGCGGGATCCCTCGACGAAGGTCAGGCTTAAATGAAACTCTTTGCCCGAGGCAAACAGGGAGAGAGTCTCCTTCAAGGGGGTCCCTTCCTTGATCTCGTAGGTGCCTGACTTGATGGCCGCCAATTCAGGATGGCTGCGAAGCCAGAGCCGAAGCGCCCAGGGGGTCACCTCGCCATCGGCCAGTTCGGTGATGAGGCCGGCGGCATGGGAGCCCTTTGTGACTGTGTAGAGGCGGGTCGGCCCCTTGTTGGTCAGGGTCTCCACCTGATACCACTTGTAATAGACGTACCCGCCGGCCAGGGCGGCGCTCAGGGCCGCTCCCGCGAGCAGGGTGTAAAGCCGATTAAACTTCAATTAGCAATCGCTCCTGTAGACGACGCACCACCTGCTGTGAGTCGTACTCTTTATGCTCGATACGGGTGACGGGCACCAGGCCCATCAGGGTATTGGTCAGCCAGACCTCCTCGGCCTGCCAGAGTGACTCCAGGGGGGCTTCGACGATACGCAGCTCGATCCCCATCTGACGCAGGAGCGACATCACCTGTCGGCGCATGATGCCATCCACGCCACCGTGGCCAAGATCCGGGGTAAAGACGGTGCTCCCCCGGCGCCAGAACAGGTTGGCACTCACCCCTTCCACCAGAAACCCTCGGCAATTCAATACTATTCCTTCGACCGCGCCTTGCTTGGCAAGTTCGCCTTTAAGCAAAACTTGTTCCAGTCGATTGAGGGTCTTGAGTCCGGCCAGCATGGGGCTGTCACCAATGCGCTGCTGGCAGACGCCAATGCTGATGCCGGTCCGCTGCCAATCCAGATAGTGCATGGGATAGGGCGCCAGAGAGAGGATCCGGCTGGTCTGCAGGCAGCCAGAGCCATCATAGCCACGGCCCCCCTCCCCTCGGGTCAACACTATCTTGGCGACGGCCAGCGCCTGATCGGCGATCAGGGTGTCGAGCTCGGCTGCCAGGGTGGTCCAGCACGGCGGCGAGATGGCGAGTCGCGCGCAGCCCTGCTGCAAGCGTGCCAGATGCTCGGGCCAGTAGCGGGCCTGTCCCTCCTGGATCAGCAGGGTGGTGAAATGGCCATCGCCATAGGCCAACCCTCGATCCCGGGCCGATATCGACTCTGCGGATACACCATTGATGAGCAAGCGGGATCCCTCCGATAAAAAAGGCCCGATACGAGCTCGTATCGGGCCTATTGAACATTGCCCTGGCGCGAATTATACGCGTTTGAAGATCAGGGAGCCATTGGTGCCGCCAAATCCGAAGGAATTGGAGAGGGCGTACTCAAACTGGCCTGGTTTGGCCACATGGGGCACCAGATCCAGATCGCACTCCTCATCCGGATTGTCCAGGTTGATGGTGGGCGGAGCCACCTGATCCCGAAGGGCCAGCACGGTAATGATCGCCTCGATGGCGCCGGCGGCACCCAGCAGATGACCGGTCATCGACTTGGTGGAGCTGATCATCAGGGCGTTGGCATGGTCGCCAAACACCTCTTTCATGCCACGCAGTTCGGCCACGTCACCCAGGGGGGTGGAGGTGCCATGGGCATTGATGTAGCCGATCTGCTCGGGGGCGATGCCGGCATCCTTGATGGCGTTCTTCATGGCACGAGCGCCACCGTTGCCGTCAGAAGGCGGGGCCGTCATGTGATAGGCGTCGCCGCTCATGCCAAAGCCAACCAGCTCGGCGTAGATCTTGGCGCCACGGGCCTTGGCATGCTCGTACTCTTCCAGCACCAGCACCCCGGCGCCGTCACCCAGCACGAAACCGTCGCGATCCTTGTCCCAGGGGCGACTCGCCTTGGTGGGTTCGTCGTTGCGGGTAGAGAGCGCCTTGGCCGCCGCGAAGCCGCCCATCCCCATGGGGGTGGAGGCTTTCTCGGTGCCACCGGCTACCATCACGTCCGCATCACCGTAAGCAATCATGCGACCCGCCATGCCGATGGCATGGGTGCCAGTGGTACAGGCGGTGGTCACGGCAATGTTCGGCCCCTGCAGCCCCTTCATGATGGAGAGATGACCGGACACCATATTGATGATGGTGGATGGCACGAAGAAGGGGCTCAGCTTGCGCGGGCCGCCATTGACGAGGCTGGTATGGTTCTGTTCAATCAGACCCAGGCCGCCGATGCCGGAACCGATGGCCACACCCACCCGCTCTGCGTTGTCTTCGTTGACAACCAGACCCGAATCATCCAACGCCTGTATGCCCGCCGCCACGCCGTACTGGATGAAGAGATCCATCTTGCGGGCTTCTTTGCGGTTGATGCCGTACTGTTCGGGATCGAACGCCTTGACCTGGCCTGCGAAACGGGTCGCAAACTCGCTGGCATCAAAGTGTTCGATGGGAGAGATGCCGCTCTGCCCGTTGAGCAGGGCTTGCCAGCTGGATTCGGCTGTGTTGCCCACCGGGGAAAGCATTCCCAGGCCGGTCACCACGACTCTGCGTTTTGACACTGAGCTAGTCTCCGAGAGGTATTTTGAAAGGGGTAAACATAAAAGAAGCGGCCCTTGGGCCGCTTCTTTCAGAACAGGAACTTATTCCTGATTAGCGGTGATGTAGTCGATAGCCGCTTGTACAGTAGTGATCTTCTCGGCTTCTTCATCCGGGATCTCGGTATCGAATTCTTCTTCCAGCGCCATTACCAGTTCAACGGTATCCAAAGAGTCAGCGCCCAGGTCGTCGACGAAGGAGGCAGCGTTTTTAACGTCTTCCTCTTTAACACCCAGTTGTTCGATGATGATTTTCTTTACGCGTTCTTCGATGTTGCTCATGACCTGAATTTTCCTTTAAAAATACGCTATTGCGTCTGGTTGGGGTAGTTTATTCAATTGACGTTGGTTTGCAAGTAGCTTGCTGCTGGTCAAACCACGAAATGTGCCAAACTTCGGCGTAATATCGCAAATTTGAGCAGAACTGACGACAAATTGATTACACCATGTACATCCCGCCGTTAACATGCAGGGTTTCGCCGGTGATGTAAGCGGCGTCATCAGATGCCAAGAATACCACAGCGGCGGCAATTTCTTTCGGATCGCCCAAACGGGCTGCGGGTACCTGGTTCATGATACCTGACCGCTGCTCTTCATTGAGCGCCTTGGTCATGTCGGTCTCGATGAAACCGGGAGCAACCGCATTGACCGTGATACCACGGGATGCCACTTCACGGGCCAGCGACTTGGTAAAGCCCACCAGACCGGCCTTGGCGGCGGCATAGTTGACCTGACCTGCGTTGCCCATGGTACCCACCACGGAACCTATGCTGATGATGCGGCCATGGCGCTTCTTCATCATGGCGCGCAGCACCGGCTTGCTCAGACGATAGAGGGAAGTGAGGTTGGTGTCGATGATTTCGCTCCACTCATCATCCTTCATGCGCATCAACAGGTTGTCGCGGGTGATACCGGCGTTGTTGATCAGGATGTCGATGTCGCCAAAACGCGCCTTGATGGCGGCGAAGACGGCTTCGATGGATTCGGGGCTGGTCACATCCAGGGCCAGGCCGCAGCCATGCTCGCCCAGGTAGGCGCTGATGGCCTCGGCGCCGCGCTCGCTGGTCGCGGTACCCACGACGTTCGCGCCACGGGCCACGAACGCCTCGGCAATGGCACGACCGATGCCACGGCTGGCGCCGGTCACCAACACAACCTTATCGGTAAAACTCATGCTCTACTCCTGTTTACTGAATCTGGGCCAGCGCCTGTTCGAATGAAGCGGCATCGTTGGCATGAATGCCTTCCACCCGCTTGTCGATACGCTTGGCGAGACCGGTCAGTACCTTGCCCGGCCCCATCTCGATCTCGAGGGTGATGCCCTCATTGGCCATCCGCTCGACCGTCTCGGTCCAACGTACCGGGCTGAACAGCTGACGCACCAGCGCCTGCTTGATGGCGGCCGGATCCTGTTCACAGCTGACATCGACATTATTGATGACAGCGATGGATGGAACCTTGATCTCGATCCCATCCAGGGCCGCGGCCAGCTTCTCGGCGGCCGGTTTCATCAGGGCGCAGTGAGACGGCACCGAGACCGGCAGCGGCAGCGCCCGCTTGGCACCGGACGCCTTCATCAGCACATTGGCACGCTCGACGGCTTCCTTGTGCCCGGCGATCACCACCTGGCCCGGGGAGTTGAAGTTGACCGGGGAGACCACCTGCCCCTCTGCCGCCTGCTCGCAGTTGGCGGCGATGGTGTCGTTGTCCAGGCCGATGATGGCGGCCATGGCGCCGGTGCCTTCCGGCACGGCTTCCTGCATGGCCAGGCCGCGCAGTTCGACCAGCTTGACGGCATCGGTGAAGGCCAGGGCGCCGCTACAGACCAGGGCGGAATACTCGCCGAGGCTGTGACCGGCCATGACGGCCGGGGTCGCCCCACCCTGCTGCTGCCACAGACGCCACAGGGCAACGGAGGCGGTCAGCAGGGCCGGTTGGGTCTTCCAGGTCTTGCCCAGCTCTTCTGCCGGCCCCTGCAGGGTCAGCGCCAGCAGATCATAACCGAGCACCTGGCTCGCCTCGGCGAAGGTCTCCTTGATAATCGCATGCTGTTCGGCCAGTTCGGCCAGCATGCCGACAGCCTGGGAGCCTTGTCCCGGAAAAGCGATGGCAAATTGGGTCATCATGATGTCCTTTAAAGCGAAAACGACATGAGGAGCGTGGCCGGCACAGGGCTGGCCACGCTCCTTCGTGGTGAAAGCTTAGAAGCGAACCAGGGCTGAGCCCCAGGCAAATCCGCCACCAAACGCCTCGAGCAGCACCAGCTGACCGCGCTGGATACGACCGTCACGGACCCCTTCATCGAAGGCGATGGGGACGGAGGCGGCCGAGGTATTGCCGTGTTTGTCGAGGGTCAGCACCACACGGTCAAGGCTCATGCCGAGTTTCTTGGCGGTGGCGTTGATGATGCGGTAGTTGGCCTGGTGCGGCACCAGCCAGTCGAGCTCGCTCGGATCTATGTTGGCGGCGGCCAGGGTCTCGGTCACTATCTCGCTCAGGCGGGTCACCGCGACCTTGAACACATCGTTGCCCTTCATATACATGTAGGCTTCGAGCTCGCTGCCGCTCAGGCCGCGACGGGGTTGGGGCAGCTTGAGCAGATCGCCATAGCGACCATCGGCATGCAGGTGGGTGGAGAGGATGCCAGGGGTCTCGCTGGCACCAATGACCACGGCCCCTGCCCCATCACCAAACAGTATGATGGTGCCGCGATCTTGCGGATCGCACATGCGCGACAGCACATCGGCGCCGACGACCAGCACATGGCGGGCCGCCCCCGATTTGACGAACTGATCGGCGATGGAGAGGGCATAGGTGAAACCGGCGCAGGCGGCGGCGATGTCGAACGCCGGGATCCCCGGCACGTCCAACAGGTTTTGCAGCTCGCAGGCGGCGGCCGGGAAGGCATTTTCGGCACTGGTGGTGGCCAGCACTATCATGTCCAGATCGCTTGCCTGGAGGCCGGCGGCATCCAGTGCACGCAGGGCGGCCTGATGAGAAAGGGTGGCGACGGTTTCGCCATCCCCCGCGATACGGCGCTCATGGATCCCGGTGCGCTCCACGATCCAGTCGTGGCTGGTCTCGACCATCTGTTCGAGATCGGCGTTGGTGCGCACTGAACTTGGCAGGTAGCTGCCAGTACCCAGAATTTTGCTATGCATAGAGTTCTTATAGATCCCTGTCGGAAAAGACAGATTCAAGGCGATCTGCTATTTGCAATGGAAGTTGATGCTTGGCCTCTTGCGCGGCCAGCAGGATCGCAGTAGAGAGGGCGCGACGTTCGGCCCGCCCATGACTTTTTACCACAATGCCGCGCAATCCTAACAGACTTGCACCGTTATACTGGTCGGGGTTCAGGTAAGAAAAACGCCGTTTGAGCATAAATCCTGCGATCAGCCCAAGAAAACTGCGCTTTTTTCGCGGATAACCGGCCAGTTGCCCCATCATGCGCACCACCCCTTCCGCCGTCTTCAGGGCCACATTGCCCACGAAGCCATCGCAGACGATGACATCCGCCTGGCCGGTGAACAGGCAGTCTCCCTCGATGAAGCCGGTGAAGTTGATGGCAGGGCACTGGCGCAGCAGCTCGGCGCTGTGGCGCACCAGATCGTTGCCCTTGATCTCCTCCTCCCCCACGTTGAGCAGCGCGACACGGGGTGACGCTATGCCCTCCACCAGTTCGGCGACGACCGAGCCCATGACCGCAAATTGCAGCAAGGTGTCGGCATCGCAACTGACGTTGGCCCCCAGATCCAGCATGACGGTGCGTTTGCCCGCCACCGTCGGCAGCGCCTTGATAAGGGCGGGTCTGTCGACCCCGGGCAGGGACTTGAGCACGCACTTGGCCATGGCCATCAGGGCCCCGGTGTTGCCCGCACTGACACAAGCATCGGCGGCGCCGCTCTTGACCAGATCCAGCACAACCCGCATGGAGGAGTCTTTGAGGGTTCTCAGCGCGACGATCGGCTTATCGCCCATCCCGACGACCTGGGAGGCATGTACGAAGCGAACGCGGGGATGATTGAGCAGGCCATGCTGGCGCAGAAGCGGTGTGACGCTGGTTTCGTTGCCGACCAGGATCAGATTGAGCCGGGGCAAAAGAGACAGTGCCTGCACGGCGGCAGGCACTGTTTCAGAGGGACCGAAATCGCCCCCCATTATGTCTAGCGCGACGTTGAGCGTAGACAAAGGCAATCCTTAAGCGATTACCTTTTTACCGCGGTAGAAACCATCGGCAGTCACGTGGTGACGACGATGAATTTCGCCACTGGTCTGATCAACAGTCAGGGCAGCGCTGGTCAGTGCATCGTGGGAACGACGCATGCCACGCTTGGCACGGGTTTTACGGTTCTGTTGTACGGCCATGGTAGGCTAACTCCTAGATTCACTTACGTTTAAGCTCTTCAAGAACTGCAAAGGGATTTGGCCGCTCATCAGCAGGTTCGATATCACCCCAGGTCATCTCCATGTTTCCTCTCGGGCAGGCATCCATGGGATGCATTGCGACTTGAGGCAACGAGAGGATGAGTTCATCCTCCAGGATTTGATGAAGATCTATCTCACCGTTTTCGTCCAACTCAATGGGCTCATAAGCTTCCGGCAGTTCTTCCTCGTTTGTTCTCTCGAACAGCGGAGTGTAGATAAATTCAGCTTCACAAAGGTGTTGGAACGTTTCGCCACAACGCTGGCAAACCAGGTCAACCTCGGCATGGGCAGTGCCTTTCATAACGGTCAACTTCTGGACATCTTTGCCAAAGTGCAGTGACACATCCACATCACTTCGCAAGCCTGCGGTTGATGCCTCCAGCCTGGGCATCTGCGACTTTTCAACTATCCCGACATAATCGAGTAGCTTCAAGGCACTACGGACTGGATCAACCTTAACGGGCAACTTCACCTTTTGCATAGGGCGCGAATATTATAGGTCCAACAGGGGATAGTCAAAGGAAAAAGTCCTTACCGCCGATGATTTTAACAACACATGCCCCCAAGATGCCGGGGCTTGCGCTCATCGGTGACCGATTATGCCACAAAGCAGCGGATCCGACACAGGATCCTGTCCGCCACTTGGGCCCTCGGGTGATCGCCATTCGTCCATCGCCCGTGACCATCCCCCTGATGTGCCCGGGCATCGTCATGGTCAAATGGCATCAGGACACCAGACATAACGCCCAGGTGGGGGCTGCCATCCCATCCGGCAATTGCCCTGTCGATGGCGCGGCGATACCATCGGCCGCTGATCGCAACGAACCTGGATATCATGATGTCAACACCGCTGATCCTCGCCTCCACCTCCCCCTATCGCAAAGCACTGCTGGAAAAGCTCGGCCTCCCCTTCGAGTGTGCAGCCCCCCGGGTGGATGAATCCCCTCTGCCCGGCGAATCGGCCGAGGCGCTGGTGACGCGGCTCGCCCATGCCAAGGCGGCAGCCATTGCCGACGAGGTTGAGCGGGGATTGATCATTGGCTCGGACCAGGTGTGTGTCTGCAACGGCAGGATCCTCGGCAAGCCGGGGTCGGTGGACAATGCGGTGGCGCAGCTCATGGCCGCACAAGGGCGCAGCATCACCTTCTATACCGGCCTCACCGTGCTGGATGCCGCCACGGGCCAATGCCATGGCCTGGTCGAGCCTTTCACGGTCCACTTTCGCACCCTGGATGAAGCGGCCATTCGCCGCTATGTCGAGGCCGAACGACCGCTCGATTGCGCCGGCAGCTTCAAGTGTGAAGGGATGGGAATCGTGTTGTTCGAGGCGCTGGAGGGGCGCGATCCCAATGCCCTGATAGGCCTGCCCCTGATCGGCCTCATCGAGCTGCTGGGGCGTCACGGTCTCGCCCTGCCCTGACGCCCATGACACGCCAGCCATGAAAAACGGGAGCCCAGGCTCCCGTCTTGTCATTGTTGTCAGCGGCTCGCTAATCCAGAGAGCGCC
The DNA here is from genome assembly GCF_054052445.1 of Aeromonas crassostreae. Taxonomy (NCBI): domain Bacteria; kingdom Pseudomonadati; phylum Pseudomonadota; class Gammaproteobacteria; order Aeromonadales; family Aeromonadaceae; genus Aeromonas; species Aeromonas crassostreae. Next base: position 209,337 of record NZ_JBSTYM010000001.1, on the reverse strand, counting down.
TCAACTGAGCCATGGTATCGACGATGGCGACCGGATCATGGGCCTGCAGCCGTTCTCTGCCGTGCACGCCCCAGGTCACCCCGATGCGGGCCATTCCCAGCGCCTCGGCCATGCCAAGATCATGGACCGTGTCCCCTATCATCACCGCCTCGCCAACCGGCAACGCCAGCTCGTCCAGCAGTTGACTCAGCATCAGGGGGTCGGGTTTGGAACGTGCCTCGTCGGCGCCGCGACTGGCGGCAAACAGCGGCCCCAGCCCCGTCTCCTCGAGTACCCGATCCAGACCACGGCGAGACTTGCCGGTGGCCACCGCCAGCAAGATGCCGCGCCCATGCCAGTCATGGAGCAAGTCGGCGGCATCGGCAAACAGCGGGCTCGGCGTATCGTCATGAAGATAGTGATGACGATAGGCGGCGACCAGACGGGCACAGGACGCACTACCCACCGTCAATCCGAACAGGCTCGCCAGCCCCACCTCCAGGCTCAGGCCGATGATCTGCCGGGTCTGCTCCCGGGCAGGGAGTGACAGACCGCACTCCCCGGCGGCCAGTTCGACACAGTTGACGATGCGCCCGATGGAGTCCATCAGCGTGCCGTCCCAGTCGAAGATGGCGAGCCGGGTACCCTGCATCAGCGCGCCAGCTTGTTCAGGAAGGTATCGAGCTCGGCGGCCAGCGGCGCCTCGATCAACACCTCCCGGCCATCCACCGGATGGGTAAAGGTGAGCTTCCAGGCATGCAGGAACAGCCGTTTCAGCCCCTGGCTGCGCATTTTTTCATCAAAGGCCGCTTCACCATACTTATCATCGCAGGCGATGGGGTGGCCGGCGTGTTGGGTGTGGACCCGGATCTGGTGGGTGCGGCCGGTGATGGGGCTGCATTCCACCAGGGTTGCCTCGGCAAATTGGCGGGCAATCCGAAAGCGGGTTTCGGACGGCTTGCCGTCACTGCTGACCCGCACCACCCGCTCGCCCGATTGCAGATCGTTCTTGCGCAGGGGCGCATTGACCACCTTGACGTGGGACTGCCACTGACCGCGCACCAGCGCCAGGTACTGCTTGCGCATGGTCTTGACTCGCAACTGCTCGTGCAGGCTGCGCAGGGCGCTGCGCTTCTTGGCGACCAGCAAGACGCCGGAGGTGTCGCGGTCGAGCCGGTGAACCAGCTCGAGGAAGCGGGCTTCCGGGCGCAGGGCACGCAGCCCTTCAATCACGCCAAAGCTCAGGCCGCTGCCGCCGTGCACCGCCATGCCGGACGGTTTGTTGAGCACTATCATGGCGTCATCTTCAAACAGGATCTGGCTCTCCAGACGCTGGATGCTGCCGAGGTTGGCGGAGGGGAGCTCGTTCTTTTCGGCGACGCGCACGGGGGGCACCCGCACCTCGTCACCCGGGCAGAGCTTGTATTCCGGTTTGATGCGCTTCTTGTTGACGCGCACCTCCCCCTTGCGAAGGATGCGATAGATCAGGCTCTTGGGGACGCCCTTTAACTGAGTCTTGAGAAAATTGTCGATGCGCTGCCCTTCATGCTCAGCTTCGATGGTGAGCAGCTGCACTTGTTGATGTATCTGTGTCATGGCGCGGATTTTAACACCCCACGGGCCCCTTTGCTCCATGCTTTGTTGAAAAATGGCACCTTGCTATAAAAGTGGTTTAAATGGGATAATAAACAAGGTTTTGTCATTGTGTTCAAGCCTTGTACTAAGTGGCCAAAAAGTATGCCACCCAATCCCGAAACACCGTGTATACAAGAACATGACGGTTCCCGGGTGCGAGGTACAGCGCATGGAGAACGCAAACAGAACCGGCTATTTGTCTCCACACCGGCATCCTTTATTCATCCCTTCTCGAGAAGGCTGAACCAGAGCGCCCTTAGTTTGCGCCTCATGCGTACCCCAACCGGGAGGTTGCCCCAGTATGCTGAAGACCCGAGGCCGGCGCCGGCAGGATCCTGTGGAGGAAATCAAAATGACAAAATAATGAGAACTCAATGAAAAGAATGCTAATCAACGCGACTCAGGAAGAGGAGTTGCGCGTAGCGCTGGTTGACGGACAACAGCTCTACGATTTGGATATTGAAAGTCCGGGACACGAGCAGAAGAAAGCGAACATTTACAAGGGCAAGATCACCCGCGTAGAACCCAGTCTCGAAGCTGCTTTTGTCGACTACGGCGCCGAGCGCCACGGTTTCCTGCCGTTAAAGGAGATCGCCCGCAATTATTTCCCCTCCGGTTACTCCTATCAGGGTCGTCCCAACATCAAAGAAGTGGTCCGCGAGGGCCAGGAAGTGATCGTCCAGATCGATAAGGAAGAGCGTGGCACCAAGGGTGCGGCCCTCACCACCTTCATCAGCCTGGCCGGCAGCTACCTGGTGCTGATGCCCAACAACCCCCGTGCCGGCGGCATCTCCCGCCGCATCGAGGGTGACGAGCGCACCGAACTGAAAGAGGCCCTGTCGGGTCTTACCGTGCCGGAAGGCATGGGGCTCATCGTGCGTACCGCCGGTGTCGGCAAGTCCCCCGAGGAGCTCTCCTGGGATCTGAACGTCCTGCTCAATCACTGGGATTCCATCCACAAGGCCTCCCAGCAGCGTGCCGCCCCGGTGCTCATCCATCAGGAGAGCAACGTGATCGTGCGCGCCATTCGTGACTATCTGCGTCGCGATGTGGGCGAGATCCTGATCGACAACCCCGTCATCTTCGAGCGCGCCAAGGCGCATATCGAGCTGGTTCGCCCCGATTTCCTCAATCGGGTCAAGCTGTACCAGGGTGACGTGGCTCTGTTCAACCACTTCCAGATCGAGAGCCAGATTGAGTCTGCGTTCCAGCGTGAAGTGCGCCTGCCCTCCGGCGGCAGCATCGTCATCGATCCGACCGAGGCCCTGACCTCCATCGACATCAACTCCTCCCGCGCCACCAAGGGCGGCGACATCGAGGAGACGGCGCTGCAGACCAACCTGGAAGCGGCCGACGAGATTGCCCGTCAGTTGCGCCTGCGCGATCTGGGTGGCCTGATCGTCATCGACTTCATCGACATGACCCCGGTTCGCCATCAGCGTGAAGTGGAAAACCGTCTGCGTGAAGCCGTCCATCAGGACAGGGCCCGCATCCAGCTGGGCCGGATCTCCCGTTTCGGCCTGCTGGAGATGTCCCGCCAGCGCCTGCGCCCCTCCCTCAACGAGTCCAGCAGCCACATCTGCCCCCGTTGCCAGGGTCAAGGGGTCATCCGTGACAACGAGTCACTGGCCCTCTCCATCCTGCGCCTCATCGAAGAAGAGGCCCTGAAGGACAACACCGAACAGGTCCATGCCCAGGTGCCGGTGGATGTCGCCGCCTACCTGCTCAACGAGAAGCGCAGCTCCATCGCCAGCCTCGAGCAGCGCAACGACGTGCGCCTCTACATCATCCCGAACCAGCATCTGGAGACGCCCCACTACGAGGTGACCCGCATTCGCAAGAATGAGATCCCCGAAGCGGTGAGCTACGAGCTGAAGACGGAGATAGCCAAGCCCGTCTACCAGCCCAAGCAGGCCCAGGCCATCGAGCGGGAACAGCCGCTGCTGCAAGGCTTCATCCAGCCGACCCAGCCCGCACCGGCTGCCGCCGCGGCGCCTCAGCCTGCCGCACCGGTCGCCCCTGCCCCCGTGGCAGAGGCTGGCCTGGTCGGCAAGTTCTTCAAGGCCATCGCCGGCATCTTCGCCCCTGGCCCTGCCGCCCCCGAGGCCAAACCGGCCGCACCGGTCCAGGCCGAGGCCCGCAAGGAAGAGAGTCACCGCCATCAGCGTGACGAGCGTCGTGGCCCGCGTCAGGGCAACCGCAACCGCAACGAAGGGGGTGAACAGCGCCGTGACGCCAAGAGTGGCGAGCAGGGTGACAACCGTGCCCGTCGTCCGCGCAAGGAGCGTGAGCCCCGTACCGAGCGCGAGCCGCGTCAGGCCAACGAGGCGCGCACCGAACGGGAACCCCGTCAGCCCCGCGAGCCTCGCGCCGAGCGGGAACCTCGCCAGGCCAACGAAGCCCGCGCCGAGCGTGAGCCCCGTCAGCCCCGCGAACCGCGTCAGCCCCGGGAACCCCGTGGTGAGCGTGAACCGCGCCAACCCCGCGAGCCCCGTGCCGAGCGTGACACCCAGGTGCAGGCCGTGGTCGCCGCCGAAGCGCTGCCGACCCAGGTAGAGACTCAAGTCGAGGCTCACCAGGAGAAGGAGCTGATCGTCGCCGAGCGCCGCGAACGTCGTCAACTGCGCAAGCAGATCCGCGTCGATGCGCCCCAGGCCGAGCAGCCGCTAGCCGCCGTGGTGGCCACCGAAGACGCCGATGCCCCGCAGGGTGACGATCAGGACGGCCAGCGCCGCTCCCGTCGCAACCCCCGTGGCCAGCGTGGCGAAGGTCAGCGCCGCAAGCGCATCAACGAAGAGAGCCGCGGCCAGCGCGAAGAGGAGCAGCCCCAGGTCGAGAGCAATGAGCCGGTGACCCCGCTGGTTGCCCCGCTGAGCCCGCAAGCCATCGCCGCCGCGACCCAGGCCTCCGCCGCCCTGGTCGAGCACGCCGTCGTGGATACCGATCACCACCTGCCGGAAGTGCCCTTCGTCGACACCAGCAAGGTCGTCAGCGAGTCGGTTGCTCCGGTTGCCGACTCCGCGCCGCAAGCCGAGCAGCAGGTCGAGCAAGCGGTCGTGGTAGCGGACGTGCAGGCAGAGGTCGCCGTTGTGGCCGCAGCCGAACCCGCTCAGGTTGCCCCCGCTCCGGTCGAGCCCAAGGTGGAGGCACCCGCCCAGACCGACGCCCCCGTCCAGGTGGTGGAAGCGGCCCAGGCCCCTGTGCAGGCTGACGCCGCGCCAGTTGAGCTGGTTCAGGTTGACGCTGTTGAGCCGGCTCAGGTCGACGCAGTCCAGCCGCCGGCCGCAACCGAGGTTGAGGTCACCCCAGTGGCCGACGTCGCTCCCCTGGTCGCCGAGGCAGAGGCCATTGCCCCCGCCGCCGAGGCCCCGGTGGCAGCCGCAGCCAGCGCCCCGGCTGCCCCCGCCAAGGTAGAGGCCGCCAAGTCTGCGCCGCGCGCTACCGGTGGCTTGCTGGCCCAGGCCCGCAAAGCCTCCGCCCCCATGGCGACCCCGGCCGAGGCCCCTGCCCTGCCGGCCGCCGAGCCTGTCGACTACCCGCCCCTGGTGCGCGGTGACGTTGCCAGCTCGGGTCGTCACGCGGGCAGCACTGCGGCCGTCAACAAGGCCCACAGCCCGGCCGGCCGTCCCTAAGGGAGGCCAGCCATCAAAAAGAGCCGCATCTGCGGCTCTTTTTTTATCTCTGTGTCCCGTCCTGAATATGGTTTACACCTTTCCCCCACATAAATGGAGAGCCCGATGGGACAAGGTGTGAAACGGACACAGCGCGATGACTCGCTGACTTTTAAACTGGCGCTGGTCGAGCAGATTGAAAAAGGCGAGCTCACCTACCGGCGGTTTCTGGGAGGCGGTTTCTGGGACACCCACTCTTTTCTCACCCATCTCTTCTCGCCACCGACGGTTTCTGGGACACCCACTCTTTTCTCGCCCATCTCTTTTCGCCACAAATGGCTCCCGCCCCATGCCTTGCACTGTCAGCTTTGCTGGCAAGCCTCCCGTCAGAAACGAAAAGAGCCACACAAGGTGGCCCTAATTAGGGACGGGCAAGCGAACAGATCAGCTCGCCCAGGTGATGATGTGATCCTCCCACTCCCCCGCCTCGCGCTCGTGTATCACCTTGCCGCGTACCGACTGCCCCGCCTGGTGCATGGCGGAGCGGCTGCCGGTGATGAGCGGGTGCCACGCCGGCAGGCTCTGCCCCTCGGCCAGCAGGCGGTAGGCGCAGCTAGAGGGCAACCACTGGTACTCCTCTATCTTCTCCACCGTGATCTGCAGGCAGTCCGGCTCCTTCTTGAAGCGATTGTGATAGTCGGAGCACTGACAGCTCCTGGTGTTGAGCAGGTTGCAGGCCACATTGGTGAACACCAGCTCATCGGTATCGGCGTCGATCAGCTTGTTGAGGCAGCACTTGCCGCAGCCATCGCACAGGGACTCCCACTCGGCAGTGGTCATCTGTTGCAGGGTCTTGGCCTGCCAAAAAGGAGTTTGCATAAGGGGCTCGCTAAATACACCAGGAAAGCGCGTGGTTATACCCCTTATACCCCGATTTTTCAAGGTAAAGGGGACCATCTCATCACAGTAAAAAACCGGACAAGCCCGGGCTCAGAGGCGCGCAATACCCGCGGGAAGTACCCGGCACGAAGCACATGAACGAGTGAGGATAAGTTTTCTATCATGGACACCCACCCTTTTAAGCAGAACATCACCAAGCCGCCGGTCGATGCCACTGTGGCTGTTGCTGGATTATGTGTCTTGCTCAGAGGTGAAGCAGACGTGTTTAATGCAAGGCCGCATTTTTCAGGCAGCGTTATGCTGGCATCTGCTGATATACCGGGTATTTTGGGTGAGGTGTGTGCTAATGGTTCATGACAGTGGTTGATAGCATCGTCGCTGGCCGCAATGGTGGGCAAATAGCTGGCAATGCGCCCTGTCCCCCACCACTCTGATCCCTTGCCGTCGAAACAGTGCCACCCGCTTCAACCAACCAGCACCATCCAGGCTCAGCCGTTGCAGTATGGGGGCGAGCCTGGCTGGAATATGGCCCTGCTTGTCTGCCCGAATGGCGCGTCCGGTCCAATCAACCAGTATCAGGTAGTCAGCGAAGGCATAGGGCAAACCATCCGGATAAGGTGTGCTTTGACCCGCAAATGGCAGCAATAGCGGAGGCAAGGCGTCGCTTGCTGGTGTTTCATCCAGGCGCTGCTTGATGCTGGTGTAATCGCTCTGCTCGGGCCGGTCTGCCAGTGCCGCTCGTATCGGATTAAGGTCCACGTACGCCATGCAGGCCAGCAGAGCTGACTCGGTGAGCAGGGCCTGACTCTTGAAGCGCCCTTCCCAGAAATGGCCCTTGCAACCATCTTCCCGATTGGCCTGCCGTGCCAGGGTCTCATTGAGCAGCCGCACAAACCAGCTGATGGAATGCAGGCGCTCCCGCCACTGCCCTATCAACTGCTGCACGACCAACAACTCGGGCTCAATCAGGGATTCCCCCTGATACCAGCGCCGCACCAGCAGCGGCCACTGGAACAGCGCCGCCCAGCGCTCTGCCACCTCCCGCTCGCTCCAACTGGCGGCTGTGTCCGACTCGACTTTGAGCACCAGATGATAGTGGTTGCTCATCACCGCATAGGCGCAAATACCGATGGCAAACAGTCGCGACAGCTGGCCCAACTTGTCGATCACCCATTGGCGCCGATGTTCGTAACTCTGGCCGGAATAGACATCCTCCCCACACAGAAACGCCCGCCGCACGCAGCGGCTGACCACGTGGTAGTAAGGCGTATCCTGCAAACTGATTTGACGTGAACGGGCAATGGTCATGGCTCACCCCCTGGGCAGTGACCTCTCAAGCCAAGTACAGGGCTACGCCGCTGTCAAAAGGTGGGTGCCCCAGAAAAAGGCAGTCAAAAAGGTGGGTGTCCCAGAAAAAGGCAGTTGGTGGACAAGATGCTGGATGAGGCCCTGGCGACATGACAGCCAGGAGATGCGCCGGTGCGGCACTCGGATCAAGGCTGGCAATATCAAATGGCGAGCTATCAGACGCGATTATCGTCAAGGGAGGTGAAGCAAAGCATGTCACGCAAAGGGAGCTGCCTGGACAATGCGGTGGTAGAGAACTTCTTTGGGCTGCTGAAGAGCGAATGCTGGTTCAACGAAGAGTACGAAGATACAGAGCAGCTGAAGCGTGCGGTGGATGAATACATCCACTACTACAACCACGAGCGGATCAAAGTAAAACTAAACGGCCTGAGCCCGGTACAGTACCGAACTCAGGCCATGTCATCCGCCAACTAATGTGCCCAATAAATGGGGTTCACTTCACATAGGGCGGCATTTTTATCAGAGATAACAGGCTGACTTACCAGCCGGTCACTTCCCGCAGGGCCTTGCCGATATCGGCCAAGGATCGCACGGTTTTCACGCCGGCATCTTCCAGGGCGGCAAATTTCTCGGCCGCGGTGCCCTTGCCACCGGCGATGATGGCGCCAGCATGGCCCATGCGCTTGCCCGGAGGCGCGGTGACACCTGCGATGTAGGAGACCACCGGCTTGGTGACGTTGGCCTTGATGTAGGCCGCCGCTTCTTCCTCGGCATTGCCGCCGATCTCGCCGATCATCACGATGGCTTCGGTCTGCGGGTCGTTCTGGAACATCTCCAGGATGTCGATGAAGTTGGAACCCGGGATGGGGTCACCACCGATACCGACGCAGGTGGACTGGCCGAAGCCCTCGTCCGTGGTCTGCTTGACCGCTTCGTAGGTCAGAGTGCCGGAGCGCGACACGATACCCACCTTGCCGGGCTGGTGAATGTGACCGGGCATGATGCCAATCTTGCACTCACCCGGGGTGATGACGCCCGGGCAGTTCGGGCCAATCATGCGCACGCCGGTTTCCTGCAGCTTCACCTTGACGTCCAGCATGTCCAGGGTCGGGATGCCTTCGGTGATGGTGACGATGAGCTGGATGCCGGCATCGATCGCCTCCAGGATGGCGTCCTTGCAGAAGGGTGCCGGGACATAGATGACGGAGGCGGTGGCGCCGGTGGCTTCCACGGCGTCACGGACGGTGTTGAACACCGGCAGGCCCAGGTGGGTGGTGCCACCCTTGCCAGGCGACACGCCGCCGACCATCTGGGTACCGTAAGCAATGGCCTGTTCGGAGTGGAAGGTACCCTGACCGCCGGTGAAGCCCTGGCAGATCACCTTGGTATCTTTGTTGATCAGAACGCTCATTATTTGGCCTCCGCTGCTTTAACCACTTGCTGAGCTGCGTCAGTCAGACTCTTGGCGGCGATGATGTTGAGGCCGCTCTCGGCCAGTTTCTGGGCACCCAGGTCGGCATTGTTGCCTTCCAGACGCACCACCACGGGCACCTTGACCCCCACTTCCTTCACAGCACCTATGATGCCTTCCGCGATCATGTCGCAGCGCACTATGCCGCCGAAGATGTTGACCAGCACGGCCTGCACCTTGGTGTCGGAGAGGATGATCTTGAACGCCTCGGTCACTCGCTCCTTGGTGGCGCCGCCGCCGACGTCCAGGAAGTTGGCAGGCGAGCCGCCGTGCAGGTTGACGATGTCCATGGTACCCATGGCCAGACCCGCGCCGTTGACCATGCAGCCGATGTTGCCATCCAGCGCCACATAGTTCAGCTCCCACTGGGCGGCATGCGCTTCGCGGGGGTCATCCTGGGAGGGATCGTGCATCTCGCGCAGCTTGGGCTGGCGGTACATGGCGTTGGCGTCGATGTTGATCTTGCCGTCGAGGCAATGCAGGTTGCCCTTGTCGGTGATGACCAGGGGGTTGATCTCCAGCAGGGCGAAGTCGCAATCCTGGAACATCTTGCCCAGACCCATGAAGATCTTGGTGAACTGCTTGATCTGATCGCCGACCAGACCCAGCTTGAAGGCCAGTTCGCGGGCCTGATAGGCCTGGGGGCCCACCAGGGGATCGATGGCGGCCTTGTGGATCAGGTGCGGCGTCTCTTCGGCCACTTTCTCGATCTCGACACCACCTTCGGTGGAGGCCATGAAGACCACACGGCGGCTGCTGCGATCGACCACGGCGCCGAGATACAGCTCCTTGGCGATGTCGGTGCAGGATTCCACCAGGATCTTGGTGACCGGCTGACCGTTGGCGTCAGTCTGGTAGGTTACCAGGTTCTTGCCGAGCCAGTTCTGGGCGAAGGCACGGATCTCGTCCTTGCTCTTGGCCAGCTTGACGCCGCCCGCCTTGCCGCGGCCGCCGGCGTGCACCTGGCACTTGACGACCCACATGTTGCCGCCAATCTTGTCGGCCGCTTCGGCAGCTTCTTGCGGGGTTGCGCAGGCATAGCCTTCGGAGACCGGCAGGCCATACTGGGCAAACAGCTGTTTTGCCTGATATTCATGCAAATTCATGATGTTCTATCCGTGTTGTCGTTATATCCGTTGGGGTGTTTCTCAATGCCCCTGCGATAGGGGCCCGGACAGGCCCCTATATACTTGCCGATCAGACGTCCAGCAGCAGACGGGTCGGATCTTCCAGCAGCTCCTTGATGGAGACCAGGAAGCCGACCGACTCGCGGCCGTCGATGATGCGGTGATCGTAGGAGAGGGCCAGGTACATCATCGGCAGGATTTCCACCTTGCCGTCCACGGCCATGGGTCTGTCCTGGATCTTGTGCATCCCCAGGATGGCGCTCTGCGGCGGGTTGATGATGGGAGTGGACATCAGGGAGCCGAACACGCCACCGTTGGTGATGGTGAAGTTGCCGCCGGTCAGTTCGTCCACGGTCAGCTTGCCGTCACGGCCCTTGCCCGCCAGCTCCTTGATGGCCTTCTCGATGTCCGCCAGGCTCATGCTGTCGCAGTCGCGCAGCACCGGGGTCACCAGGCCGCGGGGGGTGGAGACGGCGATGCTGACGTCGAAGTAGTTGTGGTAGACGATGTCATCACCGTCGAGCGCCGCGTTCACTTCCGGGTAGCGCTTCAAGGATTCGACCACGGCCTTGACGTAGAAGGACATGAAGCCGAGCTTGATGCCGTGCTTCTTCTCGAAGATCTCGCCGTACTGCTTGCGCAGCTTCATGATGGGCGCCATGTTGATCTCGTTGAAGGTGGTCAGCATGGCGGTGGTGTTCTTGGCCTCCAGCAGACGTTCGGCGATGCGCTTGCGCAGACGAGTCATCGGCACACGCTTCTCGGTGCGACCTGCCAGGGGAGCGAGCGGCACAGCCGGCGCTGCCGCCACCGGGGCGGCGGCGGGCTTGCTGCCACCCTTGAGGAAGGCTTCCACGTCTTCCTTGGTGACGCGACCGCCCTTGCCGGTGCCGGTCAGCTTGGCCACGTCGATGGCATGTTCGGCCACCAGGCGGCGCACCGAGGGGCTCAGATCATCGGCCGCGCCACTCTCGGCGGCGGCGTCAACCGGCTTCTCCTTGGTCTCTTCACCCGCGACCGGGGCGGCCTTGAGCATGGCGATCAGCTGGCGGGAGAGCACGGTGGCGCCTTCGGCCTGTAGAATGTCACCCAGGATGCCCGCTTCCGGCGCCGGCACTTCCAGCACGACCTTGTCGGTCTCGATGTCGACCAGCACTTCGTCACGGGCAACCAGATCCCCCGGCTGCTTGTGCCAGGTCGCGATGGTGGCGTCGGCCACTGATTCCGGCAGGTCCGGTACCTTGATCTCGATAGTCATGTAATCAGTTCCTTGTTACTTCTTGTTCAGGGCTTAGGCCAGAGTAAGGGCGTCTTCCACCAGGGCTTTCTGCTGCTTGGCGTGGACGGACATGTAACCGACCGCGGGTGAGGCGGAGGCCGAACGACCGGCGTAACGCAGGGTGGCACCGGCAGGCAGGACCCCATCATAGTGATGGCGGGTGCAGTACCAGGCGCCCTGGTTCTGCGGCTCTTCCTGACACCAGACGAAATCGGTGACATGGGCATAATCGGCCAGAATGGCGCGCACTTCCGCCTCGGGGAAGGGGTAGAGCTGCTCGATCCGTACCAGGGCCACGTCTTGCTGCTCGGCCTTGCGACGGGCATCGAGCAGGTCGTAGTAGACCTTGCCGGAGCAGAACACCACCCGTTTGACCCCTTTGGGATCCAGGGCGTCGATCTCGCCGATGGCATTCTGGAAGGTGCCTTGTGCCAGCTCGTCGAGCTTGCTCACCGCCAGCGGGTGGCGCAGCAGGGACTTGGGCGACATCACGATGAGCGGACGACGCATGGGGCGCACCACCTGACGACGCAGCATGTGATAGACCTGGGCCGGGGTGGAGGGCACGCACACTTGCATGTTGTGTTCGGCGCACATCTGCAGATAGCGCTCCAGACGGGCGGAGGAGTGCTCCGGACCCTGTCCCTCGTAGCCGTGGGGCAGCAGCATGGTCAGGCCGCACATCCGGCCCCACTTCTGCTCGCCGGAGGAGAGGAACTGGTCGATCACCACCTGGGCACCGTTGGCGAAGTCACCGAACTGGGCTTCCCAGATGGTGAGGCCGGCGGGCTCGGCGCTGGCGTAACCATATTCGAACGCCAGTACCGCCTCTTCGGAGAGCACGGAGTCATAGACTTCGAACGGCCCCTGGTTCTCGTGAATGTTGCACAGCGGGGTGTAGGTGCTGGCATCGTTCTGGTTGTGCAGCACGGCGTGGCGGTGGAAGAAGGTGCCGCGACCGGAATCCTGCCCCGTGATACGGATGCGGGCGCCCTTGTCCACCAGGGTGGCGTAGGCCAGGGTCTCGGCGAAGCCCCAGTCCAGCAGCTTGTCGCCGGCGGCCATCAGGCGGCGGTCTTCGTAGATCTTCTGCACCTGACGCTGCAGCACGTGGGAAGCCGGGTACTGGCTGACACGCTCGCCCAGGGCCTTGAGCTGCTCCATGGGCAGGCTGGCGTCATAGTGCATGGCCCAGTCGTGACCCAGATAAGGGGTCCAGTCGACGGAGTGCAGCTCCATGGGGCGCCACTCCTTGACCACCCGCTCCCCCTTGTCCAGGGCGTCGCGGTATTCGTTGACCTGGGCGGTGGCCAGCTCCTGGCTGATGCTGCCTTCGGCGACCAGTTGATCGGCGTAGATCTTGCGCGGCGTCGGATGCTGCTTGATCTTCTGGTACATCAAGGGTTGGGTCGCGCTCGGCTCGTCGGCCTCGTTGTGGCCGTGACGACGGTAGCAGACCAGCTCGATCACCACGTCGCGCTTGAAGGTGTTGCGGTAATCCAGGGCAATCTGGGTCACCAGCACCACGGCTTCCGGGTCGTCGCCGTTGACGTGCAGCACAGGGGCCTGCACCGCCTTGGCGATGTCGGTGCAATATTCGGTGGAGCGCACGTCACGCATGTTGGAGGTGGTGAAGCCCACCTGGTTGTTGATGACGATGCGCACCGTCCCGCCCACGCCATAGGCACGGGTCTGGGACATGTTGAAGGTCTCCGCCACTACACCCTGACCAGCGATGGCCGAATCACCGTGGATGGTGATGGGCAGGACGCTGGAGCCATCCTTGTCGCCACGTCGATCCATACGGGCACGCACTGAGCCGATGACTACCGGGTTGACGATTTCGAGGTGAGAGGGGTTGAAGGCCAGCGCCAGGTGGACGTTGCCGCCCGGGGTGGCGAAGTCGGAGGAGAAGCCCATGTGGTACTTCACGTCCCCTGTGCCCCAGGATTCGCCATGCTTGCCGGCGAACTCGTCGAACAGGTCCTGGGCACGCTTGCCGAGCACGTTGATCAGCACGTTGAGGCGACCGCGGTGGGCCATGCCGATGACGGCCTCCTTGCAGCCCTGCTCACCGGCGCGGCGGATAAGCTCCTTGAGCATGGGCACCATGGCATCGCCCCCTTCCAGGGAGAAGCGCTTGGCGCCGGGGAACTTGGCCCCCAGGTATTTTTCCAGCCCTTCGGCGGCGGTCAGGTTCTCGAGGAAGCGGGTCTTCTCTTCGAGGGTATAGGTCCCCTTCCCTTCGATGGACTCGAGTCTGTCTTGCAGCCAGCGCTTCTCCTCGGTGGAGGTGAGGTGCATGTAGTCTGCACCTATGCTGCCGCAATAGGTCTTCTTCAGCGAGGCGTAAAGATCGGAGAGCACCATGGTCTCGCGACCGATGGCATAGGAGCCCACATTGAAGGTGGCCTCCATGTCTGCGCCCTGCAGGTTGTGGAAGGCCGGGTCGAGCTCGGCAACGGTTTCACGGGCCCAGAGACCGAGGGGATCCAGCTTGGCATTCTGGTGACCGCGGAAACGGAAGGCGTTGATCAGTTGCAACACGCGCACCTGCTTCGCATCCACCTGGGGATCGGAGACGGGGGCACTGAATCGGGAGGGGTCCTTGGCCAGACGACGGAAATAATCGCGAACCTGGGAGTGGGGTTGTTCTACCGCGTGACCATTGACCTGGGGCAGTTCAGCAAAGATGCTGCGCCACTCCTCGGCAACGGAATCGGGATCGTCCAGAAAGGATTCGTACAAATCCTCTATATAGCTTGCATTCGCACCAGCCAGGTGAGATGACTCCAACCAGGCCTTCATCACGCCGTTATGCATGTCTATCCCTTGTACTTCTTGTCACTGCCACGAAGCAGCTTTGTCGGGGTTAAACGGCCACCCTTCCAGGGGTCGAGTGGCCATCCAGAGGTCGGGCCCCTGCCCTTGCGGCGAGGCCCTGGGTATTACACAGCCCGGTTGAGCAGCATCGACTTGATATGGCCGATGGCCTTGGTCGGGTTGAGGCCCTTCGGACAGACGCTCACACAGTTCATGATGCCGTGGCAACGGAAGACGCTGAAGGCGTCGTCCAGGTTGCCCAGACGCTCAGTGGTGGCGCTGTCGCGGCTGTCAGCCAGCCAGCGATAGGCGGCGAGCAGACCGGCGGGGCCGATGAACTTGTCCGGGTTCCACCAGAAGGAGGGGCAAGAGGTCGAGCAGCAGGCACAGAGGATACATTCGTACAGGCCGTCGAGCTTGGCACGCTCTTCAGGGGATTGCAGGTGCTCACGCACGGGCGGCAATTTTTCGTCGTTGATGAGGAAGGGCTTGACCTTCTCCCACTGGGTGTAGAACTGGGTCATGTCGATCACCAGGTCCCGGATCACCGGCAGGCCGGGCAAGGGGCGGATGACCACCTTGTTGCCCTTCTTCAGCAGGTCGGAGAGCGGGGTGATGCAGGCAAGACCGTTCTTGCCATTCATGTTGATCCCGTCCGAGCCACAGACCCCTTCACGGCAGGAGCGACGGAAGGCGAGCGTGGGATCCAGCTCTTTGAGCTGGATCAGCGCATCGAGCACCATCATGTCGGAACCTTCAGGAATATCAAGACGATAATCCTTCATATGTGGGGCGTTATCAACGTCCGGGTTATAGCGATATACCGAGAATGTGACGTTCATTGTGCTTTGCTCCGCAATCAGTAAGTCCGGACCTTGGGCGGGAATGCCTCACGGGTCTTGGGTGACATGTTGACCGCGCGACGGGTCATGGACTCGGTGTCCGGGTGATAGAGGCTGTGGCACAACCAGCTATCGTCGTCACGCTCCGGGAAGTCGAAGCGGCTGTGGGCGCCCCGGCTCTCGGTACGGAAGTTGGCCGCCACCGCGGTGGCAAACGCCGTCTCCATCAGGTTGTCCAGCTCCAGGCACTCGATGCGCTGGGTGTTGAACTCCTTGGAGGTGTCGTCCAGACGGGCGTTTTTCAGGCGCTCGCGGATGAGTTTCAGCTCGGCCAGCCCTTCGGCCATGGCGTCACCTTCACGGAACACGGAGAAGTTGTTCTGCATGCAGCGCTGCAAATCCTTGCGGATCTGGGCCGGGTCTTCACCGTCACGGGTGTTTTCCCAGCGATTGAAACGGGCCAGGGCGGCATCGATGTCCCCTTCGGACGCGGCGCGGCCATGCTCCATCTCCCCCAGGGTGTTGACCAGGTGCATGCCGGCGGCACGACCGAACACCACCAGATCCAGCAGGGAGTTGCCGCCGAGGCGGTTGGCGCCGTGCACGGAGACGCAGGCGATTTCCCCCACCGCGAACAGGCCGACCACGGGGACGTCGTTGCCGTCTTTATCCTGGGTCAGGCACTGGCCATTCACGTTGGTCGGCACGCCGCCCATCATGTAGTGGCAGGTCGGGATGATGGGGATGGGTTCCTTGACCGGATCCACGTGAGCGAAGGTGCGAGAGAGCTCGCAGATGCCTGGCAGACGGGATTCCAGCACCTCCTTGCCCAGGTGATCCAGCTTGAGCTTGATGTGCGGGCCCCAGGGACCGTCGCAGCCACGGCCTTCGCGGATCTCGATCATGATGGAGCGCGCCACCACGTCGCGACCAGCGAGATCCTTGGCGTTGGGAGCATAACGCTCCATGAAGCGCTCGCCGTCCTTGTTGAGCAGATAACCGCCCTCACCACGGCAGCCTTCGGTCACCAGCACCCCTGCCCCGGCGATGCCGGTGGGGTGGAACTGCCAGAATTCCATGTCCTGCACGCCCACACCGGCGCGCAGCGCCATGCCGACGCCGTCACCGGTGTTGATGTGGGCGTTGGTGGTGGACTGGTAGATGCGACCGGCGCCGCCGGTGGCGAGCACCGTGGCCTTGGCCTTGAAGTAGACGACTTCGCCGCTCTCCATGTCGATGGCGGTACAGCCAACGACGTGGCCGTCCTGGTTCTTTACCAGATCCAGGGCATACCACTCGGAGAAGACGGTGGTCTTGCTCTTGACGTTTTGCTGATACAGGGTGTGCAGCAGGGCGTGACCGGTACGGTCGGCCGCCGCGGCGGTACGCGCCGCCTGCTCACCGCCAAAATCCTTGGACTGGCCGCCGAACGGACGCTGATAGACGCGGCCGTTGTCGAAGCGGGAGAAGGGTAAGCCCATATTCTCCAGCTCATAGACGGCTTCCGGGCCCGTCTTGCACATGTATTCAATCGCTTCCTGGTCACCGATGTAATCGGAACCCTTGACGGTGTCGTACATGTGCCACTGCCAGTTGTCATCGTGGGCATTGCCCAGGGCGACCGTGATCCCGCCCTGGGCGGACACGGTATGGGAGCGGGTCGGAAACACCTTGGACAGCAGAGCACAGCTCTTGCCGGATTGGGCAATCTGCAGTGCGGCGCGCATGCCGGCGCCACCGGCACCGATCACCACCGCATCAAATTCACGAGTTGGAATAGTCACCTTATACACCCCACAGCACGACGAAACCCGTCATCAGATAGACAAACAAGACCACGACCAGGGCAAATTGCAGAGAGCCCCGTACGGCAACCGGCTTGATATAGTCGGTCAGCACCTGCCACAGGCCGATCCAGGCGTGGATCAGCACACAGAAGAGCGCCAACAGGGTGAACACCTTGGTAAAGGTCTTGGCGAAGAAGCCGACCCATACCTCGTAGGTGATGTCGTTGAAGGCGATGAAACCCACCAGATAGAGGGTGTAGAACGTCATGATGAGGGCGGTGGCACGGATCAGGATGTAATCGTGAACGCCGCTGCGCCCGAAGGTTGCAGAATTGGTTACCATACCAGTACTCCCGCCAATACCGCCAAGACACCGGTGATCACGAAGGCCACGCGGGCACTCTGTGAGCCGGACTCCAGCTCTTCCCAATAGCCCATGTCCATGATCAGGTGACGAATACCACCAACAATGTGGTACGCGAGCGCCGTCAGGATCCCCCAGAACACGAGTTTGACCAGGATGTTGTCCAGGATGGACATGACAGTGTCGAACCCCTCGGGAGAGGAAAGGGAAGTACCAAGCATCCACAGCAAGATGGAAAGCGCCACAAAGGTGATCACCCCTGAGACACGATGCAAGATGGAAGCGATGGCGGTGACAGGAAAGCTGATAGTCTGTAGGTCGAGGTTTACAGGTCTCTGTTTATTTTTCACGGCTTTGCCCACTCAGCTCCATTGAGCACGTTAGTTATTGTTTTCACAAACTATTGAGGGCACGGAGTGGCATTTGTTAGGATTTTGTTACCAAAACAACTCAGGAAAGCCAAAAACAACATTTTCAATATCACATCCGGCTTTGCGAAAGCGTTTCAAACACCGACAGCCATCACCCACGAGGCGCAGTATATCGGCGGCCTTAACCAATGACAATCAAATAGCTACAAAGAAAACCCAAAACCGTAAACCAGATCTCACATCTTGTTTAACAGGTCATTAATGATCATTCAGCAAAATTGACAAGGGGGGGGATCTCTGGTTCAAATAAGGCGATCCAGCCGACCCTTTAGGGATGAAGGGTGAGAAACCTTTTTGCCTGAGTCATGATTCTCGTAATAGAGTACGACTGGAACTAATTATAAAAGAGCAAAGGAGACGTGCTATGGCTGATAAAATAGCCACCCTACACCTACCCGGAAAAGAGCCGGTCGAACTACCGATCCTGTCGGGGACCGTCGGACCCGACGTGATCGATGTCAGAAAACTGGGCGCTCAAGGTTATTTCACCTTCGACCCTGGTTTTATGGCCACAGGTTCTTGCAAATCCTCCATCACTTACATAGATGGCGATCAGGGTGTCTTGCTGCACCGTGGTTACCCCATTGCCGAGCTGGCCACCCAGGCAAGCTATCTGGAAGTCTGCTACATCCTGCTCTACGGCGAGGCCCCCACCAAGGCCCAGTACGCCGAATTCGAGCGTCTGGTCACCCGCCACACCATGGTGCACGAGCAGATCGCCTTCTTCTTCCGCGGCTTCCGTCGTGACTCCCACCCCATGGCCATCATGTGCGGTGTGGTCAGCGCCCTGTCCGCCTTCTATCACGATGCCCTCGACATCAACAACGAAGAGCATCGCGAGATCTGCGCCTTCCGTCTGCTCTCCAAGATGCCGACCCTGGCCGCCATGTGTTACAAATACTCCATCGGCCAGCCCTTCATGCAGCCGCGCAACGCCCTCTCCTATGCCGGCAACTTCCTGCACATGATGTTTGGCGTGCCGACCGAAGAGTACAAGGTCAACCCCATCGTCGAGCGGGCCATGGATCGCATCTTCACCCTGCATGCGGATCACGAGCAGAACGCCTCCACCTCCACCGTGCGTCTGGCGGGCTCCTCCGGTGCCAACCCGTTTGCCTGTATCGCCGCCGGGATCGCCTCCCTGTGGGGACCGGCTCATGGCGGCGCCAACGAAGCCTGCCTCAAGATGCTCGAAGAAATAGGCTCGGTGGATCGCATTCCCGAGTACATCGCCAAGGCCAAGGACAAGAACGATCCGTTCCGTCTCATGGGCTTCGGTCACCGGGTCTACAAGAACCACGACCCTCGTGCCACCGTGATGCGCGAAACCTGCCACGAGGTACTGAGCGAGCTGCAGATCAAGGATCCGCTGCTGGATGTGGCCATGGAGCTGGAGCGCATCGCGCTGTCCGATGCCTACTTTGTCGAAAAGAAACTCTACCCCAACGTGGACTTCTACTCCGGTATCATCATGAAGGCCATCGGCATCCCCGTCTCCATGTTCACCGTGATCTTCGCCATCTCCCGCACCATCGGCTGGATTGCCCACTGGAACGAAATGCACTCGGATCCGGATCAGAAGATCGGTCGCCCGCGTCAGCTCTACACGGGTCAACCGCAACGGGAATTCACCCCGCTCGATCAGCGCTGATGCACTGAGTCGATAGGCTGTGTTACCAAGGCGGTCATTGACCGCCTTTTTCTTTCGCGTTTTAATCCTCGTTTGAATTCGTCAACGAGGCCCATCCCATGAAATTTCCCCTTGCCGCTGCCGCCCTGGTGCTGGCTGGCTGCCAACCGGCCCCCGCCCCGGCGGGCGACACCCTCTTTATCAACGCCCAGCTGGTGCCCTGCACCGGTGTAGGTCCCATGCAGTGCATGGAAGTCAAGGAGAGCAAGGATCAGGACTGGACGCTGTTTTACAACCAAATTCAAGGCTTTACCTTCGAACCTGGTTACCTGTATGAGCTGAAGATTGCCAAGCATCCGGTGGAAAATCCCCCCGCCGACGCCCCCAGCATTCGCTACGAGCTGCTGGAGCTGGTGAGCAAACAAGCGGCCAAATGAGCCGTGAGTGCAGAGAAAAAGGCCGCTTGCGCGGCCTTTTTGCTTTTTGTCGGAAGGTGACCAGGTCTTAATCCTTCACCTCTTCATGACCGGAAAACTCGCGCATGAAGCCCTCGGCCCGCTCCACCATCCGGGTTGAGCCCACGAAATAGGGGGTGCGCTGATGCAGGGCGGTCGGCTGTATGTCCATGATGCGACGGAAACCGTCAGAGGCCTTGCCCCCCGCCTGCTCCACCAGGAAGGCCATGGGGTTGCACTCGTAAAGCAGACGCAGCTTGCCGTTCGGGGAGTTGGTACCGGACGGATAGATGTAGATGCCACCCTTGAGCAGGTTGCGATGAAAATCCGAGACCAGGGAGCCGATATAGCGGGAGGTATAGGGCCTGTGGGTCGGCTCATCAAGCTCCTGGCAATATTTCAGGTACTTCTTCACCCCATCCGGGAACTTGATGTAGTTGCCCTCGTTGATGGAGTAGATCTTGCCTTCCTCCGGGATGCGGATGTTCTCGTGGGAGAGGCAGAAGCAGCCGATGGAGGGATCATAGGTGAAACCGTTGACCCCAAACCCTGTGGTATACACCAGCATGGTGGAGGAGCCGTAGACCACGTAGCCGGCGGCGACCTGGCGATGGCCCGGCTGCAGGAAGTCATCCAGACGCACCGGCGAGCCCGGTTCGCTCACCCGGCGATAGATGGAGAATATGGTGCCGACCGAGACGTTGACGTCGATGTTGGAGGAGCCATCCAGGGGATCTATCAGCACCACATACTTGGAGTGAGCCGAGAGCGCCGAATCGAAGGCGACGAAGTCCTCCTCCTCCTCGGAGGCCATGCCAC
Organism: Aeromonas crassostreae; assembly: GCF_054052445.1. NCBI lineage: Bacteria > Pseudomonadati > Pseudomonadota > Gammaproteobacteria > Aeromonadales > Aeromonadaceae > Aeromonas > Aeromonas crassostreae. The sequence goes on along the minus strand of NZ_JBSTYM010000001.1, from coordinate 188,876 downwards.
ACACCTCACCACGGGCCTCCAGGGCCGCCTTGAAGCGTTCGTTGGCATAGACATCCAGCTTCTGCTGCTCTTCACCCTGCACATTTGCGGCACCAACCGAGCCCATGATGTCGGCCAGGCCTGCCTTGTTGATCTCCCGGTTGACCACCTTGGCAGCGAGGCGAATGGAGCTGAGCAAGGAGCTGAGTTCGCCGGTTGCGGTCGGATAGTCCGCCTGTTTTTTGACGATGTACTCACCCAGGGTGATCATGTTCTTCATGGTGTTTCCTTTGAGCATTTCCGTTGGCGTTGAAAACGTTTGCATGGCGGCGCAAAAAAAGAGCCGAGCGCGGCATCATTGTTATGTAACCCAATGTAACGTTGAAAATTTGTTTTTGCAGCGAATTAACTCGTTGAATTTCTGTTCAAAAAAGTCACATCCATGGTCACTTATCCCTTGATGTGTCGAGTTTGCCCCGAGATTTCGAGAAGTTAATTCGCTTCGATAAACTACCGGCAGGCATGCCCTCCCCACCTTCACCTCACCATGGCGCCCTCCCCTGTCGATGCCCGCCTCTCCCGGGCCAGAGGGACTCGCGCTTGAGCTTTCCTTGCGGATACAGCACACTGGGATCGCTTTGGAAGCATACAAAAACATAAGGATATTCAATGAAGAAGACCCTCATTGCCGGGGCCGTGCTGGCCCTGTTCGCGCTGCCCGCCCTGGCAGCACAGGTACCACCCGGCACCACATTGCTCCCCGCCGAGCAACAGACCTTTATTCGCAACATAGGGGCTGAGCCCGCCTCCATCGATCCCCAGCTGGTGGAGGAGAGTTCGGGCAGCGAGATAGTCAACGATCTGTTCGAGGGCCTCTATACCGTGGACGGGGATGGCAAGCTGCAGCCGGCCGGGGCCATCGGTTATGAGGTGGATGCCAGCGGCACCCTCTACACCTTCACCCTCAGGCCCGACGCCAGGTGGTCCAATGGCGAGCCGGTGACGGCGGCGGATTATGTCTATGGTTGGCAGCGGGCGGCGGATCCCAAGACGGCATCGAATTATGCCTGGTTCATCGAGCTGACCGGGGTCACCGGCGCCAGCGAGGTACTGGCAGGAAAGGCCAGCCCGGATACCCTCGGCATCAAGGCCCTCGATGACCACACCTTGCAGATCCGTCTCAAGGCCCCCGTCCCCTTCTTCCTCAAGACCCTCTCCCACTACACCACCTTCCCGGCGCCACGGGCGACCATCGCCAAATTTGGCCAGGAGTGGGTCAAACCGGGCAATATCGTGTCGAACGGTGCCTATGTGCTCAAGGAGTGGACCCCCAACGAGCGTCTGGTGGCAGAGCGCAATGCCCATTACTGGGACAATGCCAATACGGTGATCAACAAGGTGCTCTATCTGGAGATAGTGGCCGACACCGCCGCCTACAATCGCTACCGGGCCGGCAGCCTGCACTACACCAGCTATCCCCTGGAGCAATACGCCGTCTTGAAGAAATCGGCGCCGGACGAGCTGCTCAACGTGCCACTGCTGGCCAGCTATTACTATGTGTTCAACACCCAGCGCAAACCCTTCGACGATCCCAGGGTGCGCAAGGCGCTCTCCCTCGCCATCGACCGCGACACCATCACAGGCAAGATCCTGGGTCAGGGGCAGATCTCGGCCTACAGCTTCACACCGCCCATCGTCGATGGCTTCGAGCTCAAGCCCTCCCGCAGCCAGCAGATGAGCAAGGAGCAGCGTATCCAGGAAGCCAAGGCGCTGCTGGCCGAGGCCGGTTATGGTCCGGACAAGCCCCTCAGCGTGGATATCCTCTACAACACCAACGAAGGCCACAAGAAGATAGCCTTGGCCATCTCCTCCATGTGGAAACACAACCTGGGGGTGAAATCCGAACTCAACAACATGGAGTGGAAGACCATGGTCTCCGCCCTCAACGAGGGGGACTTCGGGGTGAGCCGCTACTCCTGGAACGGCGACTACAACGACGCCTCCACCTTCCTCGACATCATGACCTCCAGCAGCTCGGCCAACAGCGGCAAGTGGGTCAACAAGGAGTATGACGCCCTGCTCGCCAGGGCCCATGACGCCCAGAGCCCGGCCGAGCGAAACCGGCTTTATCAGGCGGCAGAGCAGATCCTCGATCAGGAAGCCCCCATCGCCCCCGTCTACTTCTACGTGAAGTCCAGGCTGCTCAAGCCCTTCGTGAAGGGCTACCCCTACCACAACCCCCAGGATCTGGTCTACTCCAAGGACATGTACCTGATCGCCCCATAAAATCCCGACGGCGGATCCTGATGTCAGACGGCCCCATCGCGGGGCCGTTTTTTTGCATGAGAGGACGGGGGCAAGGGCTCATTGAGGCAAATCGCAGGGGCCGAAACAATCAGACCCTCCGAAGAGGGTCTGGGGCACGGCATGGCGGCAACGCGGGGGGCGCCGTTACGCCGCATCCATGTGCAGGCGACCTATCAGGGCGTTGACCTCGAGCACCGTCTGGCGGTGCGGCAGATCGGCCTGGCTCGGCATCAGCAGCAGCCCGGACTGAAAGTCGAAGCGGCCACGGCCATGGATATAAATGCGCCCCTTGAAGAAGGTCTTGACGTGCTTTGCCACCATCAGCGGCAGGTATTTTTTAAATACTCTCATCGTTGTAACCTCTTGCCATTGTCCCCGTATGACAGCAGTTTCTGCGAAACGGTTCCCTTAAAACTGGATATTCATCCATAAACAACAAGGTCAAACATTAAAAAAGCTGAATGTTATCAGATTGTTTCGATGGGTATTGTATGAGGTCCCGTCAGCCAGAGCAAGTTGCCTTTGCCCTGCTGCCACTCGATGCAGGCCAGACCCGAGGTGGCGAACATGGGCGCCCCTGCCGCCGGGCTCAGCATCTGCACCAGATAGCCCACCAGAGGCAGGTGGCTGACCATGAGGATGCTGTCGTGCTGATCGGCCAGGGCGGTGAGATAGCTGGCCACCAGGGCCGGATCGCCGTAAGGGGTGATCTCCGCACTCTCCTCGACCCGGTTCGGGGTCGGCAGCACCTGGCTGATCCCCTGCCAGGTCTGCCGCGCCCGCAGGTAGTTGCTGTGGATCACCAATCCCAGGCCATTGTCCAACTGAGGAGCGAGCCAGCGCGCCATGTGCAACGATTCTGCCACCCCCTGTTCGGTCAAGGGACGCTGTTCATCGGTTTTCGCATTCATGCCAGCCTGGCCATGACGCATGATGTAAATCTTCATTCCCACCTCACCCTGTCGGGCCTGTTTGGACGTTGACGGCGGGGCGATCTTACCTTGACCCGCACGGGGAAACAATTGCGCGACCTCTCAGAAAAGGGTTTGCCCAACCGGGAACCGAGGTCGATAATCATCTTTAAATTCAAATAAATCCAACATGAGTCAACGCCTATGAGCCCCTATGCCAGCCCGAATGACCACAGGCAGTATCACTACCTCACGCTGGCCAACCGGCTCAAGGTGCTCCTCATTTGTGACCCTGAGACCGACAAATCGGCGGCTTCGCTGGCGGTCAATACCGGCCATTTCGACGATCCCGTCGATCGCCAGGGCATGGCCCATTTCCTCGAGCATATGCTGTTTCTCGGCACCCGCACCTTTCCCAAGCCCGGCGAATACCAGCAGTTCATGAATCGGCACGGCGGCAGCAACAATGCCTGGACAGGCACCGAGTTCACCAACTTCTTCTTCGATATCGACAACGCCTACTTCGAGCAGGGGCTGGCCCGGTTCGCCCAGTTCTTCATCTGCCCGACCCTGGCGCCCGAATGGGTCGACAAGGAGCGCAACGCGGTCGATTCCGAGTATCGCCTCAAGCTGATGGACGACGTTCGCCGCAGCTATCAGGTGCACAAGGAGACAGTCAATCCGGCCCACCCCTTCGCCAAGTTCTCGGTCGGCAACCTCGATACCCTGGCGGATCTGCCGGGACGCAGCCTGCATGGCGACCTCGTTGCTTTCTACGAGCGTCACTACAGCGCGGATCGCATGGCGCTGGTGATGCTGTCACCCGAGTCTATTGCGACCCAATTAACCTGGTGTGAACACTTCTTCGGCCCCATCGTCGATCGCAACCTGGGGGAGCCTACCCTGACGGCGCCCCTCTACCGGCAGGAGGATCTGGGGCTGCGCATCGATCTGGTGCCGGTCAAGGAGAGCCGCCGACTGAGCCTGACCTTCCCTCTGCCGCCGGTCGATGCCTATTACGATCGAAAGCCCCTCACCTTCCTCAGCCACCTCATCGGCTATGAGGGCAATGGCAGCCTGCTCTCCCTGCTCAAGGAGAAGGGATGGGTCAATCAGCTGGCCGCCGGTGGGGGCGTGAGCGGCAGCAACTTCAAGGACTTTGGCATCAACTTCGGCCTGACCCCGGCAGGGGTCGACCATGTGGACGAGATCATTGGCCTGCTGTTTGGCTATCTCAAGCTGATCCAGCGCCAAGGGCTCGCCCCCTGGCGCTACGTGGAGAAGCAGCAGGTGCTCGAGTCGGCATTTCGCTTCCAGGAGCGGGGCAAGGCCCAGGACACGGTGGCGGGCCTGGTGCTCAACCTCTTTCTCTATCGCCCGGAGGATCTGCTCTACGGCGACTACATGATGCGCGAGTATGACGAGGCCCTGATCGCGCGCCTGCTCGCCAAGCTGATCCCCCACAACCTGAGGGTCACCCTGGTCGCCCCCGGGCTGGCCACGGACTGCCTCGCCCGCTGGTATCAGACCCCCTACAAGGTGAGCCCCATCCCGGAGGCCAGCAAGATCCGCTGGCAACAGTGCGAGCCCGATGGGGCCCTGGCCCTGCCCGAGCCCAACCCCTTCATCGCCAGCCGCCTGGAGCCCAGGACGCCCGCCATCGCCGCCGACCAGCCCGCCTGCCTGATAGACAGGCCCGGCTTTCGGCTCTGGCACCTCCATGAGCACCAGTTCAAGGTGCCCAAGGGCAACCTCTACATCGCCATCGACAGCGAACACGCGGTCAAGAGTCCGCGCCACATCGCCATGGCCCGGCTCGCGGTGGAGCTGCTGAGCGATCACCTCAACGCCCTCACCTACCCGGCCGAGCTCGCCGGCCTCGGCTATCAGATGTATGCCCATCAGGGGGGCTTCACCATCACCCTGAGCGGCTTTGCCGACAAGCAGGCGTTGCTGCTGGACATGATCCTCGGCAACCGCACCCTGGGCTATCCGGATCCGGCCCGCTTCGATGCCATCAAGCAGCAGCTCATTCGCAACTGGGAGAACCAGGCCAAGACCCGCCCCATCAACCAGCTGTTCAACCAGCTCACCAGTTTGCTGCAACCCAACAACCCGCCCTTCGAGCAGTTGCTGCGCCACCTGCGCAGCGTCGAGATTGGCGAGATGCCAGCCTTCGTCGCCCAGTTGTTCAAGGAGGTGCACGTGGAGACCCTGGTGCACGGCGACTGGCAAGAGAGCGAGGCCTTGGCCCTGGCCGCCTTGCTCGAGCGCCATCTCGCCCCCTACAGCCAGCCGGGCAGCGAGACCCGCCGCCCCCTGCTCTCCATCCAGGACAGAGGCACCCTCATTCGCCAGCACGGCTGCGAGCACGAAGACTCGGCGCTGCTGGTCTACTACCAGTCCCGTACCACCAGGGCGCGGGATCTCGCCTGCTTCACCCTGGCCAACCACATCATGTCCTCCACCTTCTTCCACGAGTTGCGCACCCGCCAGCAGCTCGGTTACGTGGTGGGGGCCGGCAACCTGCCCCTCAATCGCCACCCTGGCCTCATCTTCTATATCCAGTCGCCGGTGGCCGGGCCCCAGGTGCTGCTCGATGCGGTGGAGGAGTTTATCGACCTCTTCCCCCTGGCCATGCTCGAATTCAGCGAGCAGCAGTGGCAGGAGAGCAAGGCGGGCCTGCAGGCCCAGCTGAGCGAGCGGGATGCCAACCTGCGCAGCCGGGGCCAGCGACTCTGGGTCAGCATTGGCAACAAGGATCTGGGGTTTGATCAGCGCGAGAGGGTCTGCGAGGAGGTGGGCAGGCTCAGCCGCGCCGATCTGGTGCGCTTCGTCATGGCGCTGCGCTCACGCACCTCGGACAGGCTGATCCTCTGCAGCTATGGCCAGGGCCATGAACACGACGAGCGGATCACCGGCCAGATCATCGACGACACAGGGGCATTTCGCCTCACCGCTCAGCCCTTCGAGGGCTGATGCGCCCAAAGAAAAAGCCGGCCAAAGAGGCCGGCTGGAAATACCACCATAAAGACGACAAGTGCCGCCAAACGTGAACATGAGCGTGAAAATCAGACACTGGACGGCACGCGACCGGGTCGATGCCAGCAGTGATTGAGAAACGCCTTCATCTTAACCCCTCCCGGCAGAGGCCGGTTGATCTACATCAAAAGAGGTAACAAAGAGTCAAGGCCCTGCCCGTTTGCCGATCGGGATCCCCCTTCCATCTCCTATCAGACATAACTCCAAGCCAGGACCAAGGCGCAGCCCGTTCAGCGGTTTCCACCTCGGCCCAGCCCATTGAGGCAAGCGCGAGCAAAGCACCAGAGCGCGGCCCCTTGGCTCAGCACTTCCCTCCAGCCCTGGCGGATCAGGAGCCCCGGCGGATCAGCCGGTAAGCCACCTCATCGAAATAGGAGAGTTGCCCGGAGATCACCCTGGGGTGATCCAGCTCGGTCGCCCTGCCCAGCACCTCCACGCTAAAGTCGTGCTCAAACAGGGTGCGCACCTCCATCTCCCCCACCGAGAACGGCGGCTGTTGCTGCTGCTCGGGCTGATATTCCAGGGTCACCAGCAGCACCTGGCCCCCGGCTTCCACCAGGCGGCTCATCTGCGCCGCATACTGGCGGCGCATGGCCGCTGGCAAGGCGATGAGGGCCGCCCTGTCATAGACCAACCGATAACGGCGGCCCAGCTCGGGGGCGGCAAAGAAATCCCCCTGGTAGATGCGCAGGCTGTCGTGCTGGTGGCACCGATAGGGCCCCACCTCGCTCACCTCCTCGGTCAGGCCGTGCTCGCTGAAAAACTGGCTCACCGCCAGGGCCGAGAGCTCGAAGCCATCGACAGGGTGCCCCTGGCCGCGCAGCCAGAGCATGTCCCGGGACTTGCCGCACAGGGGCACCAGCACGGGCTCATCCTGCTGCTGGGCCGACCACCAGGATTGCAGCCAGCGGTTGAAATCTGCCTGATGAAAGCCAATCCGGTTCTCTTCCCACTTCTGATGCCAAAACGCCGCTTCCATCATCATCCTCTCGTCATATGCAATGGTGGATCACTATCACAACTTCACCGGGGCGGCGCAACCCTTGTCTCCCCTGCCCCGCGGTTTTGCCAGGCAAGGGATTTCAACGGCGACCAGGACCGCAGGAGGCATTGCTGTGATCAGGGAATGGCCTGTGCCAGAGCGAAGACGGCGCTCAGGCGCAGGCGGGCTCCGCCGCCACACTGGCCGCCACCGCGTCTATCCGGGCGGCACTCTCTGCAAACGAGGGGCGCTGCAGCACCCCTTGCGAGAGGCAATCCTCAGCCAGTCGATGGAGCGGCTCAAGGGCCTTGCCCTGGGCGGGGCAGCGCGCCAGCAGCTCCGTCAGCAGGCAGCCAAAGGCCCGTACCTCCAGGCGCTCCAGCCTTTCGGCCAGCTCGCGGTCAGCGCGGTCATAGCAGGAGGCGGCGCCAAAGTCCCCGAGCAGCACCCGGCCCGGCTCCTGAACAGAGTGCAGCAGGTTATGGGCATAGAGATCCCCGTGCAGTATGCCTCGCTCGTGCAGATGGCGGGCGGCGCTCGCCACCCCCTGCACCATGGCCATCGCCTGGGCCGGGGTGAAAGCCAGATCCGCCGGATAGATATCCCGGGTGCAGGATTTCAGACTCGGGGGCCCCGCCAGGGTGGCGAAGGCGGGGTCTACCAGGGGCATCACCAGGGCCGGGATGCCGGAGGGATGATCGCTCACCCGCCCCATCACCCCGACCAGGTTTGGATGGCGACCGGCGGCCAGGGACACCGCCATCTCGCAGCGAGGCAGACCGTCGCTGGTCATCGCCCCCTTGAACAGCTTGACCGCCACCGCTCGGGTCCCCTCGTCGGAGCGCCACTCTGCGCCGTGGATGACGCCGGACGCGCCTTGCCCCAGTTGTTCCCCCAGGGTCAACGCGGGCCAGGGGATATCGGTGGCGGCCCTCTCGCCAAGCCGGCGCTCCTGCTTGTCGCCAAAGGGGTTGCCCGCGAAGGCCAGCCAGGACAGACGCGGCAAGTCGAGCAGCCACTCGGGCAGTGCCGGCAGGCGGTTGGCGGCGATGCGCAGCAGCTCCAAACGCCGGCAGTTGGCCAGGCTTGCCGGCAGCTCGCACAGACGGTTGCCCGCGAGCATCAGTTTTTGCAGGGCACCGCACTGACCCAGCTCATCGGGCAACCGCTCGATGGCGTTGTCGGTCAGGATCAGCCAGCGCAGCCCCGCCGGTAGCGACGCAGCGGGAACCGTGGCAATCCGGTTGGCCTTAAAGCCCACCATGGTGAGCGCTGGGCAGCGCCCCAGCACCTCGGGCAACTCGGTAAAACGGTTCTCGGAGCAAAAGAGAATGCGCAGTTTGCTGAACTCGGCCAACTCGTCAGGCAACTCGCTTAGCTGGTTGCCGGTGAGATCCAGCACCTCCAGGGTCTCCTTGAGGCTCAGGATCTCGGGCGGGAAAACCGCGAGGTTTTCAGCAAGTTTGAGGTGGCGGACGCCGCAGAGTTCGCCTGCGCGCAGCTGTTCCAAGGTATGCATGACATCGTCTCTATCAAGATTCGGGCTTGCGGTGGCTCACTGCGGGGCGCGCCCCCCGGGCCACAAAGGAGGGGCATTATAGGGAATGACGGCCAGAAATGGCCGATTTTCTTGCAAAGCTTTTTCTTGCAAAGCCCCCCATCGCCACACACCTGCGCCCCGTTGCCATCGATCATTCGGGTTGCGCTCTTGCGTGGTTGATCATTTGGTTGGCGCCATATAGTATGGCGCCATACAAAGTCATTCGAGACTCACCATCATGATCACCCTGGAACAGAAACACCTCGCCCTGCTCGAGGATGCGAAGCGCCGCGGACACGCGGACACCGACAACATACGAGTCTGCTTTGAGGTGTTGACCCTCGCCGCTGCCATTGATCAGGCGTGCGCGGCGCGCCTGGCTCCCCACCGCCTCTCCGAAGGCAAGTTCGTGCTGCTGTTTTTGCTGCGCGACCTGCCAGAAGGGCTGGCCCCCCACGAGCTTGCCGACAAGGCGGGGGTCACACGGGCCACCATCACCGGCCTGCTCGACGGGTTGCAGCGGGACGGCCTGCTGGCTCGCCACTGCGACAGCCAGGACAGGCGAAAGATCTCGGTGCGCCTGACAGAGCAGGGCCAGGCCCTGGCGCAGCACCTGCTCGATGAGCACAGCCAGTGGATAGGCTCCCTGTTTGCCGGGTTCGATCAGGCAGAGCGAGAGACCCTGAGCGCCCTGCTCAAGCGGGCCTGGCTCAATGTCATCTCATCCCGGGCAGGCTGCACAGAGGCCGCCACAGAGGAGCACCCATGACACGCAGCCGCATCACGGATATCGCCCCCTCACGCCTCGCCCGGCTCAACCAGGGAGAGATCGAGGCAAGCAACCTGACCGAATGCCTGGCGGTGGATTTTGCCGCCCTGATGCAGTGCACCCTGCCTGCGCTCGGGCCCCAGGCGCTGGCGTCGCTGCACGCCGCATCCGGGGAGGGCATTACCCGGCGCATGGCGCTGGCCGCCAGGCTGCTCCTGGCCGAGCACGGCAGGAGGGATCTTGCGGCGCTCAGCCGTCATCACTCCGATACCGTGCGGGGCTGGGCCTGTTTCATGGTGGGCGCGAGCGAGGGGCTGTCGCTCGGTGACCGCCTGGCCCTCATTCGTCCCCTCGCCGATGACCCTCACTTTGGGGTGCGCGAGTGGGCCTGGCTCGCAATGCGATCGACAATTGCCGCGCAGCTGGAGGTGGCCATTGCCGCCCTGGTGCCCTGGACGGCGGAGCCGTCCGAGCGGCTGCGACGCTTTGCCAGCGAGGCGACCCGGCCCCGCGGCGTCTGGTGCACCCATCTTGCGTCCCTGCGACAAGCGCCGGAGCAGGCCCTGGCACTGCTCGAACCCCTCAGGGCCGATCCCGCCCCCTATGTGCAGGACTCCGTCGCCAACTGGCTGAACGATGCGAGCAAAGACAGGCCACAGTGGGTCACTGACCTCTGCGCGCGCTGGTCTCGCGAAAGCCCCTGCCCCGCGACAACCCGGATTTGTCAACGCGCCTTGCGCACCTTGCGCAAGGGCCAACTCCCGAAGGAACCCCTATGACCCACTATCTGGCAGAGCTCTACACCCCCACTCCCGCCTGGCTGGCATTGAGCCAGACGGCCCGTCAACAGTTCTTCGAGGCCATTGGCACAGGCATGGCCAGCCTCGCCGCCCTCGGGGTGGAGCCCATCGCCCTGGGCGAGACCGATGCCACCACCCTCCATGGTGCGCCCCAACCCTTCTTCGCCATCTGGCGCGGGCCGGATGCCGCGGCCATCGAGGCCCTCGTCCAGGGGATAGCCGCATCGGGCTGGCACCATTACTTCGAGACGGTCAACGCCACCGGCGCCGGTGTCTCCCTGGGCGAGCACCTTGCACAGTTGGCCGCCCTGCCCTGCGCCGCCACATCCAGCCCCGCCCTGGCCTGATAGCCCGAAAAGAGGTGACTCCCACCAGGCTTTGCGTCAGTGCCGCCGACAGCGGTGGCACTGCTTTCCACACCCTTCCCTTGCATCCCATATCACCACCATATGGGAAAGCGGTGCCACAACCCCACTCCCTTCCCACTCCCTTCAAAGAACGCTGATATCTCCCGATACCGTGATGGCCCATCGCCAATGGGAAAAGTGAGCAAGATCCGGGTCGTCGTGACGAAGGTTCGCAGCCATAGTGCTTTCAAACCCAAAGTGCTTTCAAACCCAAAGTGCTTTCGACCCCCCAAGGGGTTGAACCAAAGGAGGTTTGAACCAGGGGGGGGTTGAACCCATCCACTTGTCTGCCAATCCTGCATGGGCGTCGCTACCTGGCGCCATGCACATCTAGCGAGGGAACTGCCATGTCATTACTGTCCAACAAGGTCGCCATCATCACGGGAGCCAGCTCCGGCATCGGTCGCGCCAGTGCCATCCTGTTTGCACGGGAGGGGGCCAGGGTCGTGCTGGGGGCCCGCCGCCAGCCCGAGCTGGATGCGCTGGTGGAGGAGATCAGGGGATTCGGGGGCCAGCCGGTGAGCCTGGCGGGGGATGTGAAAAGCGAATCTTACGCCAGCGCCCTGGTGGAGCTGGCCGTGGGGAGTTTCGGGGGGCTCGATGTCGCCTTCAACAACGCCGGCACCACGGGGACGCCGGGCAGCGTGCAGGAGATGGCACTGACCCAGTGGCATGAAACCCTGGATACCAACCTCACCAGCGCCTTTGTGGGGGCCAAGCACCAGATCCCCGCCATGCTGGCGCGCGGGGGCGGCTCCCTTATCTTTACCTCCACCTTCGTCGGCCATACCCTGGGGCTGCCCGGCATGGCAGCCTATGCCGCGAGCAAGGCGGGCCTCATTGGCCTGACCCAGGTGCTGGCCGCCGAATATGGGGCACAAGGGGTGCGGGTCAACGCCCTGCTGCCGGGGGGCACCGACACCCCCATGGGGCGGGCCTTTACCGATACACCGGAGAGTCTCGCCTTTGTGCAGAATATGCATGCCCTCAAGCGCCTGGCCCAACCGGAGGAGATCGCCCGCTCGGCCCTTTATCTCGCGTCCGATGCATCGAGCTTTACCACCGGCATTGCCCTGCTGGCCGATGGTGGGGTATCTATTTGTCGCACATGACCTTGTCGCACCCAAGATCCTGCGGCTGCAAACCTATCGTGAGAGCGCCTTATGTCTGATTACGCCCGCATCGCCGATGCCATCCGTTTTATCGCAAGCCAGGTGGCGCGCCAGCCCACCCTGGAGGAGATAGCGGCGCACGTGCACCTAAGCCCCTTTCACTTCCAGCGGCTGTTCAGCCGCTGGGCCGGAGTGACACCCAAACGCTATCTGCAGGTGCTGACCCTGGAGCGGGCCAAGGCACTGCTGCACGAGTCGCGCTCCCTGCTGGAGGTGGCCGACACCTTGGGCCTGAGCAGCGGCTCGCGGCTCTACGATCACTTCGTGCAGCTCGAAGCCGTCACGCCGGGCGAGTACAAACAGCGCGGGGCCGGGCTGGTCATCGATCACGGGGTGCACGACACCCCCTTCGGCCAGGCGTTCGTCGCCCTGACCCCGCGGGGGGTGTGCAACTTCTCGTTTCTCGATGACCAGGCCCCAGAGGCGCCCCTGACCGCCCTCGCCCAGCGCTGGCCTGCGGCAGAGCTTAGAGAAGCGCCATCACGCACCCAGGAGGTCATCCACACCATGTTCGATGGCAGCCAGACGCCGGATCGCCCCATCTCGCTGCACGTGAGCGGCACCAACTTTCAGATCAGCGTCTGGCGGGCGCTGCTCGAGATCCCGCCAGCCAGGGTGGTGAGCTACGCCCAGGTGGCAAGCGCCGTCGGCAACCCCAAGGCCGCCCGCGCCGTGGGGCTGGCCGTCGGCGCCAACCCCGTCGCCTTGATGATCCCCTGCCACCGGGTCATTCAGCAAAACGGCAAACTCGGCGGCTATCACTGGGGCGAGACCCGCAAACAGGCGATACACGCCTGGGAAGCAGCAAGATATGAGTAGATTCCCGATTCCACAATCAGACCTTTCTCTTATCAGCGCCTATAAAGATTCACTCTTATCTCGTCAGTGAACACACGACTCTCACTCCATGACGAGATAATTTTTCTTGAGCCAAGCCATATGACAAGAGCCTGATTCTCAGGAGTTTTTTTCAATACCGGCGTATTGTATCCAACTTTTATTTCGGAAAATGGTTTTGGTAGATTGGCCAAGACAAAACGTACTTCGTCATCCGTCATCAGAGAATTATATTTATTAAAGAGTGAAATTTGTGTTGCAACGGGCATGGAATGAATTACTAATGATTGAGCAACACTCCCATTAACATTTGATAGATTGGCATCAGCGTTGTTAATAATCGGACCGATGAGTGCTGACCGTTCCGGGAGATCAACGAATGCCTCCAAATTCATCAATTGAATTATTCCAAGCTTGGCTACATTAACAATATCAGCACGAAGAAGATTTTCTCTAAAATCATCGTCTAGAGTGAACTTGTCTGGCTCTTTCAGGTATGTGCCAATGTTTGCAGCTACAAATGCTATCTGCAGTTCATTGCTGTCAGCGAGAGCATCAAAACTCTCATTAGAGAAGGTGATTTTTCCTTCCTCGATCAGAATTCGAAGCTTGGCTGACTCAAATCCTTCAGGAGGTTCTGTAAACGGTTTTGGCAGAGCATGAGCATATTCTCTATAGGCGGAATCAGACAGAGTTCCAGCATTGAAGAGGAAACTGCGCAGCCTTAGTGAATCCGAGTCACTAGGAATAGGGTTTCTCAGGATAGCTGTACGAACAGCACCTCGGTCAAGATACTCTATCAGGCTCTGCGCCTCGAACCCTTCACCTTCAATAAAAGCTAGACAGTTCAGCCAAATTGGTTCGATCAAACCTAACTTAAACAGTGTTGCGTGCAATCTCTCGGGAACATCCGCTAGCGTTGGCAACAAGGTCGTTTGTCGTTCAAGAAATTTCAGTAGATCATCCTGATCAAGTCCTTCATGGTGCATAACGGCAAGAATAGCCGGGGCATCCTCCTTTGAATTCCCTTCAAGCACCACAAGGATGTCATGGAGGTAGCGGTCGAAATCGCGCTCTATCCGCTTCATCAGGGCAGTGTTGTTCTTCGAACGAATGGCAGTGAAATTCCTCTCGCGTAATTGCTCGAGATCGTTCTCTCCCAAAATGGTTTGATAGATGTACTCCAGATTGGCGATTGTGAGTTCGAAGCGCCCCTTCTCGAACATGGTGCGTACAATCTCAGAATGCTCTTTGATTGCGGCCAGATTTTTGACCTCAAAGCCAAGACATACAAGAGGTTCTGGTGCAAGTTCAGGTGAATTGATCAAAATTTCGGGGAGGTTTTCCGAAACAAATACAGGTAGTTCTTCGAAACTCTTTGCCAGCTCTTCGAGCTGACTTTCGGGCAGGTTAGAAACTAATTGGGTTACATGGGATATATTGTTAGGGCTTGCCATAATAGTAGGAACAAGACCTTTCCAAGCGTTGACTAGTCCCGAAAGTAGCCCTGCAATATCGCGACCACTTGTATAATAAGAATCAAAGAAACCCTCACAACTCTCGAATTCTGAGGATATAAAATTGAAAAACTTTCTCAATTGGACAAAGTATCGGCCCCGGTCACTTAGGAGACTATCGACAAGTTTAACGTTCAAGACATAGTTTTGCCGGAAGTCCTCATCTCGCATCGCTGCGATAACTTCATGTGGATTATCTATAGGAAAACGTGGGTCAGGGGTAACAAATGCTCGAATCTGGATAAGAAACTTATTGTCATTAGGTGACAAGCGGCCCGAGTGAAAGAGGGATGTGTATTGGTAGTAGGTATCATCGAGATGACCTTCTAAAATCAGGAAGCGGGCAAGCTCTCCGTTTTCCCTGAAGTTGTCGAATAGACCCTGCACGCGCTCAGCATTCAAACGCAACAGCTCATTGAGCTTCGTTGTGCGAAGCGTTGCAATTTTTGATTTTAAGTCGTGTATTCGGCGCAAGCTTTTGTTCTTAATATCAATCGCTTTACGTTCGATCTCCACTTTGCGTTGCTGATAGGATCTCTCAGAGTCCACTTCAGTTTGCAATTTTGAAATATCGATTGGCTGGGGAGAATGATTATAAGAGTAGTGGTAGTAGATAAGTGAAGCATCTATAATTTGCTCGAAAACATCGTTATTGACCAGCTGGGGAAGCTCAATCAACGGTTGCCGGTTATAACTGACACTAATTGCAATTACATTCGTTGGAAGCTTCTCAACCAAAGCCATAGCGTAGATTTGCCGTAATTCTCTTAGGTTAGAAGGTGTTTGTCGCTCGAAAAATTCAAGCTGCTTTTCGATTCCCGTAATTTCAGCCCTATAGGTGGCTTCACCAGACTCAATCAGTTGTTCTTTCTGGTTTAATATTTCAGTAAGAATACCCGTGCCACGGTGTAGTTGCTCAAAGTCTCTTGGATAGACGTTTTTATAGATCAGGATCGCGAGCAGCTTATTGGCATCGAGCAGATTCTCTCCATCAGTTTCCAAATTAGCGACATAAATAGCAAATTCATTAAAGATGTTCTGAATTAACCTGAGATCATTCAGATATCGTGATACTTCTCTCAAGAACTGCCTATCAAGGCGCTCGTCAAGAGCAAGTCTCTTTCCTTGCGCCAATACCATATCAATCGAATTCGATGTGTTGATGATCGGTATGACAGGTATAATGAATTCGAAGAATTTTGTTCTATCTGTATTGACAAACATGTCGTCGCGTAGGGCGTAGAGGAATCTGATGGTGCGCTTTACACCAGCATTCTCGTTCACTAGGCTATTAATCTCACGCAGCGTTACAAAGATGTCTGCGTTGTCAAATCGGTCTAGATCTTCAATAATCACAAGATCGTAATTCGTTGACTGGAAAAAATATACAATTTCATCTAGGTGCCTATTTAGTATGGAGGTTTGGTCATCGCATGCTGGCTTTATTTCAATGTCTTTTAACGAGATGCTTTTTAGTGACAGTCCGAAGCTAGCAACATAAAAATGATGCAGCGCCCCCCAGAAAAATACTACTGCGAGAGTAAATATGGCAATGTTTATGCCATTGCTGATTTCGAATGGAGTGAAGTAAGTGCCACTTATAATATACTCTCGCTGATGAATAACGTACCAAAGCGAGAAAATACCAAGCATTATGAAGAGAGATTTAAATATAGCCAATGCACTTGGAGACTGAATTCTTTTAAATCGTGATAGCGGAAGTCTATTTGCATCAGCCCCATACAGCATCTGTTGCAGAATACTCCTCTCAATCTCTTGGCGGCTCACCTTCCCTCCCTCCGAATCTGTCTCGGGAACGAACGAAGCCAAAGAAATATGAAGCGCAGGCCGCCGATATTTCAGTAAGAAGGATTGGATAATACTACTCTTTCCTGAACCATAAGGGCCAGTTAGAGCAATGTTGGAGACCTTCGTATTGTTTGTAGCAAACAGAATCGCTTCGGAATACACGCCAGTCTTGTCTGCCTCATCAGTTGGCGCAAGGTCCACGAACTTAGATGGAGTGTTGGCGGAGCGGTCTTTACTTTCCAGCCAAGACACTAGGCTATCAAGGCGATTAGCAAGCCTGCGTGTTAGAGAAGTGATTGTCTTTATCATATGATACGGAATTAACGCCCCCTTAAAAATCGAAAACACACAGACGAAAATTTTTCAAGTCATTATCATCATTCAACAGCCTATACATAGTGATGCTTTGGTGTTGGAGTTCTGTGATGGCGCCTTGAAGTTCATTCATTTCAACTGAACTACACACGGTTTACAAGCTTATTGCGGCAGACAAAATCATGATATGTCCATCTTTCCATTAATCGAGCTAGTCCTTGTCTATACAGATCTAGTTATCACCTGTCACTTCTCGGTAGGATGTTGAACAGCCAATTCGAGTACGGTGGTGCAGCGGAGCGTGGGCATCCTATGTCCTGTGGCTCCTTCGACCCGTTGATAAAACAAGATCATCCACACAGAAGACTGTTTGCTGGAAGAAAGCCCTCTTGATAGCGTCTTGGGCCAGCAAGAAGTCACTCGTCCACCAACTGCGTGACAGCAAGCGCTCCTGGACTTGAAGCACCTTCCACAAGCCTCAGGTCGGACATCAACAAATTTGTGATGAAATACACCTAGGGTCCCACTAGCAACGCCATAGCAAGGCACCAATGCAACGCGTTCTTGCAAGTCCGAGACACTCCGCCGATCGACTCGGGCACTCTCCACGACAACGTTGGCAACAGAGCCCTCACCCCCTGCGCCAGGGGCAAAATTTTCTCGCAAACGATTGGAAAAAGAAAAGGCGCCTCAAGGGCGCCTTTTTGACAGTTTTGCGTGATCGCAGGGAGAGGCGTTAGCCGCTTATTCCCATTCGATGGTTGCGGGCGGCTTGCCGGAGACGTCGTACACCACGCGGGAGATGCCGTTGATCTCGTTGATGATGCGGTTCGACACGTGGCCGAGGAAGTCGTACGGCAGATGGGCCCAGTGAGCGGTCATGAAGTCGATGGTCTCGACGGCGCGCAGCGCGATGACCCAATCGTACTTGCGGCCATCGCCCATGACGCCGACGGAGCGCACCGGCAGGAAGACGGCGAACGCCTGGCTGACCTGGTTGTAGAGGTCGGCCTTGCGCAGCTCTTCGATGAAGATGGCGTCAGCCTTGCGCAGCAGATCGCAGTACTCTTTCTTCACCTCGCCAAGGACGCGCACACCCAGACCCGGGCCCGGGAAGGGGTGACGGTAGAGCATGTCGTAGGGCAGGCCGAGCTCGAGGCCGACACGGCGCACTTCGTCCTTGAACAGCTCGCGCAGGGGCTCCACCAGACCCATCTTCATCTCTTCCGGCAGGCCGCCGACGTTGTGGTGAGACTTGATGACATGGGCCTTGCCGGTGGCGCTGGCGGCGGATTCGATGACATCCGGGTAGATGGTGCCTTGCGCCAGCCACTTGGCGTTTTTCAGCTTTTTCGCTTCGTCGTCAAACACTTCCACGAAGACGCGACCTATGGTCTTGCGCTTGGCTTCCGGCTCGTCGATGCCAGCGAGGGCTCCGAGGAAGCGCTCTTCGGCATCGACCTTGATGATCTTGAGGCCGAAATGATCGCCGAACATCTCCATCACCTGCTCGCCTTCGTTCAGGCGCAGCAGGCCGTTGTCGACGAAGACGCAGGTCAGGCGATCGCCGATGGCGCGGTGTACCAGCATGGCGACCACGGAGGAGTCCACGCCGCCGGAGAGGCCCAGGATCACCTCGTCGTCACCCACCTGCTCGCGGATGCGGGCAACGGCGTCGTCGATGATGGTGGCCGGGGTCCAGAGGCATTGGCAGCCGCAGACGTCTTTGACGAAGTGCTCCAGCATGCGGGCACCCTGACGGGTGTGGGTCACTTCCGGGTGGAACTGCACGCCGTAGAAGCGCTTGGTCTCGTCGGCCATGGCGGCGTGGGGACAGGTGCCGGTCTGGGCGATGGTGGTGAAACCCGCCGGGATCTCGGTGACCTTGTCGCCGTGGCTCATCCAGACATCCAGCAGGGCATTGCCGTTGGGGGCGATGGCGTCTTCGATGTTGCGCAAGAGGGCGCTGGTCTGGCCGGATTGACCCAGCACTTCGACCTGGGCATAGCCGAATTCACGTTCGGTGGAAGACTGCACCTTGCCGCCGAGCTGCTCGGCCATGGTCTGCATGCCGTAGCAGATGCCAAACACCGGCACCCCGGCGTTGAACACGTACTCGGGGGCGCGCGGGCTGCCGGCCTCGGTCACGGATTCCGGGCCGCCGGAGAGGATGATGCCGTTGGGATTGAATTCGCGGATCTGCTCTTCGGTCACATCCCAGGCCCACAGCTCGCAGTAGACGCCGATTTCACGGACACGGCGGGCGATGAGCTGGGTGTACTGGGAACCGAAATCCAGGATCAGGATACGGTGATCGTGAATATTTTTAGTCATTTTATTCCTGCATCAGGCTGATGTTGTCACAAAAAGCGTGGGGATAAAAAATCATGGAGAAACGGGGCCGCAGCCCCGTTTCATCAGCCCATCCGGTAGTTGGGGGCTTCTTTGGTAATAGTCACGTCATGGACGTGGGACTCTTTCATCCCGGCGCCGGAGATGCGCACGAACTCGGCCTTGGTACGCATCTCGTCGATGGTGGCGCAGCCGGTCAGGCCCATGGAGGAGCGCAGGCCGCCCATCTGCTGGTGGATGATCTCTTTGAGGCGGCCCTTGTAGGGGACGCGCCCTTCGATCCCTTCCGGCACCAGCTTGTCGGCGGCGTTGTCGGTCTGGAAGTAGCGATCGCTGGAGCCCTTGGACATGGCGCCGAGGGACCCCATGCCGCGGTAGGACTTGAAGGAGCGGCCCTGGTAGAGCTCGATCTCGCCCGGCGCCTCTTCGGTACCGGCGAACATGGAGCCCACCATGACGCAGCTGGCGCCCGCGGCGATGGCCTTGGCCACATCGCCGGAGAAGCGGATGCCGCCATCGGCAATCACCGGCACGCCGGTGCCTTCCAGGGCGTCAACGGCGTCGGAGATGGCGGTGATCTGGGGCACGCCCACGCCGGTCACGATACGGGTAGTACAGATGGAGCCCGGGCCGATGCCGACCTTGACCGCATTAACGCCGGCGGCGACCAGCGCCTTGGCACCGGCGGCGGTGGCGACGTTGCCGCCGATGATCTGCAGATCCGGATAGGCATCACGGGTCGCCTTGATGCGATCCAGCACGCCCTGGGAGTGGCCATGGGAGGAGTCAATCAGCAGCACGTCCACACCGGCTTCCACCAGGGCGGCGACGCGCTCTTCGTTACCGGCACCGGCACCGACGGCGGCACCGACCCGCAGGCGGCCCTTGTCGTCTTTACAGGCGTTGGGCTTGCGCTCGGCCTTCTGGAAGTCCTTGACGGTGATCATGCCCTTGAGCTTGAAGTCGCCGTTGACCACCAGCACCTTCTCGATGCGGTGCTTTTGCATCAGAGCCACCACCTCTTCGCGAGGGGCGCCTTCGCGCACGGTCACCAGACGATCCTTCTGGGTCATGATCTGCTCGACGGTCTGGGAGAGATCAATCACGAAGCGCACGTCACGGCCGGTGATGATGCCCACCAGCAGGTTGCCCTCGGTCACCACGGGGTAACCGGCGAAACCGTTCTTGTGGCTCAGCTCCTTGACCTGGGCGATGGTCATGTCGGGACGCACGGTGACGGGGTCGCTGACCACGCCGCTCTCGTACTTCTTGACCTTGCGCACTTCGGCAGCCTGCTGCTCGATGGACATGTTCTTGTGAATGAAGCCGATACCGCCTTCCTGGGCCAGTGCGATAGCCAGACGGGCTTCGGTCACTGTGTCCATGGCAGCGGAAATCATCGGAATATTCAGGGAGATAGCAGACGTGAGCTGGGTGCGCAGGTCGGCGGTATTGGGGAGAACAGTGGAGTGGGCTGGAACCAACAGTACGTCGTCGAAGGTCAGCGCTTCTTTGGCAATCCTGAGCATGGCAATATCTCACCGTTGAGGAGTGGGGGTGTAAAATATTGCCGACAAATTTTACTCATGGTTTCCCGGTTGGTAAAGAAGTATTTTTGAATTTTTCATGGCATAGCCCGTTTTTAGACGGCCAAACCGCTAAAATACCCATCAATGCAACCCTAACCATGGCGTTTTTCGCGACAAAAGGATCCTTTTTGCCCCTGAACAAATATTCGCCTGACGCCCTGTGTGGCTGTCTCCCGCGAGAGGGGCTCCCTCCCTCGCTACCCCTCTCCTCCCTGATAGCGACCCGGCTTGTGCCAGTTCATCAGCATGGCGTTCATGGCCAGCGCGCTTAAGGTGGACCAGAGCAGCAGGGGGAGCGGCAGGGTGAGCAGAGAGAATACAAACACCAGCACATCAAGCACCATCTGGCTCTTTCCCGCATTGATACCGGCGCGCCGTTGCAGCCAGAGCGTCACCACGCCGGTGCCCCCCACGGAGGCATTGTGGCGCGCCAGAGACAAGACCCCCATGCCGAGAAAGGTCCCCCCCACCAGGGCGGAAAACAGGGGATGGACATAGCTCACCGTCAGCAGCAGCGGCACCGCCTGGGTGGCCGCCGAGAGGGCAAGGTTGACGATCAGTGTCTTGAGGGTGAAGGCGCGCCCCATGGTGACGTAGCAGAACACCATGAAGGGCAGGTTCACCAGGAAGAAGAGCACCCCGATGGGCAGGCTGCTGACGTGGGCGAGCAGCAGGGCGATGCCCGCGATGCCGCCGGTGATCATGCCGGAGCACTTGAGCAGATTGAGCCCCACGGCGATAAACATGACCCCGAGCACCATGCCGTAGACATCGTCCTTGAGGGTGTGGGCCAGGGCCTTGGCTGCCGGCCCGGACGACATGGTCATTTCACCTTCCATATGACTCCTTAACCCGACTTGATGGTGGCATCCATTGCCCGACAACCAGGCCGCGTTGGTGCTGATGGCGGCGGCCTGTTCACCTTGCCGCCTCCAGCCCCCAATCTTGCGACCCCCGCCCCCTGATGTCGCCATCATGGGGATGACAAGACACAGCAAAAAGAGCGCCAATCAAAACAAGAGTCCGGGATAGCATCAAAAATCGAATTTAAATTCTGAAATATCACCAAGGAACAGGTTGAACATGCCAACCCGGGGCGGAGCACCCATGCCTGACCAGCATCTTTGCCCGATTAATCCCAAAGCATGTCGCCCTCCTCCCTTGTCAGCTCGCCTTTTTGGTTGATCATGTCGACAAGATGCCGCTTTGCAGCATGAATAATGCCTGTAACGGGGAGTGCCCGGGGGCGAGGCGACCTGTTTCTTCGGGGCGGGATCCAGAAGCTGATGTGGATGACATGCACCGCATCGGGGCAAATGCACCAATACAGAGCAATTGGGTGGCGCGGGTTTGCCTTGCGGCGCGGCGCAGAGGCGGCAAGGGCACCGCTTTGCTCATTGCTGTGAGCACTGCAATGAGCAGAGCATGAAATGACTCGGGCGACGGGAGGCGCCAGTCCCTTTCCCTCTAATTCGCTAGTTCGCTAGTCAAATCATCCACCAGCTCACCCGCAGCCAGAGTCCCTCAAGATTAGGCAGGTGATGGCATAAAAAAGTCGGCCCCAAGGCCGACTCGCTGCACGCTGTGACAGGGTTTCCTTACTTGAGGTATTTGCCGTCAGCCCCCACCTTGCCAGGGCCGTTCAGTACCCAGACCCGCGCCGAATAGGCGGGCACCGCGAAGCTCAGGCTGCCGTTGCTTACGCTCTGGCTCGCGCCGGTCACCGCGTCCGTGTAGGTGCCGTTCTTCAGGCCGCTCAGGCTTATCTGCTGGGCCGAGTTGGCCGCGAGGCCCACGGCGGCGTAGCTGCCCTCGGCGCCAAGATCGCGCACGAAGCTGATGCCGCTGCCCCACTCGTTCACCTGGCTCATGGGCGCCTTCTGCAGGGCGGGCACCGCCTTGCGGATCTGGTTCAGGCGCTTGATGTGCTGATAGAGCGGGTGACTCGGCGTGGCAGGGTTGTCGAGCACCTCCCCAAAGTAGGCGCGACCGGTCTGATCCACCGTCATGGTGGCCCCGTCGATGTCCTGGGGCTTGCCGGCCTGGAACATCACCTCCTCCCCGTAGTAGAGGGTCGGGATGCCCCGCGCCGTCCAGAGCAGGTTGTAGGTCATGGCCGCATTGCCCTCTTCCCCGCCATAGCGGTACTTGAAGTCATTGTCCGGCCCCACGTCGTGGTTCTGGAAGAAGGTGATGAGTTTGGTGGCATCCCCATAGACCCAGTCCATGGCGAAGATCCCCCCTACCCCGCCAAAGTTCCCCCGGGTGACGTTGTCACGGAAGGTGGAGAACAGCGAGAAGTCCAGTACCGAGAGGCCGGAATCCCCACCTGCGCGGGGATCCGCCGGGTTGGCCGTGGTGCGGGTGTACCACCAGGGGCGGATCACCGCCGAGGCGTTGTCATTGGCCAACTCCGAGCCCCAGCCGGTGCCCTTGACCAGGTTCTCGCCAAAGACGAACAACCCCGGCTTGTGGGCCTGCCAGTCGTGGACATAGGTCAGCAGCTCGTCCCGCTCGATGTGCTTCAAGGTATCGATGCGGATGGCGTCCACCCCCATGTCGAGGTACTGGCGGATGGCGCCGTTGAGGTACTCCTTGACGTTCTGGTTGCCGGTGGCGAGATCGATGCAATCCCCCGCCATGTGCTTGCGCTGCAGGGCGAGCGGGCTCTCCCAGTCACCGCCGGACATGAAGCCGTCCAGGTGATACCAGGCGGGATCCAGGGTCTGGGCATCGATGCCGAAGAAGCGGTTGGGGTTGTAGCCCGCACTCGGCACGGTGGCGCCGGTCTTGGGGTCCACCAGGGGCTGGGTGCCGGCCGGATCGGACTGGCAGCGGGCCTTGTACCAGTCGGGGGCCGCCGGGTTGTCGTCGTCACAACGGTTGGCGCTGGCGTAGTCCCCGAGGTTGCCCTGATAGGGGCCGTTGTCGATGAGTCCCTGGCTCGACCCCGCAGGTACGTAGTATTTGACCGGCAGACGATCGATCCAGGTCTTGCCGCGCAGGCCGTACTGGCTCGAGTGGTTGATCACCACGTCCTGGATCACCTTGAGCCCCTTGGCGTGGGCCGCCTGGATAAACTCGCGGTAACCCGCCCCCGGCGACTCCAGACGGGGATCGACCCGGTAGAAGTCGTAGGCGTGGTAGCCGTGATAGTCGAGGCCGGAGCGGTTCTCCACCGGCGGCGTCACCCAGATGGCGGTGAAGCCGAGATCCTTGATGTAGTCGAGCTTCTCGATGAGCCCCTTGAAGTCGCCGCGCCAGTGGGGGTCCCCAGCCTTGTAGCGATCCCGGTTATGGTAGTTGTTGCTCTCATCGCCATCGTAGAAGCGGGCGGTCAGCAGGAAGTAGATGCTCTCGCCACGAAAATCGCCGCTCGCCACCCCCTGCTCGCTGATACGGTATTCGAAACGCTGCTCGTGCTGATTGCCGCTCTCGTCCACCGCGAGGGTGCGGATCACCAGATCGGTGCCGCTGCCCTTGTCGCTGGCGAGAATGGCCTGACCGGCGTAGAGGGGGGACGCCGTGGTGGGGGTGCTGCCGTCCGTGGTGAAATGCACGGCGGGGGCGCTGTCGTTATCGTCGCTCACCCCCAGGGTGATGGACTGGCTGTCCACATAGCTCCCCGGGGCCGGGGTGGCCGTCACCGTGGGGGCCTGTAGATCCGCCCCGGCCAGTGCCTCCACCTCGATGGCCTTGCGCAGGCTGTCAAAGCAGATGCGATAGCGGGTGTTGGCGCTGACCAGGTAATCCTGGGCCGGATAGGCTTCGGTCAAGTCCCCCTTGTGGTCAATCTTGAAGCGGGGGTTGTTGCTGCCAAACGCCTGCTCGGTGCAGAAGGTGGTGCCATCCTCGCTGGTCATGGGGGTGAGCCCCCAGTTGTTGGCCGTGCCGCGGAAGTACCAGCTGTCGCCGCTCTGTCCTGCCCCGACCACCACGCTCACGCTGCTGCTGCCCTTGGCGCCCTGATCGTCGGTGACCGTCAGGCCATAGGTGAAGGTGCCCGCCTGAGCCGTATTGACGCTGATACTCTCCGTGGTCTCGCCGCTGCTCCACAGATAGCCGGCAATCTGGCCGTCGGGATCCGTGGAGTCGCTGCCGCTCAGGGTGAGCGCATCCCCCACCGCGACATTCAGGATGCCTCCCGGGGTGATGACCGCCAGCGGCGGCTGGTTGTCATCCCCAAGCGGCGCGATGCTGTAGGCCAGGGTCTGGTCGTTGACCTGGATGCGCACCGTGCCGGTGCCACCCCAGAAGATGTCGCCGCCACTTTGCTCCAGCACGCCGTCACCGTTGCTGTCGCCGAAGCTCGCGACCCAGTCGCCCGCCTGGTCAAACTTGAGGCGCTGGTTGGCTCCACCGTCCAGATAGGCCTCGGCCTGCCACAGGTGATCCCCTACCAACGTCATGGGGAGGCTGTCCCAGCCGTTGAAGGTGCCGCGCACGTTGAGCTGCGCCAAGGTGCTGGCAAACCCCGAGGCCTCGCAACTCGCCACCGCCGTCGCGCTTACCGCCTGGGTGCTGGCGTTGATGCGGATCTGGTACGCCGTGTTGGCATTGACCCCATAGTCGGCAGCCGGGTAGCTCTGCTGCCAGTTGCCATACCTGTCTATCTTGAAGCGCGGGCCGCCGCTGGCGTCCCCGCTCACGAAGCGCTGGCAGGTATCAAAATTGACGCCGTCCGTCGACGTCATGGCGGTCGCCGCCCATCCATTCGCGGTGCCCCGGAAGAACCATTCCGCCGCCGTGCTCGGCGCCGTGATCAGGGTGCCCAACAATCCGGCCGCGAGTATCCATCTAGCCATTGATAGTCCTTTATTTTCATTGTGTTGTGTGTGATGCCTGTGTGCCCCGGCATGCCCCCATCCGCGACAGTCCCGCCTTCGGATGAGCCCGACCAGTCTAGAGTCCCGAGTGACCAATTCATGGCCAAGGCGCGCAAAATGTGACCATGGTCGACCTCGCCATTGGCGGTATGTGATTGATAGCGCTTTCATTTCTTGGCGCGGGCGTGAGGGGAACGTTCCCCATCGGGGAGAGCAAGGCGCGCCGCCCGCGGCGGTCATATCGGGGCGCATGATCAGCCCCCGGCCTCCTGCACGGCGCCGTTGCCATCGGTGGCGCTTGCCGCCATGATGCAAGGCCCCCTTGCCATCTCGGGCAGCAGGGCGGTTCATTCAGGGAGAGACCATGAGACCATCGGATTACGGCAGGCTGCTGGCGCTTGCGGCCATCTGGGGTGCCAGCTTTTTGTTCATGCGCATCGCGGCGCCGGCCTTCGGCTCGGTCAACACCACCTTCCTGCGGGTCTTCTTCGCCCTGGTCGGGCTCGCCGCCATGCTGTTGCTGCTGCGCACCCCCATGCAGTTTCAGGGCAAGCTCAAATCCATCATGGTGCTCGGCATCATCAACTCCGGCGTCCCCTTCCTCATGTATGCCGTGGCGGCCCTCTGGCTACCCGCGGGGTATTCCGCCCTCCTCAACGCCACCACGCCCCTGATGGGAGCCCTCATCGGCTTCTCCTTCTTCCACGAGGCGCTGACCTTGCGCAAGTGGGCCGGGGTCATGCTGGGGCTGGTGGGCATAGCCCTCATCACCACCACCGGGGAGGTCGACCTGAGCGGCCAACTGGCCATCGGGGTGCTGGCCTGCCTCATCGCCACCGCCTGCTATGGCTGCGCCGGCTTCCTGACGAGGCGCTGGATCAGCGAGCGGGGCGGCCTGGACGCCAAGCTGGTGGCCTTTGGCAGCCAGATAGGGGCCGTCCTCTTCCTGCTTCCCTTCTTCGGCTACACCCTGGCGACCGGCCCCGCCGTCGACTGGGCCCAGCCTGGGGTCTGGGCCAGCGTGCTGGCGGTTGGCTTTCTCTGCACCGCCCTCGCCTATCTGCTCTATTTCAGGCTGATCGCCGACATCGGCCCCCTGCGAAGCCTCACTGTCACCTTCCTCATTCCCCCCTTCGGCATCCTGTGGGGCTATCTGGTGCTGGGGGAAACCCTCACCGGCGGCTTCGTGTTCGGCGGCGCCGTGGTCTGCCTCGCGGTCTGGCTGGTGACCAGCCCTGCCAAAGCCGTCGCAGCCAAGGCGCAAGCCTAGGCTCTGCTCCATCTGCCGGGCCCCATGGCTCGGCAGATGGACGCAACTGGGGTAAGATGTGCCCCATCGTTTTCCCCGCCCCGGCGGACACCACAGCAGGGCCAGCCTTGAACCACCTCGACCAATCCAGCCAGAACAAGCAGCAGATCTTCACCGTCACCCGCCTCAACAGCGCCGTGCGCATGATCCTGGAGCAGGATCTGGGGCTGGTGTGGCTGACTGGGGAGCTCTCCAACCTGGCGATGCCAAGCTCGGGCCACTGGTACTTTTCCTTGAAAGACATGTCGGCCCAGGTGCGCTGCGCCATGTTCAAAGGCAACAACCGTCGGGTGCCGTTCCGGCCTCAAGATGGCATGCAGGTGCTGGTGCAGGCGCGGGTCTCCCTCTATGAGCCCCGCGGCGACTACCAGCTCATCATCGAGTCCATGCAGCCCGCCGGGGATGGCATGCTGGCCCTGCGCTTCGAGGAGCTCAAGCGCCGCCTCGGCGCCGAAGGGCTGTTCGACGAGGGCCGCAAGCGCCCGCTCCCCCGCGAACCCCGCGCCGTGGGGCTGGTCACCTCAGCCACCGGCGCCGCCCTGCACGACATGCTGACGGTGCTTGAGCGCCGCGCCCCGGACCTGCCCGTTTTTATCTACCCGACCCAGGTGCAGGGCAGCGCCGCCACCGCCCAGATCGTCTCGGCGATCCTGCTTGCCAACCGCCGCGCCGAGGTGGATGTGCTCATCGTCGGACGCGGCGGCGGGTCGCTCGAAGATCTCTGGTGCTTCAACGAGGAGGCGGTGGCACGGGCCATTGCCAACTCCGCCATCCCCGTCGTGAGCGCCGTGGGCCACGAGGTGGATGTCACCATCAGCGACTTCGCCGCCGACCTTCGCGCCCCCACCCCCTCAGCCGCCGCCGAGCTGGTGGCACCGGACAGAAGCGCCCGCGCCCAGCGCCTGGTTCACCTCAAGCAGCGTCTGGTGCAGGCCATCTCCCGGCGCCAGACCGCCGCCCGCCATGGCTTCGTCCTGCTGCAAAAGCGGCTCGACCATCAGGATCCCAAGCGCCGGCTGGAGCAGCAATCCCAGCGCCTCGACGAGCTCGACCGCCGCTTGCAGCAGTACCTGCGTGATCGCCTGCACCAGGGGGAGCGGCGCCTGGCGGGCCTCGCCATGCGCCTGCAGGCCAGAAGCCCCGAGAAGCTGCTGGCCGCCGGCAAGCGCCGTCACCAGCTGGCCGAGGAGCGCCTCCATGCCCTGATGAGCAAGCGCCAGGATCTGGCCGCCCACCGCCTCGCCATGCTGGGAGCCCGGCTCGACGGCATCAGCCCGCTGGCCACCCTGGGGCGGGGTTACTCCATCACCCGCACCCCAAGTGGCGAGGTGATAAGCCGCGCCGCCCAGGTGAGTCCTGGCCAGCAACTGGTCACCACGCTTGCAGAGGGGGGGCTGCGAGTGCGGGTGGAGGAAGTGCACAACCCATGACGAAACAAGGGGGCCTTCAACTGGCCCCCTTTCGTTCCCTCCTCCTCTTGCCCCTGCCCGCTATACCGGCGAATGATGCCTGGTCCCGCCCGGATAAGCGGCGGGAGTTGCCGCCTCCCCTTCCAGGGGATTTGCCTGCAGATACTCGAACAAGCCCACCTGCAGATTGACGTTCCAGAAACGCCCCGCCAGGGTCAGCGCCAGTATCTCCCCAATCAGCTCGGCCAGGCCATGCTGCTGCCAGCGTTCAAAGAGCGGTAACAGATGCCCCCGCAAGGGGGGCGGCAAGCACTCTAGGGCCAGCCAGCCGGTATCGAGGCCACCGCGCAGCAGGCCGTCGATGGACGCGTTGGGATTGGGCCTCATCACCATGCCGGGGGCACGCACGCCGGCGGTCAGCGCCTCATGCCAGGACGCCAGATCCCGGCCATACATGAAGCCGTGGCTGTGAATCTTGCCCCCCGCCCCCGCGCCGAAGGGCAGGATCTCGGCGCCCCACTTGGCCATCTGGTTGTAGCGGCTCTGCTCGGCATCGGTGCGCCGCCAGTGGCTGCAGGAGAGTCGCTGCCAACCCCCCTGCTCCAGGGTGTGGGCGCCATAGGCATACATGGCCGCCCGCTGCTGACCATCGGCGGCCCAGCCGAGCCGGCCCTTCTCCTGCGCCCGATCCAGATGGGTGCCCTGCATGGGGATGAGCTGGTAGAGATCCACCCCGTGCACCCCGCTCGCCATCACATCCGCGATGTCTTGGCGCCACAGGGCATCATCCTGCCCCGGCAGACCGAAGATGAGATCCGCCACGATCACCGCCTCGTTGTGGCGGGTCAGCGCCGCCAGCCGGGCCAACACCGTCTCCCTGTCATCGAAGCGGGCCGCCTGCTGGCGCACGCGGGTATCAAAACTCTGCACCCCGAACGAGAAGCGGTTGAAGCCACCCGCCAGGGCCGTCTGCCACTTCTCGTCATCAAAGCCGTTGAGCCGCCCCTCCAGGGTCAGCTCCGCATCCGCGGTCAGGGGAAAACGCTGTATGGCATGGGCCAGGCGGGCGAGATCCGCCGCCACCATGTCGGTCGGGGTGCCGCCCCCCACATAGACCGCCGAGAAAGGCCGACTCTGGCCAAAGGGGGACTCGGCGGCCCGTTGCAGGCTGTCGCACAGGGCCGCCATATAGCGGCTCATGCGCGCCGGATTGGCGCCGTTTTCGAAGAAGTTGCAAAAACTGCAGCGCTTGCGGCAAAACGGGACATGGATATAGAGCGCCCGCTCCTGAGCCTCGCTCGGCCGCTGCCACCAGGCTCGCCAGCCGGCGTCGTCCAGCATCAGGGGGACGGCGGCGCCCCGGCTGGCATGGGCCGAGGTCTTGGCGGTGAAGGCGAACGTGAGGGGATCCGGGGTGGAACGCCCCGTCATGGTGGATGTCAGTCTCATCGGGGGTCTGCCAATATGGTGTTTATGCTAATGATAATTACTATCAACAATGCGATGACTTGCGCCAGATCAACTGAAGATCAATCACCACACCTGGCTACCCGTGGTTAACGCCACGGCTGGATCCCGTTAACAGAATCCTTACTAAAGATGCGGTAATGTGTGCCGATAGAGAACCATCACCGACGGGCAAGCCGCCCGCTCGGCTCCCCCCTTTCTGCCGCACGGATCCGGTTACCCATGAAAAACCTCTCCCTCAACTGGAAAATCTTTCTCCCCCTGGCCCTGGTGATAGGGGCCAGCTTCACCCTCAGCTTCGAGCTCTCCGCCTGGCTGCAGCGGGATCTCGCCCTGCGCCTGGCCGACGAGAAGGTGCAGAGCATGGCCAACAGCTACATGGATCAGCTCAACGTCATGATGGTGACGGGGGTCATTGCCAATCGGGCCCTGGTGCAGACCAAGATCAAGAGCGAGACCGGCATCACCCAGGCGCGTTTGATCCGCGCCCCCGCCATCAGCCAGCTGTTTGGCCCGGGTCACGGCGATCAGCAGATAGAAGATGATCTGGACAGGCGCGCCATCGAGCAGGGGGAGACGGTGCTGATCCAGCAGGAGAAGCAGCTCACCCTCGTCAAACCCTTCAAGGCCTATCAGGAGTATCGCGGTACCCAGTGCCTCACCTGCCATCAGGTGGCCGAGGGTACCGTCATGGGGGCCGTGCGCATCAGCTATGACCTGAGCCATATCTTTGCCGAGATCCGCCACAACAACTGGCTGCTGAGCGGCTGCCTGGGGGCAGTGTTCAGCCTGGGGTTCGGGCTGCTGTGGTGGGTGCTGCAACGGCACGTCAAGGGCCCCATCAACCGGTTGCAGCGCACCATGATGCAGATGGCCAGGGAGCGCGACCTCTCCCTGCTCCTGGTCAACCACAGCCAGGATGAGCTGGGCCAGATGACCCGGGCGGTCGATGAGATGGTGCAGGGGTTTCGCCTCAGTCTGGCCGAGGTAGAGGGGGCCACCGCCCAGCTCTATCTGGGCTCGGATCAGATCCGCGAGGGGGCGGCACGTACCGAGCACGCGGCGCGCCAGCAGGAGCTGATGACGGTCCAGGTCGCCACGGCGGTGAGCGAGCTGGCGGCCAGCTCCCACGAGGTGCGCGAGCACGCCCGCCATAGCGCCGAGCTCTCCGCCCTCACCAACGAGGATGCGGCCCACACCAGCCGCCTCGCCCGCCATGCCATCACGGACATGGACGAGATGGCGGCCGAGATAGCCAGGGTCGATGCGGTGATCCAGCAGCTCGACAGCCGCTGCCTCGCCGTGGACGGGGTGCTGGAGGTGATCAAGGGGATCGCGGATCAGACCAATCTGCTGGCCCTGAACGCCGCCATCGAGGCGGCCCGGGCCGGGGAGCAGGGGCGCGGCTTCGCCGTGGTGGCCGAGGAGGTGCGTGCCCTCTCCAGCCGCAGCCGCAGCGCCAGCGAGGAGATTGCCGGCATGATAGCCGCCCTGTTGCAGGAGGCCCAGAGCGCGGTGGCCGTGATAGGGGATGCCAGGGTCAAGGCGAAGGAGAGCATAGGCAAGACGGAGGATACCCTGACGGCGATGCAGGCCATCATCACCCGGATCGCCAGCATCAATGATCTCAATGCCCAGATGGCGCAATCGGCCGAGGAGCAGGACAGGGTCTGTCAGGAGGTGGACGGCGCCGTCCATGAGATCCGAAGCCGGTCGAACGACACCCTCGGCCAGGCCCATGAGGCCAGCCTCGCCAGCACGCGCTTGGCCAGCCAGTGCCAGGCCCTGGAGGCCCTGCTCAAGACCTATCGCCGCTGATCCGATCGGGGGGGCAGCGCCACGATGCCCACAAAAAAGCGCGACCGGGTCGCGCTTTTTCACTGGCTTCAGGCTGTCATCAGAGGGCGTTGCGCTCGGCCACCGCCTCGGCCAGGGTACGCAGCAGGGTCTCGGTGTCGTCCCAGCCGATGCAGGCGTCCGTGATGCTCTGACCGAAGGTGAGCTGGCACCCTTCCACCAGATCCTGACGTCCTTCCACCAGATGGCTCTCCACCATGACGCCGAACACCGCCTTGCTGCCGGCGCGGATCTGGCCCGCCACATCCTCGGCCACCCGCATCTGGTTCTTGAACTGCTTGCTGCTGTTGGCGTGGCTGAAGTCGATCATCACCTTCTGGGGCAGACCCGCCTTGTCCAGCCCTTTCACCACCTCGTCCACGTGGGCGGCGCTGTAGTTAGGCTCACGGCCGCCGCGCAGTATGATATGGCAGTCCGGGTTGCCGGCGGTGGAGACGATGGCGGAGTGACCGTACTTGGTCACCGACAGGAAGTGGTGGGGCGCGCTGGCGGCGCCGATGGCGTCAATCGCCACCTTGATGGTGCCGTCTGTGCCGTTCTTGAAGCCCACCGGGCAGGAGAGGCCGGAGGCCAGCTCGCGGTGTACCTGGGATTCGGTGGTGCGGGCACCGATGGCGCCCCAGCTCATCAGATCCGCCACGTATTGCGGGGTGATCATGTCGAGGAACTCGGAGGCGGTCGGCATGCCCAGATCGTTGAGCTCGAGCAGCAGCTTGCGACCGATGCGCAGGCCGTCGTTGATCTTGAAGCTGTTGTCCAGATGGGGATCGTTGATCAGCCCCTTCCAGCCCACCGTAGTGCGCGGCTTCTCGAAGTAGACCCGCATCACGATTTCCAGCTGATCCTTGTACTGCTCGCGCAGCGCCTTGAGGCGCTTGCCGTATTCGACGGCGGCGACCGGATCATGGATGGAGCAGGGACCGATCACCACCAGCAGGCGCTGATCTTCGCCGGACAGGATCTGGTGGATGGCCTGACGGGATTCAAATACGGTGGAGACGGCCGCCTCGGTCGCCGGAAACTTCTCAAGCACCGCAACCGGGGGTAATAACTCTTTGATTTCACTGATACGAACGTCATCGGTTTGATGCTGCATACTTCGGCTTCCTGCTTGGCTAGACACATTGCTTGCACCAATCTAGCCCGAGGGGCCCAGGGGTGTAAATAGAAAATTACATCCCTTAATAAAATATTTTTAGGTCAATGATTGCATGTTACAGGAATGCTGCTAGGGAGAGGCGAGATCAAAAAGGCCCGCTGGGTGCGGGCCTCGACGGGTCGTGATCAGACTGCGCCATCAGGAGATGCCTCAGGCATCCTGGCTGATGCTGGCCAGCTTGTCGAAATAATCGGGGAAGGTCTTGGAGGTGCAACCCGGATCATTGATGGTCACCGGGGTATCCGACAGGGCCACCAGGGAGAAGCACATGGCGATGCGGTGATCGTTGTAGGTGTCGATCTCGGCATGGTGCAACCGGGCCGGCGGCGTCACCTGGATGAAGTCGTGCCCCTCCTCCACCTCCACACCCAGCTTGCGCAGCTCGGTTGCCATGGCGTGCAGGCGATCCGTCTCCTTCACCCGCCAGTTGTAGATGTTGCGAATGGCGGTGGGCCCTTCGGCAAACAGGGCCGTGGTGGCGATGGTCATGGCCGCATCCGGGATCTGGTTCATGTCCATGTCGATGCCGTGCAGGGGGGCCTGCTCGGCCTCGATGAAGTCGTCGCCCCAGGTGATGCGGGCCCCCATCTTCTCCAGCACGTCGGCGAAGTGAATGTCGCCCTGGATGCTGTGCTTGCCGATCCCGGTCACCCGCACCTTGCCCTTGATGGCACCCGCCGCGAGGAAATAGGAGGCGCTGGAGGCGTCACCCTCCACCAGGAAGTCACCCGGGCTGACATAGGTCTGGTTGCCCTGGATGTAGAAGATCTGGTAGTTGTCGTGCTCTATCACCACGCCAAACTGCTTCATGATGTGCAGTGTGATGTCGATGTAGGGCTTGGAGACCAGTTCACCCTTGATGTGGATGCGGGTATCGCCGGCCGCCATGGGGGCCGCCATCAGGAAGGCGGTGAGGAACTGGCTGGAGACGGAGCCGTCGACGTGTACGTCGCCGCCCCACAGCCCCTTGGCATCGATGGCCAGCGGCGGGAAGCCATCGCGCTTGAGGTATTGCACATGGGCACCGGCCTCGCGCAGGGCATCCACCAGATGGCCGATGGGGCGCTCTTCCATGCGCGGCTCGCCGGTCAGCATGTATTCGCCGGAACCCAGGCACAGGGCGGCGCACAGGGGGCGCATGGCGGTGCCGGCGTTGCCGAGAAACAGGGTGACAGGCTCACTCACCGCGAAGCTGCGGCCCAGTCCTTGCACCTCGCATACCGTCTTGTCGGCGGAGAGCTTGTACTTGACCCCGAGCTGGGTCAGCGCCGCCAGCATGTGGCGAATGTCATCGCTGTCGAGCAGGTTGGTGAGGCGGGTGGTGCCCCGCGCCAGCGCCGCCAGCAGCAGGGCCCGGTTAGACACGCTCTTGGAGCCGGGCAGATTGACCACCCCCTCGACCCGAGCAATAGGTTCCAAACGCAACGAATTCATAGCCTTCCTGTACCGATATCAAAAAACACCTGCCCGGACGTTAACAGCCAAGGGCAAGGAGGGCAAGGCTCTTGCTTGCCCCCTCTCCTCGCCGGCCCGCAGGGAGGGTGTCAAAGTGAAACGAGGCGGCGCCCCGAGGAGCGCCGCCCATAGAACTGGCCTCTGCCACGCCCGGGACGCGGCAGCAAGGGGCATGCCCCTTGCACTCAACCGTGCTGCTTGGCGAAACGCTCCATGAAGCTCACCAGCGCCTCGACCCCGGCCAGAGGCATGGCGTTGTAGAGGCTGGCGCGCATGCCGCCGACGATGCGGTGCCCCTTGAGCGCCAGCAGACCGGCGGCCTCGGATTCGGCCAGGAACAGCTTGTCCAGACGGTCATCCTTGAGCTGGAACGGCACGTTCATGCGCGAGCGGCAGGCCAAGTCCACCTGGTTGGCGTAGAAGCTGGAGTCGTCAATGTAGCCGTAGAGCAGCTCGGCCTTGGCGCGGTTGCGCGCCTCTATCTCGCCAAGCCCTCCCTGCTCTTTGAGCCACTCGAACACCAGACCGGCCAGGTACCAGGCGTAGGTGGGCGGGGTGTTGAACATGGAGTCGTGCTTGGCGGTCAGGGCATAGTCAAACACCGCGGGCACGTCGCTCCTGGCCTGGGCCAGCAAGTCGTCCCGCACGATGGCGATGGCCAGGCCAGAGGGGCCTATGTTCTTCTGGGCGCCGGCGTAGAGCACGCCGAAGCGGCTCACGTCCACGGGGCGCGAGAGGATGGTGGAGGAGAGATCCGCCACCAAAGGCACGTCCCCCGTGGCCGGGATGTCGAACATCTCTATGCCATCGATGGTTTCGTTCGGGCAGTAGTGAACATAGGCGGCATCGCTGCGAAACGCCGGGGTCGGCAGCAGCTGGCTCACTCCCTCCGCCGTCTTGGCCACGCCGGCATGGGTCAGGATGTCGCCATACTTGTGGGCCTCGTCCACGGCGCTCTGGGCCCAGACCCCGGTCAGCAGGTAATCCGCTTTCTTGTTGGCCCCCCCCAGCAGGTTCATGGGCACGGCGGAGAACTGGCCGCGGCCACCGCCGTGCATGAAGAGCACCTTGTAGTTGGCGGGAATGGCGAGCAGCTCGCGCAAGTCGGCCTCGGCCTTCTCGGCCACCGCCATAAAGGGTTTGCCGCGGTGGGAAAGCTCCATGACAGAGGCACCCAATCCCTGGAAATTACAAAATTCGCGCTGAGCGCGCGCCATGACTTCGACCGGCAACATGGCTGGGCCGGCGCAGAAGTTGTAAACCTGTTTGCTCATGACACTTTCCGTGAGGTGGTAAAGAGTGGAAGACTCCCTCGTTTTTACACGAAACAGCGCCCCTTCGGCAAAGGCTTTTTGGGAGCTGGGTCAAGGTTTTGCGCCCCCTGCCCCGGGCCGGGTGGAGGAAATGTCATGGCGCCGCGCCGGCCGGGGGCTCCCCGGCTGGGGCTGGGGCCAGGCGAGGAGAGCCGGGGAAGCCCCCCCTTGCCTGGCCAATACGCCCGGGCGGCTAGATCTTGGCGGTCAGCTCGGGCAGCAGGGTGAACAGGTCCCCCACCAGGCCGTAATCGGCAACCTGGAAGATGGGAGCCTCGCCATCCTTGTTGATGGCGACGATCACCCTGGACTCCTTCATGCCCGCCAGATGCTGGATGGCCCCCGAGATGCCGACGGCGATGTAGAGCTCGGGAGCGACCACCTTGCCGGTCTGACCCACCTGCAGATCGTTGCCGACAAATCCCGCATCCACCGCGGCCCGGGAGGCGCCGACCGCCCCCCCCAGCTTGTCCGCCAGGGCCTCGATCAACGCGAACTGCGCTTTCGAGCCCAGGGCCCTGCCCCCGGAGACCACCACCCGGGCGTTGCCAAGCTCGGGGCGGCTCGACACCACCGCCTGGCGGGAGACAAACCGGGTGCGCGCCGCGATGGCAAGGGGGGGCAGCGTCTCTATCGGCGCGCTCTCTGCGCCCTGCGGCGCCGCGCCGAAGCTGCTGGCCCGCAGCGTCATCAGCTTGATGGGGGCACTGCTCTGCACCCGGGCCAGGGCATTGCCCGCATAGATGGGGCGCACGAAGGTATCGGCTCCCTCGATGGCGGTCACCTCGGAGAGCATCTCCATCCCCAGCCGCGCCGCCACCCGGGGCAGCAGATCCTTGGCCGCGGTGCCCGCCGCCATCATCACATGGTGATAATCCCGGGCCAAGGCCGCGAGGGGCCCATCCAGGCCGTCGCACCACGCCTCTGCCAGCTCCGCCAGCAGCACCCGCGATACCCCTTGCAGGCGGGCCGCCTCTTCGGCGCCCTGGCCGGGATTCTGGCCGATCAGCAACAGGTGGATCTCCCCCCCCAGGAGGCCTGCTGCCCCCACCAGGCGCGCCGTGCTGGCAGTCAGGGGGCCTTGTGTTTGCTGCGCAATGATCAGTGTGCTCATCCCAGTACCTTCGCCTCGTGCTTGAGTTTGTCCACCAGCTCGTCCACCGAGCCGACCCGGATGCCGGCGCGCCTTGGCGGCGGCGCCATGACCCCGAGCAGCCGGGTCTGACCGGCGGGCTCGACCCCAAGCGCCGCAAAGGGCGCGCTCTCAATCGGCTTGCGCTTGGCCTTCATGATGTTGGGCAGGGAGACAAAGCGCGGCTCGTTGAGGCGCAAGTCCACCGTCACCACGGCGGGCAGTCCCATGGCGAGGGTCTCCAGGCCCCCGTCCACCTCCCGGGTCACCTGCATCTCCTCCCCGTCGAATGCCATGGCCGAGGCGAAGGTGGCCAGCGGCCAGTCGGTGAGGGCCGCCAGCATCTGGCCGACCTGGTTGTTGTCGGAGTCGATGGACTGCTTGCCCAGCAGCACCAGATCCGGCCGCTCCCGCTCGCAGATCCCTTGCAGCGCCCGGGCCACGGTCAGCGGCTCGAGCCGCTCGTCGGTGACATAATGCAGCGCCCGATCGGCCCCCAGGGCCAGGGCATGGCGCAGCTGCTCCGCCGCCGCCTCCGGCCCCAGGGTCACCACCACCAGTTCGCTCGCCACCCCGGCTTCCCGCAGCCTCACCCCCTGCTCCACCGCTATCTCGCAAAACGGGTTGATCCCCATCTTGACGTTGGCCAGCTCCACATCGGAGCCATCGCTCTTGACCCGGATCCTGACGTTGTAATCGACGACCCGTTTGACTGCTACCAGCAGCTTCATTCGACCACTCCTTATCCCGCGTTTCCTCGGGGAGGCGACATACACGCCTCCCATCAACTATTGCGTGCCGAGAGTTTACAGACGGGTTTACGTTTACGTAAACTAACACCACTACCCTAGGCCAAGTCGAGAGCAGAGGCAAGATGGAACGAGAAGCAATGGAATACGATGTGGTCATCGTCGGTGGCGGGCCGGCCGGGCTCAGTGCCGCCATCGCCATCAAGCAGCGCGCCCCGGATTGCAGCGTCTGCCTGCTGGAGAAAGGTGCCGAGGTCGGCGCCCATCTCCTCTCCGGCGCCCTGCTCGATCCCCGCGCCCTCAAGGAGCTGCTGCCGGATCGCTGGCAAGAGGCACCGCTTGGTATCCAGGTGCAGGATGATCAGCTCTGGCTGCTGCGAAGTGCCCACGGCGCCAGTCACCTGCCCCACTGGGCCCTGCCCCCCAGCATGAGCAATCAGGGTTGCCACATCATCAGCCTGGGCAACCTCTGTCGCTGGCTCGCCAGGGAGGCCGAGTCCCTCGGGGTCGAGATCTACCCGGGATTCGCCGCCAGCGAGCTCATCGTCGAGGCCGGAGTGGTCAAGGGGGTGCTCACCGGGGATCTGGGGCTGGATCGGGCAGGCAACCCCAAGGGGGACCATGTGCCCGGCATGGCTCTGCTCGGCCGCTACACCCTGCTGGCGGAGGGGGCCCGCGGCCACCTCGGCAAGCAGGCGATCGCCCGCTTCGCCCTGGCCAGCCACACTCAGCCCCAGCACTACGCCATCGGCTTCAAGGAGCTGTGGCAGGTACCTGAGGAACAGTCCCATCCCGGCCGGGTGCTCCATGGCAGCGGCTGGCCCCTCGGCGGTCAGGATAGGAGCCATGGCGGCTTCTATCTCTATCATCAGGGGGACCATCAGGTGTCGGTGGGGCTCATCGTCGATCTCAATTACCAGAACCCCTGGCTCAGCCCGTTCGACGAGTTTCAGCGCCTCAAGCAGCACCCCCTCATCGCCGCCACCCTGCGCGGCGGTGAGCGTATCGGCTATGGGGCCCGCGCCATCACCAAGGGAGGCTGGCACTCCCTGCCGCGCATGGATTTTCCCGGGGGCCTGCTGCTCGGCTGCGACGCCGGGACTCTGGATTTCTCCCGCATCAAGGGGATACACGGCGCCATGAAGAGCGGCCTGCTGGCCGCCGAGACCCTGGCCCCCCATCTGGCCCCAGGGATGGCCGCTGGCCTCAGCCTTGCCCACTACCAGCAGGCCCTGGCCGCCAGCTGGCTCGGGCAGGATCTCAAGGGGGCGCGCAACTTCGGCGCCGCCCTGCACCGATTCGGCCCCCTGCTGGGGGGCGCCTTCAACTGGCTGGAGCAGCGCCTGCTGCGGGGGAAAGGCGGGCTCAGGCTGCTGGACAAGGGGGAAGACTACCGCGCCCTCAAGGCCGCCAATCGCTGCCAGCCCATCGACTATCCCAAGCCGGACGGGCAGCTCAGCTTTGACCGGCTCTCTTCCGTCTATCTGGCCAACACCCAGCACGACGAGGATCAGCCCTGTCACCTGCGGCTGCAGGACGCCAGCATCCCCATCCAGGTCAATTTACCCACTTGGGCCGAGCCCGCGGTGCGTTACTGCCCGGCCGGGGTGTTCGAGATAGTCGAGACCGAGCAGCGCCCCAGATTCCAGATAAACAGCGCCAACTGCATCCATTGCAAGACCTGCGACATCAAGGATCCCAGCCAGAATATCGTCTGGACGCCCCCCCAGGGGGGATCCGGTCCCAACTACCCCAACATGTGATCCGACCAGGGCGGTTTTTTGGACAAACAGGATGAATATCAGCTGAATAGGCCCTGACATTGACGGCGAGCGCCTGTATAGTTCGCCGCAGTCAGGTTGCCCATCGGCCCCGCTATGCTTCATACGATCCCCTTCTCGTGATCGACGCCGCATGAACCTGTTCAACCATCCCACCCAAGACTTTAAGGGGGACAGATGATCACCGCCTACATCCTCAACAACAAGGTGCTCGACATCGTCACGCTCGGGCCTGACGACATCCTGCCCGACAACACGGTCTGGCTCGATGCCTACAAGCCGGACGGCGCGGAGCGAGAATGGTTGACGGGGCTCTTTCTGGAAGAGGTCCCCGACAAGGAAGAGCTCGACGACATCGAGGCCTCCGCCCGTTTCTACTGGGACACGGATGGCCTGCACATCCACTCCCTGTTCCCCCAGCGCATTGGCCGTGACACCAAGGGTGTCCACGTCTCCTTTACCCTGCGCAACAACCTGCTGATCAGCATCCGCGAGGACGACATCGGCCTGGTGCGGCTGATGCGCCACTATATGCGCCAGGACAGGCTGGAGGTGGAAGATGCCCTGGATATCCTGCTGGAGGTGCAAAACCTCAAGGTCGAATACCTCTCCGATCTCATCGAAGATGGCTACAAGACCCTGGAGAACACCGCCGATCAGATCTTCGAGCCCGACCAGATCAACCCCATGCTCAAGGAGCTGATGGCCCAGGAAGAGGCCAACGGCCAGATCCGTCTCTCCCTGCACGATACCCGGCGTGCCCTGCGCTTCCTCAAGCGCAGCCTGCGCCAGAAGATGAGCAACGAGCAGAACAAGTGGATCGACGAGATGCTCCACGATGTGGAGTCCCTGCTGCCCCACACCCAGTTCCTGTTCGACAAGATCAACTTCCAGCTCGAGGCCGCCATGGGGGTGACCAACCTGGAGCAGAACAAGGTGATCAAGATCTTCTCGGTGGCCGCCGTCATCTTCCTGCCGCCGACCCTGATCGCCAGCATCTATGGCATGAACTTCGGTCGCATGCCCGAGCTGCAATGGGAATATGGCTACTCCATGTCCCTGGTGCTCATGGTGATGTCATCCCTGGGCACCGGACTCTTCTTCAAGCGCAAGGGCTGGCTCTGACGCCAATCCCTTCATGAGCAGCGACAGGGGCCAGGGGCCCCTTCGTTTTTGCTCCCTCAGCCCCCGACTGCCCGCTTTTTCACTCCCTCCTCTTGCAAGCCGGGCCGCCGTCCCCATATCTGCAACACCCTTGCTTGAACTGGCGCCCCATGACCCTCTACCCCGACCACCGCTACGATGACCATGGCCAGCTGCGCCCTCCCCTCTGGTTCTGGCCCATCGCCCTGCTGCTGACCCGCGCCGTCTGGCTCTTTCTGATGGCAGGCGCCACCCGCCAGGGGGGCAGCGAGCTGCTGGCCCTGCTCTATCCCGAGCGCTGGAGCCTCTATTTGAGCCTGTTCACCGACCTGCCCGCCCTGCTGGCCCTGCTCGCCTGTGGCGGCACCTTCGCCAGCCCGGATGGCTGGCGGGCGCGGCTGCGGCGGCTGAGCCCCCAGCTGCTGATCGTCTCCGCCCTCGGCGGCCTCGCCATGCAGATCCACGCCCTGATGAGCCTGGGCTGGCAATTCAGCTGGCTCAACGCCCTGGTGCTGATCGCCAGCCTGTGGAGCCTCTGGTACCTGCTGAGAAGCCGCCAGCTTAGGGAATACGCGGCGGACAGGCCCCATGGCCCGGATGCCTGAATCGGGTGACATCCTGATCATGGCTGAACCTGATCTGGCGATCAGGCCGCCCCAGCCTGAGGGCCGGGCTCAGTTGAGGGGGGTCACCCGGATGGCCAGGGTCTGCTGGCGCGCCGTCTGGCCCAGGCTTGCCCCCAGGGCACTGCCCAGCCCCAGGGTTTGACCCTGCCGGCTGTCGGCCAGGGCGCCCACCTCGGTCCACTGGCCCGGGACGGCGTCCAGCTCGGTCGCGCTCTGGCCATGCTCAGGCACCCCCTGATCCAGGCTCGCCTGTTCGCTGGCGAGCCGGATCCGCACCCGATCCCCCACCAGGGTGGCGCTGGCATAGAGGCCGCTGACGATGGGCAACAGGGCCGTCACCCTATCGCCGCGCCAGCGATAGAGGCTGACGGGCCGATAGCTGCCCAGCTGCAACAGCACGGGGCGCCCGGAGAGTCCGCGGATCTGCCAGGCCTGCTGGCCCTGCTCGCTGCCCTGGCCCAGGGCCACCCCCGCCCGCCAGTCACCATCGCCACCTGGCCCGGCCCCCAGACTCATCCCGCGGGTATTGCTGTTTTGGGCCACCCGCCACTCGATGAGCAGCATGGCGGGGGGCTGATTGAGCCGCGCCACCAGCGCCTCGGCCTCCTGCAGCTGCTGCGCCGTGCCGCTCAGCACCAGCTGGTTGCCCATGGCGCTCACCCCCAGGGCCGGATAGAGGTCGCGCAGGCTGCGCACCATGGCTTCGGCCTCGAAGACGGTGATCACCTTCACTTCCGCCAGTGCCGGGCCCGCCAGCAGCCCCAGCAGCAGGCAGAGCGATCCCACCCTCTGTTTGATTTTCATATGGCACTCACCTCCCTCTCTTTTGCTCCCGCAAGGCTCAACCCTGGCGGCCCGCTTTGCCAGCGGCTGGGTAAAAAAAACCGCCGAACAACGGCGGTTTGATGGCATACATATTGTGTTGGGCGCCCAGCACAGAGCCTCTGGCTCAGAGCCAGGGGGCCGCCGTGGGGCCATGGCCCAGACCCAGCTTCCAGACCCGGCCAAAATGCTTGTAGTGGCCGGCGGCCACACCGGCCTTCTCCCCCATGCCGTGGTAGAGATCCAGGTGACCGCGTTTGACGGCGCCACCGGTATCCAGGGCGATGAGCAGGCGCAGCTGATGCTTGCCGGTCCAGTTGCCCACCTGATCCAGCAGGGGCACTTCCGCCAGTATGGGGGTGCCCATGGGCAGCAGGGTGCGATCGGCGGCGACCGAGGCCATGGCGAGCAGGGGAATGCCGGCCGAGCCGATCACGTCGTTGGTGGGGCGGCGCTCGAAGAAGACATAGGAGGGGTTCTGCTCCACCAGCTCCTTGACGCTCTCCTCCGGCTGGGCATTGGCCCACTCCTTGATGGCCTTGAGGGACATCTTCTCCTTGGCCACCTCCCCTCTGTCGATCAGTACCCGGCCAATGCTGACGTAACCGTGACCGTTCTTGCCGCTGTAGCCCAGGTATTGCAGACGATCATCGTCCCCGTAGTGGACGAAACCCGATCCCTGCACGTCCATCAGGAAGTTGTCGATGAGGGACTTGCTGTACCCCAGCTCCAGGCCGCGATTGGCCAGGGCGCCCCGGTGGATCTGGGCACGGGAGGGGCAGCGGCCGCCGCAGTTGGGCATGGCGTAGAGGGGGTACTTGAATTCGCGATCCGGGCGGTGGCGCACCTCCAGCACTGGGGAGTAGTAGCCGGTGAACAGT
Source organism: Aeromonas crassostreae (assembly GCF_054052445.1). Lineage (NCBI taxonomy): Bacteria > Pseudomonadati > Pseudomonadota > Gammaproteobacteria > Aeromonadales > Aeromonadaceae > Aeromonas > Aeromonas crassostreae. The sequence goes on along the minus strand of NZ_JBSTYM010000001.1, from coordinate 146,619 downwards.
ATGTTGCCCATGCGATCGGCTCCCCCCATCTGGGCCAGGCTGATGCCATATTGCCCGATGCGGGCGGGATCCCCCCCCTGGGCGACCCAGCGCGACAGCTGACGGTAGAGCTCGCCATAACGAGTCGCCATCCGGGTCGAACGCTGGGTCACCAGCTGGCTCTGGGCATGGAAGCGGCTGAAATCACGGGATGCCTGGCTGTTGACCTGGGTGACGTGCACCAGATCGCTGGGCAAGGTGCCATCGAGATACTGCTTGCCCAGGTTCTCCACCGGGGCACAGTTGAGAAAACAGGCCTCGTCGGCGGCCTTTGGCTTGGGGAGAGGGGCCGGCTGCGGCTCGCCGGCACAACCGGCCAGGCCCAGTACGGTTGCGGCCAACCAGTATGCGTGTCTGTTCATAAGTCCTCATTTAACACCGAGTGCCAGATTCGGCGTGGAAGATGCCAAATTTACCCGTGGAAAGCAAACGACCCGGGCCCTGAGCCAGACTATTTTTCCAATCCTTATCATCTGGGTTATAACAGGGTAACAAGGCATGAGGATCCGGGCATGGAACAGCTGGAAATCTTTCCCCTGCAGAGCCCCTGTATCGGGGTCTGTCAGTTGAACAACAAGGGCTATTGCAAGGGGTGCTTTCGCAGCCGGGACGAGCGTTACAACTGGCTCGCCATGACCCCGGGCCAGCAGCAGGAGGTGATGCGGCTGTGCCGGGGCCGCAAGGCCCGGGTGCTGGCGGCCAAACGCAAGGCCGAGGAGGCCGCCGTGCCCCAGGTGCAGCCGGGTTGGGACTTCTAAGCCCCCTCCCCCAATGAACAAAGGCGACCCCAGGGTCGCCTTTGTCGTTGCTTGAGCCGGCGTCACCTCCGCCGGCTGGCTCAGGCCGTGGCCAGCTTGGCCGGCGCCTCGGCGCGCTTGAGCATGGCGTAGCTCACCCCGGTCAGCAGTGAACCCGCGGCGATAGCCACTATGTACATCCACACATGGCTGATGGCATTGGGGATGAAGAGCACGAACAGGCCGCCGTGGGGCGCCACCAGTTCACAGCCAAACAGCATGGAGAGGGCACCGGTCAGGGCACCGCCCACCATGCAGGCCGGGATGACCCGCACCGGATCCTTGGCGGCGAACGGGATGGCTCCCTCGGAGATGAAGCACAGACCCAGCACGAAGGAGGCCTTGCCCGCTTCCTGCTCCGTCTTGATGAACTTCTTGCCCGCCAGGAAGGTGGCGATGCCCATGCCCAGCGCCGGGACCATGCCGGCCGCCATCACGGCCGCCATGGGGGCATAGGCCTTGGAGGCCAGCAGACCGACCCCGAAGGCATAGGCCGCCTTGTTGACCGGACCGCCCATGTCGAAGCACATCATGGCGCCGATGATGACCCCCAGCAGCACGGCATTGGCCGAGCCCATGTTGTTGAGGAACTCGGTCATGGCATTCATGATGCCGGCCACGGGGCCACCCACCACGTAGATCATCACCAGGCCGGTGAACAGGCTCGCCACCAGGGGAATGATGAGGATGGGCTTGAGCGCCTCCAGGGTCACCGGCAGGCGCACCTTGTCACTCAGGAACTTGGCGCTGTAACCGGCCAGGAAGCCGGCGACGATGCCGCCGAGGAAACCGGCCCCGAGGGAGCTGGCCAGCATGCCGCCAATCATGCCGGGCGCCAGGCCAGGACGGTCGGCGATGGAGTAGGCGATATAGCCGGCCAGCACCGGGATCATCAGGGCGAAGGCGGAGCCGCCGCCAATCTGCATCAGGGCCGCGGCCAGGCTGCCCTCCTCCTTGAAGGCCTCGATGCCGAAGATGAAGGAGATGGCGATGATGAGGCCACCGGCCACCACCATGGGCAGCATGAAGGAGACCCCGGTCAGCAGGTGCTTGTAGGGACCGGCCTTCTCCTCTTTCTTGACGGCCGCGCCGCCGCTGTGGCGATAGGGTTGGGCCTGCTGCCATGCCTTGTCCAGCTCGGCCTTGGTCTTCTTCAGGGCCGCGCCCGTGCTGGTGTGATAGAGGGGCTTGCCATCGAAGCGGGCCATGTCCACCTCGATGTCGGTGGCCAGGAACACCAGATCGGCGGCGGCGATCTCGTCGGCGGTCAGGGCGTTTTGGGCACCGACCGAGCCCTGGGTCTCGACCCGGATCTCGTAGCCGAGCTGCTTGGCGGTATTCTCCAGCGCCTCGGCGGACATGAAGGTGTGGGCCACCCCGGTCGGACAGGCGGTGACCGCCACGATGCGCTTGCGCGCGCCGCTCGGTGCCGGCGTCTGGGCACTCGCCTCGTGACGATAGGGGCTGGCGCCTGCTGCGGCGGCGCTTAGCACGGCGGCGGGATCTTGCAGCGCCGCGTCCATCTCGGCACGGTAGAGGCGCTTGCCGTCATAGGCGGCGAGATCCACCGGGGCGCTGGCCACCACGATGACCAGCTCGGCCTCGGCAATCTGGGCCGCCGTCGGCGCGGTGCGCGCCGCTATAGTGGAATGAATGTCGCCGATCAGCGTCCAGCCGGCCTGTTCGGCCTGCTGGGTGAGCCGCTTGGCGACAAGAAAACTGGTGGCGATGCCCGCCGGGCAGGCCGTTACCAAGATAGCTTTCATTGGGCATCTCCTGTGGATGTGTGTGATGTCATGTCCTTGCGATCGGCCTGATGGGCACCCTGGGGCGCCTCGGCATCCAGCCGCGTCATAGTCACTCGTTCGGCAATGGGATCCAGTGCCGCCGGGTCGGTGAAGCCGACCGCCACCTGGCTCACCGCCAGGGCCGAGGCGGCGGTGGCCAGGCGCAGGGTCTGCGCCATGGGCCAGCCCAGGCTGAGGCCGTGCGCCAACCCGGCCACCAGGGAATCCCCGGCACCGACCGTGCTCACCACCGTCATGCGTGGCGGTCTGGCCTGCCAGATCTCCTCTTCCCCAAACCAGACAACCCCTTCTGCGCCATTGGAGATCACCACCTGGCTCACTCCCTGGGCCTGCAGGGCGCGGGCGCACTCGGCCTGCTCCTCTAGGGTGCGGATGGGGCGACCCGCCCACTGGCTGAGCTCTTCGAGATTGGGCTTGATCAGGGTGGGACCCGCCGCAATACCGACTCCGAGGGCCGCGCCGCTGCAATCGAAGATCACCTGCTTGCCGCGCGCCTTGAGGCCGGTGATGAGCCGGGCGACCAGGGCGGTATCCACCCCCTTGGGCAGGCTGCCCGCCAGCACGAACCACTGCCCCTGCCCGGCCAGCGTCTCGATGACTTCATCGAGGGCCAGGATGGCGTCCTGGGCGATGGCGAGCCCCGGCAGGTTGAGATCCGTGACCCGGCCGGAGCGCTCCGACACCTTGACGTTGATGCGGGTGCTGCCGGGGACCCGCACGAAGCAGTCCTCCAGCCCCTTCTGGGCAAACAGGTCGACGAAGGCCTGCTGGTTCTCCTCGCCGAGCCAGCCGGTCAGGCTCACCTCCCGGCCCAGATCCTTCAACACCATGGCGACATTGATCCCCTTGCCCGCGGCACGCAGGGAGGCCTCTCCCACCAGGTTCACCTCGCCGGGGTGCAGCTCATCCAGGGCGGCGGTGAGATCGAGCGCCGGGTTGAGGGTAATGGTGACGAGTTTCATCAGTGCGCCCCCTCGCCCAACCCGGCGGCAATGGCTTCGCCTATGCCGCGCAGGGCCGCCTCGGCGTCCGCCCCTTCGGCGCGAAATTCGAGTCTGTGGCCGCACTTGACCCCCAGACCGATCACCTTCATCAGGCTCTTGGCGGAGACGGCCTCGCCGTTGCCATCGAGGTTGGCAACGCGAATGTCGGCCTCATACTCCTTGGCGACCTTGACCAGCATGGCGCCGGGGCGGGCATGGAGACCGTGGGGGTTGATGATGGTGAAGGTGTCGGCCAGCCCCTTGGCCGGTCCGTTTTGCAGCAGGGCCAGCCCCTCGCCGCCCGCCAGGGCATCGAGTTGGCCGGCGCCCGCCAGGGCCGCCAGGTTGTCGAGCTGGGAGAGATGGGATTCATCCTTGCCGCACAGCAGCAGCAAGGCCTTGACCGCCTGCTCGCCCTCCCCGAGGGGACGGGTCGGGGTCGCCAGCACCCAGCCGCTCTGCTGCGCCCTGGCGCTGGCCAGCCAGATCCCCTGGCCCAGCGCCGACGGCCCGCGCGCCATCAGGGCGCTCACCATGTCGGCGCCACCCCAACCGGCGGACTTGGCACGGGCGGCCGCCCCCAGCAGCAGCTGATCCAGATCGTCGGCGGGGAAATCGGCGAGACTCAGGAACTGCACCTCGGCCGGGGCGCTCGCTCCGGTCAGTATGTCGATGATGGTGGCGGCATCCCTGGCCTCCTTGAGGGACTGGGCGGCCTGCTCGTCCCCCAGGACCTGAGTGAGCTGGCGCAAGATCCCCAAGTGCTCGTCAGACTTGGCGGCGATGCCGATGGCCACATAGGCTACCTGGCCGTCGTCCCATTCGATCCCTTGCGGGAACTGGGCCACCATGACGCCGGTGTGCTTCACCAGATGACGGGTGTCCGTGGTGCCATGGGGAATGGCGATGCCGCTGCCAAGGTAGGTGGCGTGCTGGGCCTCCCGGGCCAGCATGCCCTCCACATAGCCCGCCTCCACCAGACCGGCCGCGGTCAACTGCCCAGCCAGCAGGGCGATGGCCTCTCCCTTGCTGGTAGCGACCTGGTTCAACAGGATCTGCTCTTGCGCCAACTTCAACATACTCTCTCTCCATCCGCTTGAGGCGGCCCGCTCGGCCCCCTGGATTGCGCTCAATGATAATGGGTGGTGATGATTGCCCGGGCGTGCTGCCCTGCCCGTTTCACAATAGACCTGGTTGTATCCTTTTGTGGGATTTATCAACCATTTGCCTCTGCTTGCTGACAAGCTGAATCGTTTCACTTACACTCAGACTGAATCGTTTCAGCTATTTGATCAAGTCCCCGCACTCCCCTTGCATCGATGATATGATCCGGCGCACACTTTTTGCGTCACGACCGCATGAGGAGGGTGGGATATTGCACTCTTTGCGCGCCAAACAAGACAGGGCCAACAAGATGAAACTGGATGAAATCGCCGCCCTCGCCGGTGTCTCGCGCACCACGGCCAGTTATGTGATCAACGGCAAGGCCGACCAATATCGCATCAGTCAGGCGACCCGCGACAAGGTGATGGCGGTGGTCGAGGCCCACAACTATCGTCCCGACAGCCGCGCCGCCTCCCTGCGCGGCGGCCAGACCCGCACCCTGGGTTTCATTCTGCCGGATCTGGAGAACGCCAGTTATGCCAAGCTGGCCAAGCGGCTGGAGCAGGGGGCCCGCGCCCAAGGCTACCAGCTGCTCATCGTCTGCTCGGAAGATGAGCCCCAGACGGAAAAGGTTCTGTGCGACATGCTGATCAGCCGCCATGTGGATGCCCTGCTGGTAGCCAGCTGCCTGCCCCCGGGGGATCCCTGGTATCAGGAGAAACAGGCCGGCGGCACCCAGGTGATCGCCATCGACCGGACCATGGCCCCCGACCGCTTCATCAGCGTCGCCAGCGAGAACCGCAAGGCGTGCGAGGCGCTCACCGCCTCCCTGCTGCGCCCGGGGTTGGCCCACATCGCCCTGATCAGCGCCCTGCCGGCCCTCACCATCAGCCAGGAGCGCCGCCAGGGGTTTCTGCAGGCCCTGAGCGCAAGCGAGGCCAAGCCGCACCTGTGCGAGGGGGAGCACTTCTCCCGCGCCGAGGGCTACCGCCTGATCGGCGAGCTGCATCGCCGCCTCGGCACCCTGCCCCAGGCCCTGATCACCACCTCCTACATCATGATGGAAGGGGTGCTCGACTACCTGCTGGAGCAAGAAGCCGACATGAGCCGCCTCGCCATGGCCACCTTCGGCGATGACCGCCTGCTCGATTTTCTCCCCTTTGGCATCAACTCCCTGCCCCAGCGCCACGATGCCCTGGCCACCCTGGCCCTGGAGCTCGCCTTTGCCGCCATCCATGGCGACTATCAGTGCGGCCTGCACTACATAGGCCGCAGCCTCAAGACCCGCCGCTGATCCCCCGCCCGCCCCTGTCCCAGGCAGGGCGCGGGCTCGCCGCCAGCCCCACCACGCTGCCGCCGAGTTTTTCACCAGCCTGCCGCCACGCTGTCACTATTTATTTCCAAGTATTACGCAAAAAAATGGTAGATCCCGCTATCACGGGCTTGTTTCCCCTATTTTGATCCGTTAGCTTGGCAACTCACTTTTACAAACGACAGGTTTTGAGTACAGATGCGTCTGCTACGATATTGCTAGCCTCCGGACGGACCCGGAGGCGCCCCATCCCGTTTAGCCACTGCCGCCCGTGCGGCCCCCTCATCATCAATATCGGATTGGACCCATGAATACCAAGACCCTCGGCGCGACCCTGCTCATCGCAGGCACCACCATAGGGGCAGGCATGTTGGCCTTGCCGCTCGCCTCCTCCTCCCTCGGCGGCCCCGCCACCCTGGCGCTGATGCTGGGGCTCTGGGCCCTGATGGCCTTCACCGCCATGTTGCAGGTGGAAGCCAGCCTCACCACCGGCAAGTGGTACCTGCACCAGCTCGCCGATCAGCTGCTCGGCCCCTGGGGCAAGGGCATCGCCTCCTTCTGCATCCTGATGCTGTTCTACTCCCTGGCCTCCGCCTACATCAGCGGCGGCAGCAGCCTGCTGGCCCAGGCCCTGGCGGATGCGGGCCTGCCCCTGGGCCAGGAGCAGGCGGCCTGGATCTTCACCCTGCTGTTTGGCGGCATGGTCTGTGTCGGTACCAAACAGGTGGATTACCTCAACCGGCTGATGTTCGCCGTGAAGCTGCTGATCATGGTGGCGGTGCTGGCGCTGCTCTTGCCCCGCGCCCAGGGACAGCACCTGCTCTCCCTGCCGCTCGGCCAGGGCCTGCTGCTGGCGGGCCTGCCGGTCATCTTCACCTCGTTCGGCTTTCACGGCTCCATCCCGAGCGTGATGCTCTACCTGGGGGATTGCCCCAGGCGGCTGCGCCGGGTGTTCGTGTGGGGCTCGGCCCTGCCCCTCATCCTCTATGTGCTCTGGCAGGTGGCGATCCTGGGCCTGCTGGGTCAAGAGTCCCTGATCCAGAGCGGCGGCGCCCTGGACAACCTGCTGGCCAGCGTCGGCGCTCTGGTGAACTGGCCTGCCTTCAATCAGGCGATGCACCTCTTTGCGGATCTGGCGCTGGCCACCTCCTTCCTCGGGGTGACCCTGGGGCTGTTTGACTTCATGGCCAAGGTGACCCGGCGCAAGGACAATGCCGGCGGGCGCCTGCAAACCGGGCTCATCACCTTCGTGCCCCCCCTGCTGTTTGCCCTCTACTTCCCGCAAGGCTTCATCATGGCCCTGGGTTACGCCGCCATCGCCCTGGCCATACTGGCGGTGCTGCTGCCGGTGGCACTGGTGTGGCAGAGCCGCAAGCAGGCCGAGGATCACCACTACCGCGCACCGGGCGGCGTGGTCGCCCTCGGCCTGGCCGGCGCCATGGGGGTGCTGATCGTCGGGGTACAGGTGAGCGTCAGCCTGGGGCTCTTGCCCGCGCTCTGATCCCTGTCCGCCAGAAGGCCTCAAACAGCACAGCCCCGCCAGCGTCAGTTGGCGGGGCTTTTTGATGACGAGCATTACCCGGCGGGCCCTGACCAACGATCGCCTGCGGGAAGAGGCGGGTGAACTGGATCGGGTACCGAAAGAGGATTGGCTGGTAGGCCTGCCCGGCAGCAGCAGCGCGGCGGGGCGGACGGCATTCACTACCGCTCGGTGCGCCACGGCGGCCACGACAGCCATGTGCTCTACCGCCCCCGACTCATCACTAAGATCCATCAGACCCGCCATCTGGAGTACCACTGGAACGGCAGCGCCATCGCCAACGTGCTGGCGATCAGGCTCTATGGGGAGTGAACCTCAGCCCCAGACATGACAAAGCCCCGCCAAATTGGCGGGGCTTTGTATCTCAACCGGACAGCCGGGGAGCCTGGCTCCCTGGCCGCTTACTGGTTGTGGCTGGCGCGGCGGGGGCGACGAGCCTGGGCCGGCTTGGCGGCTGCGGCGCCGTCGGGACGAGCACCGTTACCGGAACGCTGGCCACCGGCACCGCCGGAGCGACCACCACCATTACCGGCACGGCCGGCACCCTGACGCTGGCCCTGACCCTGCGGGCGGGGCGCGCGGCGCGGCTCGCTCGGATCGCGCGGCTCTTTGCGCAGCGGCGCACCGATACCGCGGGCGATGTTGTCCAGGGTTTCGCGGGAAGCCTCGAAGCCAGCCACCTGCTCGCAGGGGATATTTTGCTTGGTCAGACGCTCGATGGCCTTGATGAGCTTGCCCTCATCGGCGGCCACCAGGGAGATGGCATGACCGGTGGCGCCGGCACGGCCGGTACGGCCGATGCGGTGCACATAGTCTTCCGCCACGTTGGGCAGCTCGAAGTTGACCACTTGCGGCAACTTGTCGATGTCCAGGCCGCGTGCGGCGATGTCGGTCGCCACCAGCACCTTGACGCTGCCATCCTTGAAACCGGCCAGGGCACGGGTACGGGCACCCTGGCTCTTGTTGCCGTGGATGGCGGCGGCGCTGACGCCGTTCTTGTCCAGGGTCTCGGCGACCCGGTTGGCCATGTGCTTGGTGCGGGTGAACACCAGTACCTGCTGCCAGTCGTTGCTGGTGACCAGGTGGCTCAGCAGTCCGATCTTGTTGGCCTTGTCGCAGGGGTGCACCAGCTGCTCGATGCGCTCGGCCGTACTGTTGCGCGGCGCCACTTCGATCACCGCCGGGTTGTCCAAGAGGCCGGTGGCCAGCTCGCGGATCTCGTCGGCGAAGGTGGCGGAGAAGAGCAGGTTCTGGCGCTTCTTCGGCATCAGGGCCAGGATCTTGCGAATGTCGCGGATGAAGCCCATGTCGAGCATGCGATCCGCTTCATCCAGCACCAGGATCTCCACTTCGTCGAACTTGACGGCGTTCTGGTTGTAGAGATCCATCAGGCGGCCCGGGCAGGCCACCAGCACGTCCAGACCACGGCGGGTCGCCATCATCTGCGGGTTGATGCTGACGCCGCCGAACACGACGTGGCTGCGGATCGGCAGGTGTTTGCCGTAGTTGCGCACGCTCTCGCCCACCTGGGCGGCCAGCTCGCGGGTCGGGGTCAGCACCAGGGCGCGGATGCGGTTCGGAGAAACCTTGCGCTTGCTGTCGGTCAGACGTTGCAGCATGGGCAGGGTGAAGCCTGCGGTCTTGCCGGTCCCGGTTTGGGCCGCCGCCATCAGGTCACGGCCAGCCAGGACGGCCGGGATCGCTTGTTGCTGGATGGGGGACGGAGTGTCGTAGCCTTGTTCGGCGACGGCACGGAGCAAAGGCTCGGCCAGACCGAGGGAAGTAAAACTCATAGTTACCTGCTAGGGATTTGGGGCGCCGGGGATTTGTGGTGGGGCTCCTCTGCCGAGCCGATGCCATCTCACAAGATCTGGGCCTATGGAGAAAACAACGATTTCCCCGGGGAGCAGAGCAAAGGGGAAAGAATAGAGGCGCAGTCTAACGGAGTTGGCGCAGTTACACGAGAAAAATGTGATAAGCCTCCCAGCATGGTTGGAAAAGCCGACTATGTCGGGGCAGAATGGCCATGATGGCACTCGTTGGCATCAACCACAGTCGCAACGGACCCGCGAGGGGGTCCATGGAGCGCGACACACAGCAACAGGGAGGTCTGCTTGTTCGGGATACATACCATCATTGGCCGCGCGCTTGGCCTCGGCCTGCTGCTCGCCCTGAGCCTGCCTCTTGGCGCCAAGGAAACACTGTCGGTGGCCTGGAGCCACTGGCCACCCCTTAGCCAGATCGATGCCAACGGGGAGATCGGCGGCCTGGACGTGACCCTGACCCGCCAGATCCTGAAAGACGCGGGTCTGACCCCCAGGTTTCGCAACCTCCCCTGGGCCCGCACCCTGCATCTGATTGAGCGTCGCCAGCTCGACGTGGCCATGGGGGCCCTGGACACCCCGGAGCGCCGAGGTTTCGCCCGCTTCTCCGCCCCCTACCGGCGCGCCAGTTTCGTGCTGCTCAGCCATCTGCCTGCGCCAGAGGCCGCCGACCCCTGGCGGGGGATAACGGGCCTCGCGGATCTGTGCCGGCCGTCGGGGCTGCGCCTTGGCAAGCTGCGGGGCACCCGCCCCCTGCCCCTCGGCGTCCCCTGCCCCTCCCTCGGGGCCGCCCGCGAATACAACTCGGACGACAGGCTGATCGCCCTCTTGCTTGCGCGGCGCCTCGATGGGGTCATCATGGAGTGGCAATATACCCACCACCGGCTGACCCAGCTGGGGGCCAACGACTTCATCCGCTGCCAGCTGCTGTTGCACCAGCAGCCGGTCAGCCTGATGTTCGCCAGGGAGGCGGTGAGCGACGAGGAACTCGCCCGCATCGATGCCGCCATCGCCGCCCTGCCCCCGTTGGACGCGGCATTTGCCCCGCCAGTGTGCCGCCTCGATGGCAGCCGGGCCCGGGATGACGTCGCCCGAAGCTGAACCCTCCAGACATGAGAAAGGCGACCCTGGGGTCGCCTTTTAACCAAAGAGAGTGATCAGCCGCCAGCGCAGCCTGGTGATCAGCGCAGCTGCGGCGTGGCGGTATGCACCCCGGCATTCTGGGCGCGGTGGCGCAGCAGGTGGTCCATCAGCACCAGGGCCAGCATGGCCTCGGCGATGGGCACGGCGCGGATGCCGACGCAAGGATCGTGACGACCCTTGGTGATCATCTCGGTGGCCTCGCCGCTGGTATTGATGGTCTTGCCCGGCACCGTGATGCTGGAGGTGGGCTTGAGCGCCATGCTCACCAGGATATCCTGGCCCGAGGAGATGCCCCCCAGGATGCCGCCCGCATGGTTGCTGGCAAAACCGGCCGGGGTCATCTCGTCGCGGTGCTCCGAGCCTTTTTGCTCCACCACGGCGAAGCCGTCCCCTATCTCCACCCCTTTCACCGCATTGATGCCCATCATGGCGTGGGCGATGTCGGCGTCGAGCCGATCGAACACGGGCTCCCCCAAGCCCACCGGCACGTTGCGGGCGATGACAGCCACCTTGGCGCCTATGCTGTTGCCCTCTTTCTTGAGGGCGCGCATGTATTCATCCAGCGCCTCCAGCTTGCCCGCATCGGGGAAGAAGAAGGGGTTCTGCTCGATCTGGCTCTGCTCGAACGTCTCGGCCTTGATGGGGCCGAGCTGGGAGAGAAAACCAACGATCTCGATGCCGTGCACCTGCTTCAGGTACTTCTTGGCGATGGCCCCCGCCGCCACCCGCATGGCGGTCTCGCGGGCCGAGGAGCGGCCGCCGCCGCGATAGTCACGCTGACCGTACTTCTGGTGGTAGGTATAGTCGGCATGACCCGGACGAAACAGATCCTGTATGTCCGAGTAATCCTTGGAGCGCTGATCGGTGTTCTCGATGAGCAGTCCGATGGAGGTGCCCGTGGTCCTGCCCTCGAACACCCCGGAGAGGATCTTCACCTCGTCCGCCTCGCGGCGCTGGGTGGTGTAGCGGGAGGTCCCCGGCTTGCGCCTGTCCAGATCGACTTGCAGATCCGCTTCGCTTATCTCCAGTCCCGGCGGGCAGCCGTCGACCACGGCGCCCAGCGCCGGGCCATGGCTCTCGCCGAAGGTGGACACCCGAAAGAGTTGGCCAAAACTGTTCCCTGCCATGCTTGCTCCTGCTCAGTTCTTGTAGATGGCGAAATGATCTTGATACTGCACCAGCTCGGCGCGGGTCATCACGAACACCCCGTGGCCGCCGTGCTCGAACTCGACCCAGGTGAAGGGCACCTCGGGGAACTGGACCTCCAGGTGGATCATGCTGTTGCCCACCTCGACCACCAGCACGCCGTCATCCTTGAGGAAGTCCGCGGCATGGGCCAGCAGGCGCTTGGTCAGCTTGAGGCCGTCGGAGCCCGACGCCAGGGCCAGCTCCGGCTCGTGACGAAACTCGTCCGGCAGATCCGACATGTCCTCGGAATCCACGTAGGGCGGGTTGGAGACGATGAGATCGTACTTGTCGCCGGCCGGCAGGTCCCGGAACAGATCCGAGCGGATGGGGATGACCTGCTGCTCGAGACCGTGGTCATTGATGTTGCGCTCGGCCACGTTGAGGGCATCGACGCTGATGTCGATGGCATCCACTTCCGCGTGGGGGAACTCGTGGGCCATGATGATGGCGATGCAGCCGGAGCCGGTGCACAAGTCCATGATCCGGGTTGGTTCATGTTTGAGGAAGGGGGCGAAGCGGTTGGCCACCATCTCGGCGATGGGGGAGCGGGGAATGAGCACCCGCTCGTCCACGTAGAACTCCCAACCCGCATACCAGGCCTTGTTGGTCAGGTAGGCGGCGGGGACCCGCTCCTGCACCCGGCGGATGATGAGCTCGGCGATGCGATGACGCTCGGTCGGGGTCAGACGGGAGTAGCGCATGCCCGGATCCACGTCCGGCGGCAGATGCAACGCAGGCAGTACCAGCTGCACGGCTTCATCCCAGGCGTTGTCCGTACCATGGCCGTAAAAGATACCGGCGTCGTTGAAACGACTCATGGCCCAGCGCAACATGTCCTGGATGGTGTGCATCTCGGCAACCACCTCGTCGATAAATATCTTGTCCAAATCCACCTCCAAGTCGAGTAATATCCGGCCCGAGCCCCGTATAGTGGGCAAGATGCATACCTGATAAATGAGTCTCTGATGAAAAAAACGCCCTCACCCACAGACGAGGAGAGCCTGCTGTTTCGCGAGGCGATCAAAGGTACCCGGAAAATCAAGCAAGATACCTTAAGGGCCGAGTTGCGCCCGGTCAAGCAGAAACGCGAATTGCGTGAGAGCCGCGAAAAGCTTGGGGTTGACCACTTTTTCAGCGATGAATATCAGCCCCATCTGGAAGAGGATGGACCGACCCGCTACGTCCGTTCCGATGTCTCGACATTCGAGCTCAAGAAGCTCAAGCGCGGCAGTTATCCACCGGAGATTTATCTGGATCTGCATGGCATGAACCAGCACCAGGCCAAGCAGGAGCTGGCGGCCCTGCTGACCCTGTGCCGCAAAGAGAACATTCATGTCGCCTCGGTGATGCACGGCATCGGCAAGCATATCTTGAAGCAGCGCATCCCGGGCTGGCTGGCCCAGCACCCCGATGTGCGCGCCTTCCATCAGGCTCCCCGTGAATGGGGCGGCGACAGCGCCATCCTGGTGCTGCTGGACATAGAAGAGTAAAGCAGCGTCACCAGACGGGCAAAACAGCGTCAAAAGAGGCGCACGCTGCGTAAAGGCAGCAGAGCATTGCCCCGCCCCTTGCCAGACAGCCCCGCCATGCCCTTGTCACAACCTGGCCCCAGCCCCCGGGCAGCGCCAGGCCACTTGCTTTCAGAGTGTACGAACAGGGCGCCCTAGATGTGTAAACCCACCAGAGGGGCGCCCTGGCTCTGCTCATACCGCCTCGCGGCTCGCCTCGACTTGGCTCGGCAATCAAGTCATCCTTCGCCGGGGCAAGGAGAGGCGCCTGCCCCGGTGGACTCAGGGCTTGGGGACAAACAGATCGAACACCTGCTGCCCGGTCAGGGTGGGGGTCTCGTTCTTGAGCGCATAGAAGTCCGGCTTCTCGTCGATGAAGACCTGGCTGGCCAGCTCGAAGTGCTGTGTCTGGAACAGACCGGCACAGAGGATGTACTCATCCGTCGGCAGCAGATGATAGAACAGATGGGTGCCGCAGGTGGGGCAAAAGCCTCGCTCCGCCCACTCCGAGGAGCGGTAGGCCACAGGGGCGAGCCCCTCGAACCGCACTCCGCTGCCGCAATGGACCGCGAACATGGGCCCCCCCGACCAGCGCCGACACATGGCGCAGTGGCACAGGCTGATCTCCTTGTGTTCATCGCTCGAGACGGTGATGCCACCGCACAGACAATGACCTTCCATGATGCCTCCTTGAGTATGGTGCGGCTGAGGGGGCGAGGACGATCCTGGCTCCTTGCCGCACCAGATGAAGTAGCACGGGGATCCGGTGACGGCAACTGACCATCCCGGGCCCCCGGACCGGATCCCTGGCCCGACATAGCCCCCCGAACGAAGGCACACCCCGCATTCATTCGTGATACGAATGGGGATCTCACTCTCATTCACCGAATAAATCATGGCTCGACCTGCCTCCTGCAGGGGGACGGTGGGCCCTCGCCGCCCCTCAGCAAAGGGGCGCGCTGGCAAAGAGGAGCCCCATGCCAAGAATAAGGGAGGCCCATCGCCTCCCCTATCCGGTCCCGCCGCTCAGCTCACCGGCGCCCAGGGATCCCCCTGGCCGGGCTCGTTGCCCTGGGTCCACCACTTGGCTTGGTAGAGGGCGCCCTGGAAGCTGACCCTGTCCCCGGCGACATAGACCTTGCTGGCGCGCCAGGCGGCCACGCCGCCGACGGGGGGCGTCGAGGGATCGGTCGGCGGCGGCGTCAGCTCGGCCACGATGCGCACCTTGGGCCAGTTGGCGTGGGAGCCATAGACGTTGGTGACGCACTTCTGATAATCCCCCGGCACCAGGGCCGAATAGGCGGTCTGGAATCCCACCAGCTCGCACTCGAACGAATAGCCACCGGGTCTGTCCGGGTAGTATTTCCAGTTGCCGTCCCAGTTGGTGTAGAGCACGTCGGTGGCGCCATTGAGGTTCAGGCTGCCATAGGGGGTCTGCTGCCAGCAGGTGTTCTTCTCGTCGCTCGGCACCGGGATCTGGTAGTGAGCGGCCAGCCCCTCCCAGTAGCGGATGCGGTTGACCGGCTGGCCCTTGTCCTTGTTCTGCTCGCCGCACTCTATGCCGCCGTTGATGACGTTGATGGTGGTGCCAAAACCGTAGCCGATGCCCGCATCCTGCTCGCGTCGGGAGGGGACCCAGGTGCGGTCGATCACGTGCAGCATGGCGGGTTTGGGGGCCTGCGGGGTCAGGAAGAACCAGATGGCGGACGCCAGATTGAGCCAGGAGTCCGCCACCAGCCCGGGGTTGTTTAGCAGCACGCTGGCATCACCGTCGAACATGGCCTCGGAGAAGGCGCCGTAGTTGAAGTGATAGGAGAGTTGTTTCGCGCCGCGGCCAAAATACCCCTGTCCGCTGGCGCAGGGCCACTTCTTGTTCTGCCAATCCTGCTGGCCGCAGCCCGTGGTGTAACCCAGCTGCCCCTCGGCCCAGCCCATCTCGCGCACATGGACCAGGGCCTGCTGCCACTCCTCCAGGGCCAGGGGGTTGTCCGAGACGTTCTCCTTGGCGATGTGGCCCCCCGTCTCCTGGGAGAAGTGGGCGAAGGCGGTGATGATGGATTTCTTGCAGATGGCATCGGCGTCGCGGCCATCGGTGTACTCCCCGCAGAACGCCGGGAACTTGCCCACCGCCCGCAAGAAACGCTCATAGGTGTATTCCGGCGCCGCCATCTGGGTCAGAAAGTCCCATTCGGCCTCGGGGAACACCCGCTCGACCCGCTTGACGTTGTCAGGGTTGCTCGCCGCCCTGGGGTAAATGGCCTCGACAACAGTATTGGGGCGAGTCGCCAGCGCCTTGGCCCAGAGGGCATACATGGGGTTGGCCGTCTTGGTCTGCGCCTGCGCCTCGATATCCGCCTGGGCGATCAGATAGCCCCCGGCCTGCTCGGGATCGGGCTGGATAGTCATGGCGGCATGACCTGGCAGGGCGCAGGCCGCGGCCACCAGCCAGGCGCAACGGGTGATGTTCAACATGGGCAACCGTCCTTGTCTCAGATGAAAACTCAGCCGAGCATAGACAGATCAACAACTAAATTCACAGAGGAAAATAAGAAGTCTGATGGATGTGTGAGCCGACTCACTGCCCGATGAGCCGGCCCGCAAGGGGGATAACGCCGCCCCAGGCAGGCGAGCGCTGGGGAAGCGGGGCGAGGCAAAGAGATAAACACGCAGACAGTCAGGCGGTGAAGTCCATCCCCACCGTCAGCCAGAGCAGAGCAGCCGCCCCGCCTTCAGCCACGCACGGCGCGGATCAGCAGGTTGCGCGGGGTCATGGGCTTGGCGCAGAACTCGCCGAGTTCCACCCGGTAGCCCTGCTCTTGCAGGAAGAGGGCGCGATCCAGCCCGAGCCAGATCTCCAGGGGGCGGCGAAACAGGTGACGCACCAGCTCCATGCGGGCGACATCCCCATAGCGCGCCTCCCCCCGGGCCAGCAGGCCGTCGTAGTCGAGCCCGGCAGGCAGGGCTATCCCCTTGCGCTCGGCGGCCCAGCGGCAGAAGGCCTCGAAGCTGCCGGTGAGCAGGCTCTTTTGCATATTGGGCACCGGCAGGTACTCATCCACTCCCCGTACCTGGCGCTGCAGGCAGTCAAAGCCCAGGCGCCACACCACCTCCTGCTCCCGCAGCCGGGCGATGCGGGCGCCACCGGTGACCGTCTCTTGCAGGGGCAGGCGCAAGTCTGCCTTGCTCAGCCCCAGGGCACTGGCCCGGGCCGCCCGGGAGAGGGGGCGATAGTGGGTTCCCCGGATCAGGTGATAGCAACAGGGGGAGAGGGTCACGCCGCGGGCGCCGCGCGCGGCCACCCCCTCCAGCAGATGGGTATGCAGCTCGCCACAGGCATGGAGCGCCAGGGCGTGATGCTCGGGGGCGATCAGCGCCACCGATTCGGCGGCGAAGGCATCGGCCTCGATGAAGCGCATGCGAGCGCCATCCCGCTCGGCGAGCCTGCGCCCCTCCTCGCACAACTGCCCCTGCCACTCCAGGCTGGTCACCTCGGCACGGCGGTGCACCGAGAGCAGCCGGCCCAGGTGCCCCTTGCCGGCGCACCACTCCAGGTAGGGCCCCTCATGGGGGGGCAGGCAGCCGGTGAAGGCCTCGATCTGGGTCTGCTTGCGACCCGGCATGTGCAACGCCATGGCCTTGCCGCACTCGACGGGCTCGGCCTCAAAGCGCGTCAACTCGCTCAGGGCCTGCAACTCGGCCCCTTGGGGGATCCAGGGGGCCAGCAGGCTGGCCAGGGCAGTCATATCGCCATCGAGCCGGTTGAGCTGCGCCAGACTCAGGCCATCGAGCAGGGCCGCCAGCTCGGGGGCCTCGCCGGCAAAGGCGATCGCCAGGTGATGATAGGGCTGGTATTGCCACCAGGGGCGGCAGAGGGTCAGCAGGTGATCGAGGCGTTCGAAGCGTTGGGCCAGCACAAGGGGCTCCCTGAGGGGAAAAAGAGAGGGCGCCATTGTAGCCATCCTGCGCCAGATTGCACCCGCCATGATGGCCGGCGCCCAATAGAAGAGGGGCCACAGGGGCCCCTCTTTGACTCGGTTGGCAAGCGCCTTAGAACGGCAGCTTCATGCCCGGGGGCAGCTGCATGCCACCGGTCAGCTCGCCCATCTTGCTCTTGTTCTGCTCTTCGACCCGGCGCACGGCGTCGTTGCAGGCGGCGGCCACCAGATCTTCCAGCAGCTCCTTGTCATCTTCCATCAGGGAGGGATCGATCTCGATGCGACGCACGCTGTGGCTGCCGGTCATGGTGACCTTGACCATGCCAGCGCCCGCTTCACCCGTCACTTCCATCAGGGCCAGCTGCTCTTGCATCTTCTGCATGCGCTCTTGCATCTGTTGGGCCTGTTTCATCAGGTTACCCATTCCACCTTTACCAAACATATGTCGTCTCTCGCGTTGAAATCCGGCGCACCTGGCCGGGCGTTAGGCTCGTCTGTCCTAGATGGGGACGGCCGAGCGGCATTTCAAGCGGGGAGCACACTCCCCGCCCCTGATTCAGCGATTGAGGGGCTCGATACTCTCCATGTGGAGCTCGGCACCGAATCGCTGACGTAAAAACTGCACATTGGGATCCTGCTCCAGATCCCGCCCCGCCTGCTCGAGCACCCCGAGGTAGAGGCGATGCTCGATCTCCAGCGGCGTCTCCCGCTCGGCCACCGTGCCCAGGGTCACCTCGATGCGCACCTCGCGGCCAAGCTCTGGGCCTATGATGGCCGCGAGCTCGGCCAGGGCACGATCGCTCACCAGGTGACGCTGTTCGGGTTTGAGGGTCAGCAGGACCCGCTCCTCCTGCTGGCTCATCACCGCATTGATGGCGAGCTGACGCAGTCGGCCCCCCACCCGGGTGCGGGCGATGAGCTCGCTCCAGGGATCGCCGCAGCTGGCCAGCAGGCTGGCGGGGATGAGCCGGCTCGGCTCGTCCCCCACCTCCTCTTCCTGCTCGCTCTCGATGGCGTTCCAGTCGATGGTCTCAAGGGCCGGGGCCGCCGTCTCTGCCGGGGCCAGGGCGTCCCGCCCTTCAGCCGTGGGCGAGGCGGGGGCGAGCCCGGTCGCAGGAGCAGAAGGGGCGCCATGGTCGACGGGCTGCTGCGCCCCGGTCGAGGGGCCGTCGGGATCCCAGGGGGGAGAGTCCGCCTCGCGCCCGCCCTGGCTGGCACTGCGCGGTGCAGGGGCGCCATCGCGCTCCCTCGGCGCCGCCAACGCGGGCGCAGGCGCGCTCGCCGCCCCCTGGGTCAGGTACTCCTGATAGGCCTGAAGGTCGCCCTCCTCCTCGTCCCGCTCCCTTGGCACATCATAGGACCAATCCCCCTGCCAGGGGGTCTCCCCTGCCGAAGGGGAGGCTGGCGCCGCGACCGGGCTCGGGGCCGGGATGGTGGCGGGCGCCTCGGCTGCGTCACGCCTGGGCGAGGCCGCCTCCGGACGGGGCTGGCCTGCCCCTGCTACCGCCGCGGCTCTGGCGGCGGGTCTGGTCGCCCCTTCCGAGGCCCGCAACCGGCTGCGCAGCATGTTGCGGGTGTCCAGCAGGCTCATGATGCCGCCCCCGGCGCTCTCCTCGCCCAACGCGGCGTCGGCTGGGGCGACTGTCGCCACCGGGGTCGACGCTTCCCCCTGCCGGGGCGCCGAGGGGCTCAGCCCCATCGGCTCCCCCCTGTCGGTGCTGGCGGCAGGCGGCTCCCCGCTCCCGGACGGATGCGCTGGCGACTCTGCCTGCGGACCCGCAGGCATGCTCCCGATCTGGGCAGAAGGCGCGTCTCGATAACCCATCTCGCTCGCCGCCTGCAACAGCGCCGCCTGCTCGGCAAAGAGCGGGGAGAGCGCCTCCCCTGTCTCCTCTGGCGCCGCAGCCGGGCCGGGCGGGGTCGCCCCCTCGCTCTGCCCTGGCCGCGCCAGGGGAGCGGCAATCTCGCCCTCTCCCGCGACCTCGGCTGGCGAAGGCCGGTCCTTCTCGCCCTCGGTTGGCGGGAGAGGCGCAGGCGTCAGGGCGGCGCCGCTGTCATGGGCAACCGCCGTGGCCTGCGGGGCGGCGGGCTCAGCCGGTTGCGGCTTTCCCAACCCCAAGGGAGCGGCCCCCTGCCCCGCCTGCGCCGGCAGGGCACCCAGGCTCGCCGGGTGTATCGGGTCGCGCCGGGGCGAGAAGGCGAGCATGCGCAGGCAGGTCATCTCCAGGGCGGTGCGACCGTCCGGGGCCCAGGGCAGATCCTTGCGCCCCCCCAGCACTATCTGGTAGCAGAGCTGCACCTCCTCCGGCCCCATGGCCTTGGCGAGCTGGGTCAGGGCGTCCGCCTCCATCCCCTGCTCCTGCACGCTGGCCGGCAGCAGTTGTGCCAGGGCGATGCGATGGAGCAGGGCTTCCAGCTCGGCGTGGAGCTGATCAAAATCCGGCCCCAGGGTCGCTATCTCACCTATCTTGGCCATGGTGGCCTGGGCATCCTGGCGCAGTATCGCCTCCAGCAACTGGTGCAGGTGGTGATGATCCAGGGTGCCGAGCATGGCCAGCACGCTCGCCTCCCCCACCCGGCCGTTGCCATGGGCCAGGGCCTGATCGGTGAGGCTCAGGGCGTCGCGCATGCTGCCATCGGCCGCCTTGGCCAGGGCCTGCAAGGCGCGCGGCTCGAACGGTTGCCCCTCCTGCTCCAGCACCCATTCGAGCTGCCGGGCGATCTGGGTCTGATCCAGGCTCTTGAGATGAAACTGCAGGCAACGGGAGAGGATGGTGATGGGCAGCTTCTGGGGATCCGTGGTGGCCAGCAGAAACTTCACATAGGGGGGCGGCTCTTCCAGGGTTTTGAGCAGCGCGTTGAAGCTGTGACGCGACAACATGTGCACCTCATCGATGAGGTAGACCTTGAAGCGGCCGCGGGCCGGGCGATATTGCACGTTGTCGAGCAGCTCCCGGGTGTCTTCCACCTTGGTGCGCGACGCCGCGTCTATCTCCAGCAGATCGACGAAGTTGCCCTGATCGATCTCGCGGCAGGTGTCGCACACCCCGCAGGGGGTGCTGCTGATCCCCTGCTCGCAGTTGAGGCTCTTGGCCAAGATGCGGGCTATGGTGGTCTTGCCCACGCCACGGGTGCCGCTGAGCAGATAGGCATGGTGCAGCCGCCCCTGATCCAGGGCATTGGTCAGGGCGGTCAGCACATGTTGCTGGCCCACCACTTGCTCGAATGTATGGGGGCGCCATTTACGCGCCAGAACCTGATAGCTCATAGAACCTTTGGATGCGGGGATGACAGGGCATTGAGGCCGAATGCTAACACAAATGGCGAGAGCCCTGTAACGGCGATGGCGCCAAGTTGCGGCAAAGCCTGGGATAAGTGCCGCTATTTCAACCAGATAGACGAGCAGGCCACCCCGTTGGCGGCGTCAATCCGCCCCTGGCGGCAAGGTGGGGCCGCCCCATAAAAGAACAGGGAGCCCGATCCGTCGTGGCTCCCTGTGTCAGGCAGGCGGCAAAGGCCCCTGTTCGTTCAAATCACCTGCGCCGCCCGTTCATTCCAGCCACGAGCGCCCCTTAGGCACCGGCCAGTTCGACCAGGGAGACCACCTTGATGCCGGCGGCGGTCAGGCGGGCATCCCCGCCCAGGGATGGCAGGGAGATGATGAAGGCGGCATCGGCCACCTCGCCACCGGCGCGGCGGATGAGCTTGACGGTGGCATCGACGGTGCCGCCGGTGGCCAGCAGATCGTCCACCACCAGCACCTTGTCACCGGGCACGATGGCATCGGTGTGCAGTTGCAGGGTGTCGGTGCCGTACTCCAGGTCGTAGGACTCCTCGATGACGGCGCGGGGCAGCTTGCCCGGCTTGCGCACCGGCACGAAGCCCAGCCCCATGGCGAAGGCAACGGGGGCGCCGAAGATGAAGCCGCGGGCCTCGGTGCCGACGATCTTGGTGATGCCCTGATCACGGTAATGATCGGCCAGCAGATCGATGGTGGCCTTGAAGGCCTCGGCATTCTCGATCAGGCTGGTGATGTCACGAAACAGGATCCCGGGCTTGGGATAGTCGGGGATGGTCTTGATGCTGGCTTCGATAAATTTCAGGATGTCCGGATTCATGTGATGACCGCTTATTTTTCGACCCGGCACCGGCCACTGCGGCGACGGGAAAACAAAAAGGCCCATCGTGCAAAAACGACAGGCCAACTCCATAGCATTATTGCCGCGATAGCTTAGGGACTTCACTTCTTCATTGCAACCGGCTCCAGCACAGGCAAACGTATTAACCAGGTGAGCAGGATCACCATGATGGCAATCAGCAGCCAGCGCACCCAGTCGACGGGCACCAGGGCCAGGGAGAAGGCGAAGCTCGCCAGGATGAAGAGGATGGCGCGGCGCCTGGCATCCCGCCGTATGCCCCTGTGGGCCTGCCAGTCGCGGATGGGGGGACCAAACCAGGGATGGTGCAGCAGCCAGTGGTGAAAGCGCGGCGACGAGCGGGCAAACAGGGCGGCCGCCAGCAGCATGAAGGGGGTGCAGGGCAGCAGGGGCAACACCAACCCGGCGAGGCCGGTGACAAAGCTGAGCCAACCCAGACCAAACAGCAACCAAGATTTCATCCCCGCCTACCTCCCCTCATTTCACTGCTCTGCTGTTGCCATCCTAGCAGCTCAGGCCCGGACCACCTAGCCGGCCCGGTGCCGCCTTTGCGCCCCGCCGGGGGCATCTGGCCATCTCGAGGCTGACAGCGGCAGGCGTTGCCACTACAATCTGGCGTCCATTTCAGCCCTTGCCCTCGGAAAACCGGTTATGCGCGTAATTTTGGCCCCCATGCAGGGGGTGCTCGATCACCTGATGCGGGAGGTGCTCACCTCCGTCAACGATTACGACCTGTGCGTCAGCGAATTCGTGCGGGTGGTCGATCAGCTGCTGCCCACCAAGGTCTTCTACCGCATCGCCCCCGAACTCAGGCAGGGGGGCAAGACCCGCGCCGGTACCCCGGTGCGGGTGCAGCTGCTGGGCCAGCACCCCGAGTGGCTGGCGGAGAATGCGGTGCGCGCCATCGCCCTCGGCTCCCCCGGGGTGGATCTCAACTTCGGCTGCCCCGCCCCCACGGTCAACAAGAGCAAGGGGGGCGCCGTGCTGCTCAAGGAGCCGGAGGCCGTCTATCGCATCGTCAAGGCGGTGCGGGAGGCCGTGCCGGCCCATCTGCCGGTCAGCGCCAAGATCCGCCTGGGCTACGATGACAAGTCGCTGTTTCTGGAAAATGCCCACGCCGCCAGTGACGGGGGCGCGGTGGAGCTGGCGGTGCATGCTCGCACCAAGCGCGAGGGCTATCGCCCCCCCGCCCACTGGGAGTATGTGGATGCCATCCGCCGCGCCCTGCCCATCCCGGTCACCGCCAACGGCGAGATCTGGAACCACGAGGATGCCCTCGCCTGCGCCCGGGTCTCGGGCTGTGACAGCCTGATGGTGGGACGGGGCGCCGTCTCCCTGCCCAACCTGGCCCGGGTGATGAAGACGAACTGCCCCCACATGAGCTGGTCCGAGGCCCTGCGCCTCATGGTGAGCTACACGGAGCAGGATCTCGCCGGGGAGAAGGCGGACTACTACCCGAGCCGGATCAAGCAGTGGTTCTCCTATCTCAAGCGCGAGTATCCCCAGGCCGATACCCTGTTCACCGAGGTGCGCCTGCTCAAGCACGCCGACGAGATCCGCGATCGCCTGCTGGTCGAGAGCAAGCGCCATCCCTGAGCCGCACGGGCCTGCCGCCCCGCAGTGCCCTATGAAGGCTCAATGACAGGAGGTCAGAATGCAGGGAGTACCGGTCACCTTTACCCATCAGCACGACAGGGCCGATTTTCGCGCCCTGCCGGGGCAGCCTGCGACCGAGCTCTATCGCGCCCACATCCAGCACCACGCCTTCGATCCCCATAGTCACGAGGGGTTTGGCCTCGGTGTCATCGAGTGCGGGGCCGAGCGCTTTCGCTATCGTGGCAGCCAGCTCCTGGCGGGCCCCGGCAGCCTGGTGCTGATGAACCCCGATGAGCTGCACACGGGCGAGGCGGCCTGCGAGCAGGGGTGGCGCTATCGCATGCTCTACCTGCCCGCCGATCGGCTCGAGGCCATCAGCGGCGAGCGCGGCTGGTATTTCGCCGATGCCGTGCGAAGCGACCCGCGCACCGCCCCCCTCCTGCAGGCGTCCCTGGACGCCCTCTGGCACTGTGACAGCGAGCTCGCCGCCGACGGCCTGCTGCTCACCGTGTGCGAGATCCTGCGCCCCCACGCCCGGGCCCTGGCGGCCCCGCGCGAAGCGGTCCACCCTCTGGGCCGCGCCATCGACTATATGCAGGCCTATTTCGCCCGCCCCATTACCCTGGCCGAGCTGGCGGGGGCGGTGAACCTCAGCCCCTACCACTTTCAGCGCAGCTTCAAGGCCCGCTTTCACGTCACCCCCCAGCAGATGTTGATGGCCATCCGCCTGCAGCGAGCCAAGGGGTGGCTGGCCGCCGGCCTGCCCGCCGCCGAGGTGGCCGCCGCCTGCGGTCTGGCCGATCAGTCCCACCTCAACCGCGCCTTCCTGCGCCGCTATGGCACCACCCCGGTGCGCTACCAGAAACAGGTACAGGCTGGCCGCTAAAGCGCAATCTGGTTCAATACGCCGCCCTTCCCCCCTGCTAGGCTGGCCTCCTTCTTCTTGACCGGATATGAAACATGTTGATCGGAGTCTTGTTTGCCCTGCTGGCCGGCCTGATGTGGGGGCTCATCTTCGTCGCCCCCCTGCTGGTGGACGGCTATCCTCCCGCCCTGCTCGCCAGCGGCCGCTACCTCGCCTTCGGCCTCATCGTGCTGCCGCTCGCCTGGCGGGCCCGCAAGCACCTGGCGGCCCTCTCGGCCAGCGACTGGCGCGAGGCCCTCGCCCTCACCCTGGTGGGGAACCTCATCTACTACTTCTGCCTGTCGGGGGCCATCTTGCGCATCGGCTCGCCCCTGGCGGCCATGTTGATCGGCACCCTGCCGGTGGTGACGGCCCTGGCCGCCAACCGTCTCTATGGCGCGCGGGATGGTCGCCTCTCCCGCGCCCGTCTCTACCCGGCACTGGTGCTGATGGGGGTCGGCCTCTATCTGGTCAACCGCGCCGAGCTGACCTGGCAGGCAGAGGCACACACCGATCAGCTGCTCGGGCTCGCCCTGGCGGTGGCCGCCGTGCTGTGCTGGACCTGGTATCCCCTGCGCAACGCCCGCTGGCTGCGCGAACACCCGGGGCGCAGCCCGGCGCTCTGGGCCACCGCCCAGGGGTTGGTGACCCTGCCGGTGGCGCTCGTTGCCTACCTCGGCAGCCTCGGCCATCTCGCCCTGAGCGCACCGGACTTCCCCCTGCCCTTCGGGCCGACGCCCCTGCGCTTCGTGCTGTTGATGGGGGCGGTGGGGCTCTTTTGCTCCTGGCTCGGCACCCTGTGCTGGAACGAGGCGAGCCAGCGCCTGCCGACCGTGCTGGTGGGGCCGCTCATCGTGTTCGAGACTCTGGCGGGGCTGCTTTATGCCTTCATGCTGCGCGGGATCATGCCCCCCATGAGTACCCTGGCCGGCGTCGTCTGCCTGGTGGTGGGGGTGCTCCATGTGCTCGCCGGCAAGCCAAGGCCTCAGCCAGAAAAGCGCGCCAAAGCACGGTTAACTTGACGCATGTCATCTTGACTCTCCCATCGACTCCCTATACTGCCCTGACTCTGTAATCGTCTGTTGGGGGCATCTGTGTGTGAAATGACGCAAGCGCAGTTGGCAGGATGGCGCGATCGCCTGCTGACCGACTGGGCCAGAATTCGAGAGGAGCTGATCGTTCAGCTCAAGGCGAGCCGTCAGGGTGACTGGGCCGAACAGGCCAGCCACTGCGAACGGGATCAGTTGGTGGATCTCACCAGTCGGTTGGATCTGCCGCAAGTAGAGCAGAATGTGGCGGCGCTCAAGCGCATCGACGCCACCCTCTGTCAGATTGAGCTGGGGCTGTTTGGCCTGTGCTCGGACTGCGAGGAGCCGCTGACCCTGGACCAACTGGATCAGGATCCGACCCGGCAGCGCTGCCCGCGCTGCGAGCAGCGTTATCGCAAGGGTTTCCACGGCCACGAGCTGTAACGGGCCCCTCGCGGGACCCAACCCCGCCCGTCGAGCCGGCCGCAGAGCCTGGCCGAACACCCCACAGCGTCAATGAAACGGGCCCCCCCCATGGGGGGGGGCCGTTGTTGTTCATCGCTCAACCGGGGGCAGACGGCCTCACTGGGCCAACAGGTGACCCACCAGCTCATGGCGCCAGCCTTGCAGCAGCATGGGCTTGTCGGCCCGGGCCCGCTCCTCTTCGCTCATGCGCCAGCTCCAGGTGAAGTACTGGTGGATGATCTTCTTGCTGGCCACAAGCTCAGGGGGAATGTTGCTGGCCTTGGCCTTCTCCTCCACCAGGGCCTTGATGCGCTTGAGCTCGCCCTTGTACTGGGGGTAATCCACCAGACGGCGGATGGGCTCGGGCCAGCTGTCCGGCTCGCTCTGCTGGGCAGCGGCGACGATGTCCAGCATCCGCTTGCCGTGGATCTTGATCTCGATGGGAGAGAGCCCCAGCTCGTTGAGATCCCGCAGCGAAGCGGGCCGGCGCTCGGCCACCTTGAACAGGTGCAGCTCTTTGACCACGAAGTTGAGGGCCAGATCCCGGCGTACCGCCTCTTTCTGGCGCCAGGCGGCCAGCTCGCGCAAGATGGCGAGCTCGCGCCGCCCCAGCTGCCAGGCATTGACGATGTCGAGATAGGCCTGATAGGGATCGCTGGTCTGGGTCTTGCGGGCACAGTGGTTCTGGCACTCCTGCTCGAACCAGGGGAACTTGCCGCTCTCCCTGAGTCTGGCCATCACCTTCTCGTAGAGGGGCATCAGGTAGAAGACATCCGCCGCCGCGTATTCGAGCTGACGGGGAGTGAGCGGGCGCGCCAGCCAGTCGGTGCGCGCCTGATCCTTTTCCAACTCCACGCCGAGGAACTCCTTGACCAGGGCGCCAAACCCCACTGACACCCCGTAGCCCAGGAAGGCGGTGGCGAGCTGGGTGTCGTGCACCCGGCTGGGCAGATGGCCCGCCTGGTGCTGGATGAGTTCGAGATCCTCCCCGGCGGCGTGGAGGATGGAGATCTGATCGGCCTGGCCGAGGCGCTGCCACAAGGGAGCCAGATCCAGGGTCAGGGGATCGAGCAGGGCGAGGCGCTCGCCGTCATAGATCTGGAACAGACCGAGCTGGGGATAATAGGTGCGGGTGCGCACGAATTCGGTATCGATGGCGAGCGGCACCCGGGCCAGGTCGGCGAGGTAGGCCGCCAGCTCGGCTTGCTCTGAAATGAGTTGAAATTGCATCTTTGCCTGCATCTTGTCGGTGGGCCCAAAAGAAAAAACCGTGGCCTGAACCACGGTTTACCCCATATCGGCTTGATGGCCCGGCTTATTGCCCGGCCTGCCTGGCTATCTCCTCGTCGCGCAGCACGCGGCGCAGGATCTTGCCCACATTGGTCTTGGGAAGTTCGTCGCGAAATTCTACCAGCTTAGGCACCTTATAGGCAGTAAGATGTTGACGGCAATGGGCAATAACTTCCTCCTCGGTCAATTTGGGATCCTTCCTGACCACGAATACCTTGACCAGCTCCCCGGACACCTTGTGGGGCACGCCAACCGCGGCCACTTCCAGCACCTTGGGATGGAGCGCCACCACGTCCTCTATCTCGTTGGGATAGACGTTGAAGCCCGACACCAGGATCATGTCCTTCTTGCGATCGACGATCTTGAAGAAGCCCTGCGGGTCGCACACCGCGATGTCGCCGGTGCAGAGCCAGCCATCCTGCATCACCTCGGCGGTGGCCTCGGGCCGCTGCCAGTAGCCCGTCATCACCTGGGGACCGCGCACCTGCATCTCCCCCGGGGTACCGGTGGCGGCGATGGGGTTGCCGGCTTCATCCACCAGGCGGATATCGGTGGAACAGACCGGCAGGCCGATGGAACCGTTGTAATCCACCAGATCATAGGGGCAGACGCTCACCAGGGGAGAGCACTCGGTCAGGCCATAGCCTTCCAGCAGCGGCGTATCGGTCAGCGTCTTCCATTGCTCGGCCACCGCCCGCTGCACCGCCATGCCGCCGCCAATGGTGAGTTTCAGCTTGCTGAAGTCCATGCTCTGGAACTCGTCGTTGTTGACCAGGGCATTGAACAGGGTGTTGACCCCTGTGATGCAGGTGAAGGGGTACTTCCTGATCTCCTTGACGAAACCCGGGATGTCGCGGGGGTTGCTGATGAGCAGGTTGTAGCCGCCGATGCGCATGAACAGCAGGCAGTTCACCGTCAGGGCGAAGACGTGATAGAGCGGCAGGGCCGTGACCACGAACTCCTTGCCCCGCTCCAGCACGGGACCATAGACCCCCAGGCACTGCTCGACGTTGGCAATCATGTTGCGGTGGGTCAGCATGGCCCCCTTGGACAGACCCGTGGTGCCGCCTGTGTATTGCAGGAAGGCGACATCCTCGTTGTGGATCTCGGGCTTGATGTACTGCAGGTAGCGCCCCTTGGCGAGCGCCTGGCGCATGGTGCTGGCATGGGGCAGGTTGTATTTGGGGACCAGCTTCTTGACGTACTTGACCACGAAGTTGACGAGCGTCCCCTTGGCCAGCCCCAGGTTGTCCCCCATCCGGGTCAAAATGACGTGCTTGACCGGGGTGCCGTACACCACCTTCTCCAGGGTATGGGCAAAGTTGGAGACGATGACGATGGCCTTGGCCCCCGAGTCGTTGAGCTGGTGCTCCAGCTCGCGGGGGGTATAGAGGGGGTTGACGTTGACCACTATCATGCCGGCCCGCAGTATGCCGAACACGGCGATGGGGTATTGCAGCAGGTTCGGCATCATGACTGCCACCCTGTCCCCCTTCTCCAGCTTGAGTTCGTTTTGCAGGTAGGCCGCAAACGCGCGGGACTGCTCCTCCAGCCGGCGATAGGTGATGGTCTGGCCCATGTTGACGAAGGCGGGCTGGTCGGCGAATTCGCTCACCGAGGCGTCGAACATCTCGACCAGGGAGCCGTAGATATCGGGATCGATCTCGGCGGGCACCCCCTCTGGATAGCGTGTCAACCAGATCTTGTCGACCGGCACGGCCTGCTCCCCGGCGGCGTCGGCCTGCTGCAACCTGGTATTCTCATGCTTGCCTTCATGCTCATGCATAACTCGCACCTGTGCGCTCACTGTGTTGCCTCCGTCCCTGTCCCAATTTCAATCGCTTGTTTTGAGTTACCACTCTAATGCCGGGTATCTTTACATATGGCAACAGGAATTAACAGCCAATTAACATGCGTGAAATGTGAGGAAGGAGGCAAACCTGAAAGATTGAAAGCGGGAGATTCTAACGAATGTGACAGAATTTTTCGATAACAATGGCGGTTTGCAACGGATTATCCATATGAAAGTGGTGATTGCCCGCCACCGACTCCCGATGGATCCGCGCAAAACAGTCGCGCCGGGCCAGCCATTGCGCCGTCAGGCTGGCAAAGCCCTGCTCCCCCTGCACGAACAGCACGGGGCAGCGGATCGCCGCCATCAGGGCCCTCGCCTGTCCCTCGCTCATGCGCAGCGGCGAGAGATCCCGCAATCTGGCATCGCTGCGCCAATGGAGCCGCCCATCCCGCAGGATCAGCTGGCGCTCGCAGATGAGCCGGGCTGCCTCGGGAGAGATATCGGCCACCTTGCAGCGGGCCGCCACCGCTTCGTCGAGGGAGGCAAAACCGCCGGGCGCCCGCGCGCGGGTACGGCTGCGATTGAGAATGGCCCGCCGCAGCTGGGCGGGCACCTCCTCATCGGGTTGACTGAGGGGCCCCAGCCCCTCCAGCAGGATGAGCCGTGCCACCTGCTCGGGAAAAACGCCGGCATAGGCGCTGGCAATCAAGGCCCCGAGGGAGTGACCGAGCAGGGTGACATCGGACCAGCCTCCCGCCGCCATGATCTGATGCAGATCGTCGAGCCAGTCGGTGAACACATAGGGGGAGGATTTGTGATCGGACAGACCGTGCCCCGGCAGATCCACGCAGACGAGGTGAACCCCTTCTAGGCAGGCGGCCAGCGGCAGGAAGCTGGCGCCATTGTCGAGCCAGCCATGGAGCGCCAGTACCAGGGGCTGGCCCGCCAGGCCCGACTCCAGCAGGGCAACACGGCGCCCATCGGCCAGCTGCAACTGCCCCTCTCTCATCCCTGCACCCATCGTCATGGCCAAGGATCACCAGCGCCGTATCGGCCGCCGCGGCCAGAAGGGATCGTAGAAGGGGTCATGGAAATAGGGGTCCATGTAGCGCACCTCCACCTCCTTGACCGGTGGCCACAGCTTGCTGCCGGTCACCCTGATCACGGAAAACCGATACTGGTGATCGCCAATCCGGCTCTGCACTGGCTTGTCCAGGGTGCCAAGCACCGTCAGGCTGCGTCCCTTGGCGTAGAGGGTGGGATCGACAAAGCCCTCCATCACCGCCAGGAAGCGGCCTGGGCTCTGCTCGGTCTGCATGGGCACACCATTGCTCTTGAGGGGCAGATAGACCACCTCGACCAGGCTGCGATCCTGCTCGTTATGCACGGCGGCGATGACGCCGCTCCAGCGGGCCGGTTTCCCCTCCTGCCCCGCCAAGGCGGGCTGATAGGCCACCAGGGCGGCCTCCGGCTCATAGGCCAGCTCCTTGGGTGTGGTGCTGCAACCGGCCAGCACCAGGGCGGCCAGACCCAGCAGCAGTGGGTGTCTCAACTGACGGAACGCCTTCATCTTGCTCTCCTTCGCCGGGCGCACCAGGCTCATTCCCGCCCGGGCAGCTTCTTCCAGGTCACCTTGTCCCTGAGGTATACGGGGGTGGCCTGCTCCGGGGTCACCGCGGCCCCGGCCAGCCAGGCGGCCCTCGCCAGAGGCAGCATGTCCAGGGCGGCGGGCAGGCGCGCCGCCGGGCAGGGTCTCTGCTCATCGGCCAGGGCGCTCAGGCCGTCAGCATAGGTCTCAAAGCCTGTACCCGCGCTAAACCAGAGGCCGGACAGGGTCGGCTGCTGCGCCAGCGCCTCGGGGGCCGTGACCTGCTCCTCGCCATCCAGCACCATGATGCCGTCTTGCAGCAGATAGCGGCCCACATAGACCTCCCCCATGCGGGCATCGATGGCGCTGATCACCCGCGTTGCCCCCTCCTGGCGATGGGCCCCCTGGGCCATGGCCGCCAGGGTGGAGATGCCAAGCAGGGGCACACCGGCGCCAAAGGCCAGCCCCTGGGCCACGCCGACCCCGATCCGCACCCCGGTAAAGGAGCCTGGCCCCCGGCCAAAGGCGATGGCATCGAGATCGCTCAGGGCAATGCCGGCCTCATCGAGCACGGCCTGCACCATGGGCAGGATCTTCTTGGTGTGATCCCGCGGTGCCTCCTCCCAGCGCGCATAGACGCGCTCCCCCACCAGCAAGGCGGCGGAGCAGGCTTCGGTGGCGGTATCCAGGGCCAGGATCTTCAACTCATTCATTCGCGACTCTTCTCTAACAGGCATCATTGAAACAGATCGGCCGTAGCCGGATCGGGACTCGCCGCATCGGCCAGTCCGCTAAAGAAATCCCCCAGCCCCGTCAGGTCCCGGGTACGGGGGATGGCGGGCAGACTCTTGATAAAGGTGGCGCCATAGGGCTTGTTGACCATGCGTGGATCACAGATGACCAGGACGCCATGATCACGGCGATCACGTATCAGCCGCCCCACCCCCTGCTTCAAGGCAATCACCGCCTTGGGCAGCTGGATCTCGGCAAAGGGATCTCCCCCCTTCAACTTGCAATCATCGACCCGCGCCTTGAGCAAGGGGTCATCGGGGCTCGCAAACGGCAGCTTGTCGATGATAACACAGGACAATGCCGCCCCTCGCACGTCTATCCCCTCCCAGAAGCTGCTGGTGGCCACCAGCACGGCGCGACCGTTCTCCACGAAGGTCGACAGCAGACGCTGCTTGTTGTCCTCCCCCTGCAGCAAGACGGTGCGACCGATTTCCCGGCGCAGTACCTCGGCCACCTGCCGCATCACCTGATGGCTGGTGCAGAGGAAGAAACAGCCCCCCGGGGTCTTGTTGATGAGGGGGATCATGCGAAGGGCCAGCTGCTCCCCCCGACCGAAGGCATTGGGCTCGGGCAGTTGACGCGGCACGCACAGGCGCGCCTGTTCGCCATAGTCGAACGGGCTGTCGAGGATCAGCTCGCGGCTTCCCGCCAGCCCGAGCTCGCTCTTGAAGTGATCGAAGCCCATGTCCACCGTCAGGGTGGCCGAGGTAAACACCCAGGCCACCTCGGGCCGCTGCACCTCGGCGCCGAACCGTTCGGCCACCGACAAGGGGGTGAGATGGAGGGAAAAATGGAGCCGCGAGCAGTCATACCAGTAGGAGAAGCCGGTCTGGTTGATGGCCAGCACCTCGCCCAGACGAGTGCGCAGCTCACACAATCGTTCGAAACAGTGATCCAGCTGCTCGCCACGGCCCAGGGCCAGTTTCAGCACCTCATAGCAGAGACCGAGGGCATCGTTGAGGCGAGCCAGCGCCTGACCCCAGAGCGGCTGGCGCAGCATGTCGCGGGTGTTGCCCCGCCCGCCATCGACACCGAAGGCCAGGCGCAGATCCTGGCTGGCAATGGCGAGCCTGTCCGCCGCCTTGCCAAGCTGCCCCATGTCGTGGGCCTCGGCGCGATAGGCGAGCTGGATGTCCCGGGCCAGATCCTGCAGGGCGCGGCTGCCCACCGACTTGCCGAAATAGTGGCTGGCTATCTCCCCCAGCTGGTGGGCCTCATCGAACACATAGACCTGGGCCTGCGGCACCAACTCGCCAAATCCCGTGTCTTTCACCGCCATATCGGCGAAGAAGAGGTGATGATTGATCACCACCACCTGGGCCTCCATGGCGCGGCGCCGGGCCACCACCAGGTGGCAGTCGTCATAGTAGGGGCAGTCGCGCCCCAGACAATTCTCATTGGTGCTGGTGATCTGGGGGAGGATCTCGGCGTTCTCCTGCAGCCCCGGAATGTCCCCCACATCCCCGGTCTGGGTCGCGGTGGACCAGGACTTCACCTTGACCAGATCGCTTAAGATCTCGGGCTTTTGCAGGTGGGATTCGCTCAAGAGGCGGTTCATCCGTTCGATGCACAGATAGTTGCTGCGCCCTTTGAGCAGGGCCACCGGCGGCGTGTAAGAAAGTGCCGCCGTGATGGTGGGAAGATCCCGGTAGAAGAGCTGCTCCTGCAGGTTCTTGGAGCCAGTGCTGATCACCACCCGCTTGCCGGATTCCAGCGCCGGTACCAGATAGGCATAGGTCTTGCCCGTGCCGGTCCCCGCCTCCACCAGCAGTCGGCCATGCCCCGCTATGGTGCCCGCGACCGCTTCGGCCATCGCCAGCTGGGGCGCACGGGCCAGGAAGCCATCGATGTGACGGGCGAGGGGGCCGTCAGGGGAGAACAGGGTCTGGATGGTCAAGGAGGGAGTCCCGCAAGCAAAGGGGCGATTATAGCCAAAAGCGAGGGCCAGCATAAGGCTCAGACGAACAGATCTATCCGG
The DNA here is from genome assembly GCF_054052445.1 of Aeromonas crassostreae. Taxonomy (NCBI): domain Bacteria; kingdom Pseudomonadati; phylum Pseudomonadota; class Gammaproteobacteria; order Aeromonadales; family Aeromonadaceae; genus Aeromonas; species Aeromonas crassostreae. The sequence goes on along the minus strand of NZ_JBSTYM010000001.1, from coordinate 113,846 downwards.
TGATCCGAGTCAGGCTTGCGTTCCTGGGGGGCCTCCTCCTCATGCTCGGGCCGCTCTGGCGCCGAGCCCTTGGCTGGGGGGGAGTCCCGGGGCGTGCCCTGGCCCCCATCCCGCTCCGTGCCAATCTCATGGGTCTGATGCTTGTGATCGATGGGGGTCACCTCCCGGCGAACGACATCGCTACCGGGCGTGGCGGGCGCCCGTGGCAAGATGGGAAAGAGCAGATCCTGATTGGGCATGGTAGATCCTCCGTACCGTGACTGTTCAATTATCGGCCAACCCCGCCCTTTCCTGACTTTCTTAGTGATATTTTACATTCCCTTGTTGCAATTCTCGTCAAGGTCGGTAAGGTAAATCGGGCGTCAGTTACGACATCTTATTTTGTAAAGGATTGTTTACATGCTGTTTATCTCCCTAAAGACTCATCACCACCATCATCATCCCGAATAGTCTTTCAGGAGGTTGACTGCTGGAAGACACTTAACTGGTGACTTCCAAAAGGACCGCAAGATTCATAAACCCTCGGAAGCACACACTTCCGAGGGTTTTTTCGTTTTTGACTAGAAGGAAATCGAGCAAATGGAAACACAACGCCTGCGTATCGCCATGCAAAAGTCCGGTCGTCTGAGCCAGGACTCCCAAGCCCTGTTCAAGAGCTGCGGCCTCAAGATCAACCTGCGGGAACAGCGCCTCATCGCCCACGTCGAGAACATGCCCATCGATATCCTGCGGGTACGGGATGACGATATCCCGGGCCTAGTGATGGAAGGGGTGGTCGACCTTGGCATCATAGGCGAGAACGTGCTGGAAGAGGTGCAGCTCATTCGCCAGCCCCAGGGCTTGCCCTTCGAAGTCAAAACCTTGAAACAGCTCGATTTCGGCGGCTGCCGCCTCTCCCTGGCGGTGCCGGAAGACGTGGTTTACACCGGCCCCCAGTGCCTGGCCGGCAAGCGCATCGCCACCTCCTACCCGGGGCTGCTCAAGCGCTTCTTCGACGAGCAGGGTCTGGGCTTCAAGAGCGTGATGCTGGGGGGATCCGTGGAGGTGGCCCCCCGCGCGGGGCTAGCCGATGCCATCTGCGATCTGGTCTCCACCGGCGCCACCCTGGAGGCCAACGGCCTCAAAGAGGTGGAGGTGATCTACCGCTCCAAGGCGGTGCTGGTGCAGGCCCCCAATCCCCTGAGCGAGGCCAAGCAGAAGCTCATCGACAAGCTGCTGCCCCGCATCCAGGGGATGCAACAGGCGCGCGAGAGCAAGTACATCATGCTGCACGCCCCGAAAGAGAAGCTCAACGCCATCACGGATCTGCTGCCGGGCGCCGAGCGCCCCACCATCATGCAGCTGGCCGGTGACACCAATCAGGTCGCCCTGCACGTGGTTTCCAGCGAAACCCTGTTCTGGGAAACCATGGAGCAGCTCAAGGCCCTGGGTGCCAGCTCCATCCTGGTGCTGCCCATCGAAAAGATGATGGAATAAGGAAGGGACATCATGCAGACCCTGATCTGGAATCAGCTCTCCCCCGCCCGGCAGGCCGAGGCCCTGACCCGGCCCGCCCTGGACAACGAGGCCGATGTCGGCAGCGTGGTACAGGAGATCATCAAGGCGGTGCGCAGTCGTGGCGACGACGCCTTGCGGGAATTGAGCCAGCGCTTCGAGCGCGCGCCCCGCGAACGGCTTCGCGTCGGCGAGGACGAAATCGAGGCCGCCTGCGCCCGTCTGGATGACGACATCAAGGACGCCATTGAGGCGGCGATTGGCAACATCCGCACCTTCCACGCCGCCCAGGCACAGGCGCCACTGCGCATCGAGACCCAGCCCGGCGTGGTGTGCGAGCTGCGCACCCAGCCCATCAACCGGGTCGGTCTCTATGTGCCGGGGGGCAGCGCCCCCCTCCCCTCCACCGTGATGATGCTGGCCATTCCGGCACGCCTGGCCGGCTGCCGCGAGGTGGTGCTCTGCACCCCGTCGCCGGCCAGCGACGAGATCCTGTTCGCCGCCCGCGCCTGCGGCGTCGAGAAGGTGTTCGCCATCGGCGGCGCCCAGGCCATCGCCGCCATGGCCTATGGCACCCAGACGATCCCCAAGGTGGACAAGATCTTCGGCCCGGGCAACAGCTATGTGACCGAAGCCAAGGGACAGGTCTCCCGGGACTGGCGCGGCGCCGCCATCGACATGCCGGCCGGCCCCTCCGAGGTGCTGGTGATTGCCGACGAGAGCGCCAACGCCGCCTTCGTCGCCTCGGATCTGCTCTCCCAGGCCGAGCACGGCCCCGACAGCCAGGTGGTGCTGGTCACCACCAGCGCCGCCCTGGCCGAGGCGGTCAAGGGGGAGCTGGCCAGCCAGCTGGCCCTGCTCAGCCGCCGCGACATCGCAGCCCAGGCCCTGGCCGCCAGCCTGACCATACTGTGTGACAATCTCGATGAGGCCTGCGCCATCTCCAACGCCTATGCCCCCGAGCACCTCATCGTACAGACCAAAGCGCCCCGGGCGCTGCTGGACAAGCTGGAGAATGCCGGATCCATCTTCCTGGGGGCCTGGACACCGGAATCGGTCGGCGATTACGCCAGCGGTACCAACCACACCCTGCCTACCTACGGCTATGCCCGCACCTGCTCGAGCCTGGGGCTCGCCGATTACCAGCGCCGCTACACGGTGCAGGAGCTGAGCGAGGATGGCATTCGGGGGCTAGGCCCCATCGTCCAGCGCATCGCCCAGGCCGAGGGGCTCGATGCCCACAAGCATGCCGTCACCCTCAGGTTGAACGCTTTGGCCACCGATTCACAGCAAGCAGCACAGCAGAAGGATTTGTCATGAGCATTGCCAAGCTGGCCCGCCGCGTGGTGCGGGCCCTCACCCCCTATCAATCCGCCCGTCGCATCGGCGGCCAGGGTCACGTCTGGCTCAACGCCAACGAGGCGCCGCTGGCCTACCCCTTCACCATCGAGGGCAGCCGCCTCAACCGTTATCCCGAGTGCCAGCCGGCCGAGGTGGTCGATGGCTACGCCGCCTACGCCGGGGTCAACCCGAGCCAGGTGATGGTGAGCCGCGGCGCCGACGAGGCCATCGAGCTGTTGATCCGCACCTTCTGCGAGGCGGGCCAGGATCAGATCCTCATCTGCCCGCCCACCTACGGCATGTACGCCATCAGCGCCGAGACCTGCGGCGTGGGCGTCGTCGAGCAGCCGCTCACCGCCAGCCGCCAGCCGGACTGGCCCGCCATTCGGGATGCCCTCTCTGAGGTCAAGCTGGTGTTTCTCTGCTCCCCCAACAACCCCACCGGGGATCTGGTGGGACGCGAGGGGCTGACCGCCCTGCTGGAGGCGGCCCGGGATCGCGCCATCATCGTCGTGGACGAGGCCTACATCGAATTTTGCCCCGAGGCGTCCGTGGTGGACTTGCTGGCCCAATACCCCAATCTGGTGGTGACTCGTACCCTCTCCAAGGCCTTTGCCCTGGCGGGGATCCGCTGCGGCTTCACCCTGGGGGATCCCGAGGTGATCGCCATGCTGGCCAAGGTGATCGCCCCCTACCCCATCCCCGAGCCCATCGCCCAGATTGCGGCCCAGGCCCTCTCCCCCATGGGGCTTGAGCTGATGCAGGAGCGGGTGCTGGAGCTCAACCGGCAGAAGGCGCGCTTCAAGGCCGAACTGGCCAGCCTCCCGTGCGTGCAGGAGGTGTTCGAGGACAAGGGCAACTTCATGCTGGTGCGCTTCACCGATGGCGCCGCCGTGTTCGCCGCCATGAAGGCCGCCGGCATCATATTGCGGGACTTCTCCAGCAAGCCGGGCCTGGAACACTGCATTCGCGTCACCATCGGCTATCAGAACGAAATGGATGCCGTGCTGGCGGTCCTGCGTGACCAGCCAGTCAGCTTATAAGGATGTCATTTATGAAGACCCCGTTTTTGTTTATCGACCGTGACGGCACCCTGATAGAAGAGCCGGTCACCGACAAGCAGGTGGACAGCCTCGCCAAGCTGCGCTTCGAGCCCATGGTGATCCCGGTGCTGCGCGAGCTGCAGGCCGCAGGCTACGTGCTGGTGATGGTGACCAACCAGGATGGTCTGGGTACTGCCAGCCTGCCGCTGGAGAACTTCCAGCCGCCCCAGGACCTGATGATGCACCTCTTCGAATCCCAGGGTGTCACCTGGGAAAAGGTGCTGATCTGCCCCCACTTCCCCACCGACGGCTGCAGCTGCCGCAAGCCGAACCTTGGCCTGGTCAAGGAGTACCTGGCCTCCGGTCGCATCGACTTTGCCAACTCCTTCGTGATTGGCGACAGACAGACCGACCTGCAACTGGCCGAGAACATGGGCATCCGCAGCATCCGCTATGACCAAAAAGATCACGACTGGACCGCCATCCGTGATCAGCTGCTCGCCAAGGGGCGCACCGCAGAGGTGGAGCGTTACACCAAGGAGACCCGCATCCAGGTGGCGGTGGATCTCGACAAGAGCGGCGGCAACCAGATAGCCACCGGTATCGGCTTCTTCGATCACATGCTGGATCAAATCGCCACCCACGCGGGCTTTCGCCTCAAGCTGAAAGTCAGCGGCGATCTGCACATCGACGATCACCACACGGTGGAAGATGTGGGGCTGGCCCTGGGTCAGGCCCTGCGCCAGGCCCTTGGCAACAAGCGCGGCATCGGTCGCTTCGGCTTCGTGCTGGCGATGGACGAGGTGCAGGCGGTGATCGACGGGCGTCCCCGCCAGGATGCTGACAACACCTCCCTGACCGAGCTGGACGTGGCCACGGCGCTGGACTTGAGCGGTCGCCCCTACTTCGTGTTCGACTGCCCGAGCGGCTTTGGCCGCGACAGCGTGGGCGAGATGGCCACCGAAATGGTACCCCACTTCTTCCGCTCCCTCTCGGACGCCATGGCCATCACCCTGCAGATGAAGGTGGGCAGCGGCAACACCCACCACCAGGTGGAGGCCCTGTTCAAGGGCTTTGGCCGCGCCCTGCGCCAGGCCATCCGGGTGGAGGGGAGCGAGCTTCCCTCCAGCAAGGGGGTGCTGTGATGGGGAAACAGAAGCTGGTCATCATCGACACCGCATTGATGGCGCCAACCTCGCCAATCGATATGAGTAAGGGCACATGATGAACAATCAAAAACTGGTGATCATCGACACCGGCTGCGCGAACCTCGCCTCGGTGCGCATGGCGTTCGAGCGCCTCGGCGTGCAACCCAAGGTGAGCTGCAAGGCCGCCGACATCGAGCAGGCGGACAAACTGATCCTGCCCGGCGTCGGCACCGCCGTCGCCGCCATGAAGAACCTCAATGAGCGGGAGCTGGTGCCCCTCATTCGCGCCGCCAAACAGCCGCTGCTGGGCTTTTGCCTCGGCATGCAGATGCTGGCACAGGCCTCCGAGGAGACCATGAGCGCCGATGGCAGTGAAGGTGGGCTTATCGACTGCCTCGGCATAGTGCCCGGCCGGATCCGGCTGATGGAGGTGGGCAACCTGCGCCTGCCCCACATGGGCTGGAACCAGATAGATCACGACGAGACCCACCCCCTGCTCAAGGGGATCCCGAGCGGCAGCTACTTCTACTTCGTCCACTCCTACGCCCTGGAGGTGACAGAGGCGACCCTGGCCAGCTGCGACTATGGCCAGCCCTTCACCGCCATCGTCGGTCGGGACAACTTCTTCGGCGCCCAATTCCACCCGGAGCGCTCAGGCCACGCCGGCGCCCGTTTACTGCAAAACTTTCTGGAGCTGTAACAAGGATGATCATTCCCGCAATCGACCTCATCAATGGTCAGGTAGTCCGGCTCTATCAGGGGGACTACGGCCAGAAGACCGCCTACAGCGACAACCCCCAGGCCCGCTTCGACGACTATGTGAGCCAGGGGGCGGCGCAGCTGCACCTGGTGGATCTGGACGGCGCCAAGGATGCCAAGGCGCGCCAGCTGACCCTCATCGCCCAGCTGCTGGCGACCACGGAGGCCCCGGTCCAGGTGGGCGGCGGCGTGCGCAGCGAGCAGGACGTGGCAGACCTCTTGGCCGCCGGTGCCAGCCGGGTGGTGATAGGCTCCACCGCCGTCAAGTCCCCGGATCTGGTGGCGAGCTGGATGGAGAAATACGGCCCCGAGCGCATCGTGCTGGCCCTGGACGTCAACATCGATGAAGAGGGCAACCGCCAGATCGCGGTGGCGGGCTGGCAGGAGAACAGCGGCGTGAGCCTTGAGGCGCTGATCGAACGCTTCCTGCCCGTTGGCCTGCGTCACGTGCTCTGCACCGACATCAGCCGGGACGGGACCCTCTCTGGCAGCAACGTCGAGCTCTACCGGGATCTCTGCGCCCGCTACCCCAGCGTCGGCTTCCAGGCCTCCGGCGGTATCGGCGGCATCTCGGACATAGAGGCGCTCAAGGGCACAGGAGTCAAGGGGATCATCCTCGGCCGCGCCCTGCTGGAGGGCAAGTTCTCGGTCGCCGACGCCATCGCCTGCTGGGGCGCACCGGATCCGGAACAGGCAACCAATGAGCAAGGAGGCTGCTGATGTTGTCAAAGCGTATTATCCCCTGCCTCGACGTCAAAGATGGCGTCGTGGTCAAGGGCGTGCAGTTTCGCAACCACGAGGTGATGGGGGGCATTGTCGAGCTGGCCCGCCGCTACGCCGAAGAGGGGGCCGACGAGCTGGTGTTCTATGACATCACCGCCTCGAGCGACGCCCGTGTGGTGGACAAGAGCTGGGTCACCCGGGTGGCGGAAGTCATCGACATCCCCTTCTGCGTCGCCGGCGGCATCAAGAGCGTGGAGGATGCCCGCCAGATCCTGGAATTCGGTGCGGACAAGGTCTCCATCAACTCCCCGGCCCTGGCCGATCCCACCCTGATCACCCGCCTCGCCGAGCGCTTCGGCGTGCAGTGCGTGGTGGTGGGCATCGACTCCTACTTCGACGCCGAGACGGGTCAGTATCAGGTCAAGCAGTTTACCGGCGACGAGAGCCGCACCCGCACCACCCCCTGGACCACCCTGGAGTGGGTCAAGGAGGTGCAAAAGCGCGGCGCCGGCGAAATCGTGCTCAACGTGATGAACCAGGACGGCATGCGTCAGGGCTATGATCTCGAGCAGCTCAAGCTGGTACGGGCCCTGTGCAAGGTGCCGCTGATTGCCTCAGGCGGCGCCGGTGCCATGGCACATTTTCGCGATGCCTTTACCCTGGCCGACGTGGACGGTGCCCTGGCGGCGTCCGTGTTCCACAAGGGCCTCATCCCCATTCCCGAATTGAAACGCTGGCTGAAAACCGAAGGAGTCGCCATCCGTGAATAATCAAGCAGTAGACAATGCATTGCCCCTGGCCGAGCGCCTGGACTGGGCCAAGTGTGACGGCATGATCCCCGCCATCGTCCAGCATTCGCTAAGCGGCGAGGTGCTGATGCAGGGCTTCATGACCCGCGAGGCCCTGGAAAAGACTGAAGCTACCGGCCAGGTCACCTTCTTCAGCCGCAGCAAGCAGCGCCTGTGGACCAAGGGGGAGAGCTCGGGCCATGTGCTGAGACTCGTCGCCATCAGCACCGACTGCGATCAGGACTCCCTGCTCATCGCCGCAGACCCCGTGGGCCCCACCTGCCATCTGGGCAACCCCTCCTGCTTCGACGGCCACCCGCTGCCGCCGCTTGGCTTCTTGGCGGAGCTTGAGCAGATCCTGGCGTCGCGCAAGGGGGCCGACCCCACCACCAGCTACACCGCCAGCCTCTATGGCAAGGGCACCAAGCGCATCGCCCAGAAGGTGGGGGAAGAGGGGGTAGAAGTGGCTCTGGCCGCCATGGCGAAAGACAGGGAGGAGCTCATCAACGAATCCGCCGATCTGCTCTATCACCTGACCGTCTTGCTGCAAAACGAAGGCTTGGGTTTGAAGGATGTGGTTCAGCGGCTCGCCGATCGCCACAACAAGTAATGATTGAATTCAACAAAACGGGCCCTGATGGGCCCGTTTCATTTGATGGCCGCCGACTGGCAGCACGCCGCCATCAACCGATGCGGGTCCAGAAGCTCATGTTGACCGAGTGATGGTCAAGCAGGGTCAGGTACTCCCCCGCCACCTCGTTGTGCAGCCACTGCTGGCAATAGGCTTCGACCAGCGACTGGCTGGGGGCCATCACCACATCGGCATAGAGGCCGTCGGCGCCCCGCAGCAGGCAGTGCAGGATGAGCCCGGATTGCTGGACAAGAAACTCGGACTCGACCCGCCGTGACAGGGCGAGCAAATCTTCCTCCGTCACCCCTTCCCTGAGCCTGAAGGTGGCAAACTCGACGCCCCCTGCCCCTTGCATGTCGCCATTGATGATCATCTCGTCTTCTCCGTTATGAATGGTCTGGAGAAGCCAGCATAACGAAGGGCTACTGACAGCCTTGTGTCAGTGCCCGGCCCCTTTTTCCGGCTCCGCCTCGGCCCGTCGCTGCGCGAGATAGTGCGCCAGGGTCACGCCAGGTGGCGCCCCTTCCCCCTGACGGCACGGCGCCAGGCTCTCGATGCGATCCACCCTGAAATCCCGGTAGTCCCGGCGCAGCGCGCACCAGGCGCCGAGCGTCCAGCGCCCTCCCCAGTAGAAGAGTCCCAGGGGATAGAGGCGGCGCCGGGTCTGTCTGCCCGCGCCATCCTGATAGCTCATCTCGAGCCAACGCCCCGCCCTGATGGCCTCGTGCAAGCTGTCCCAGCGGGCGTATACCGGATGCGCCGTACGATAGTCGGGCACCCGCACCACGGGGGGCGGCCCGTCCCCGCCGCGAACCGGCAGGGCCGCCTCTATCTTGGCGAGCAGGGCCCGGGCCGGATCCGCCATCCCCTTGCCGGTCAGCACGGCCACCAGATTCACCCCTGTGATGAGGGCCTCCAGCTCGGCCGCGCTCAGCTGCAATGGGGCCATCTCGAACCCCTCACTCAGCCGATAGCCCAGTCCGGCCTCACCGTAAACCGGGATGCCGGCCAAGGAGAGATCGTCCATATAGCGGTAGATGGTGCGCTCGGAGACGCACAGGCGCGCCGCCAGCTCGCGGGCGGTCAGGGGCTGATGGGCCCGCAGCAGGTTGGTCAATTGAAACAGTCGATCCGATTTTCGCACTCTCCCCTCCCGGGATGCCAGGACATGGCCCATGGTAAACGGGACAGGGGTCGATGGCATGCGCAGTTTGATTGCCGCCCCCCTGAACAGGGAGTCGCGCTCCCGTGAGCCTGGGGCGACAATGGCGGCCGTCCCCAGCCACCGCAACCGAGATGCCATGAACAAGTATCAGGTTTTTGCCACCCTAGCGGCGCCCGACGCCTTCACCTTGCTGGACATGGCTGGCGCCGATTTTTTCACAGAAAAGCAGACCCTGCTGGCCCAGGGCCTGGAGGTGATGGGGGAGCCCATACTGGCTCCCGATGCCCGGACGGCGGCCCACACCTATCAAGACTACCTGATCAACCCCAGCCTCCCCTACGGAGCCCCCGCCGCCCGCGGTACCCTGGCGTATCTGCTGCTTCATGCCCCCCGGCTGTTTGGCAAGCGGTAGCCGCCTCGCAGCTGGATCTGCCTGCTCAAGAGGAGTCAACGCCCGCTTGCCTGAAGCCAGGCTGAACAATCGACTCCATTTGACGCCGCATATGGGGCCTATCCAGAGCCCAGACCGGCGCGGACAATGTCGTCGAGCCAACCAGAGCCAGAGGGCGTATGAGCAAATATCAGTTCTTCCGTCAGGGACAAGATCCCGTTACCGTCACCTTCCTGCCGATGTCTTCCCCCTCATTCCTGTCGGAAAAAGAGCAGCTGCTCGCCCAGGGCTTCGAGGTGGTGGGGGACTATATCGACGCAGCCAACGAGACAGAGGCGCTCGACAAGTTCAAGAGCGGCATGATAGAGCCGCTCTCTGAGTACACCAAGGCCAGTGAAGCGGGCGGACTTTACCACTTCATCGAAGGGGTCGGGGAAGCGATCGGCAAGCGGCTGAAGGGGTAAGCCTGGGCTGACAACCCTGGCCCCATGGCGCCCAGCTCCCCGGTGGGCCAGGCTCGTCTCGCGGCAAGGCGCACGGGCGCCTTCCTTGACATCAACCTTCCTTGACATAAACCTTCCTTGACATAAAAAGACGGGCTGCGGCCCGTCTTGGGATGACAACCCCTCAGCGTCACGCCAGCTGCTGGCGCAGCATGAATTTTTGCACCTTGCCGGTGGAGGTCTTGGGCAGAGGGGTGAAGATGATGCGCTTGGGGGCCTTGAAGTGGGCCATCTGCTCGCGGCAAAACGCGATGAGTTCGGCCTGGCTGAGCTCCCGTCCCTCCTTGAGCTTGACGAAGGCGCAGGGCACCTCCCCCCACTTCTCGTCCGCCATGGCGATCACCGCCGCCTCCTCCACGTCCGGGTGGCGATAGAGCACGTCCTCCACCTCCAGGCTGGAGATGTTCTCCCCGCCGGAGATGATGATGTCCTTGGATCTGTCCTTGATCTCCACATAGCCATCAGGGTGCCAGACCGCCAGATCCCCGCTTCGAAACCAGCCCTCCGCCATCGCCTCTTCGCTCGCCGCCGGGTTCTTGAGGTAGCCCTTCATGACGATGTTGCCGCGCAGGAAGATCTCCCCCAGGGTCTTGCCATCCATGGGGACCGGCTCGCCGCTGACGGGGTTGGCTACCCGCATTTCTCCCTGCAATGGAGAGGCCACACCCTGGCGCGCCTTGAGCCGGGACAGCGCAGTGGCATCCTGCCCCTGCCAGCTGCGCTGGGGCTCGCACACCACGCAGGGGCCATAGGTCTCGGTGAGGCCATAGACATGGGTCACGGCGATCCCCATGGCCTCCATGCCAGCGATCACGGTGGCGGGTGGCGCCGCCCCCGCCGTCATCGCCTTGACGGGGTGGTCGAGCCCCAGTTTCAGGGCCGGATCGGCGTTGTTCAGCATGTTGAGGACGATGGGGGCAGCGCAAAAATGGCTCACCTTGTGTTCGCGCAGCGCCCCGTAGATGGCCGCCGCCTGCACATGGCGCAGGCAGACGCTCACCCCGGCGGTGGCCGCCAGGGTCCAGGGGAAGCACCAGCCGTTGCAGTGAAACATCGGCAGGGTCCACAGATAGACGGGGTGCTTGGGCAGCTCCCAGGAGAGCACATTGTTGACCGCATTGAGGTGGGCACCGCGATGGTGGTAGACCACCCCCTTGGGGTTGCCCGTGGTGCCGGAGGTGTAGTTCAGGGAAATCGCCTGCCACTCGTCCGCTGGCAGCCAGCCCGGCTCGTCGCCATCCCCCGTGGCGATGAAGGCCTCGTAACTCAGCTCGCTGATGAGCTCCCCCTCCCCATAGAGGGGATCGTCGATGGCGATCACCAGGGGCTGGCAGTCAATGAGAGAGAGCGCCTTGCGCACCAGGGCGCCGAACTCCCTGTCCACCAGCACCACCCTGCTCTGGGCATGCTGGAAGATGAAGGCCATGGACTCTGCATCCAGCCGGGTGTTGAGCACGGCGCCGCTCATGGGCACCCCGAAGTGGGCCTCGAACATGGCCGGGACATTGGGGGCGACGATGGAGACGGTGTCCCCCTCGCCGATGCCGTGCCGGCGCAGGGCCGAGGCCAGCTGGCGGCAGCGCACCTCGGTCTGGGCCCAGCTCTGACGCAGGGGGCCGTGGATCAGCGCCGGATAGTCGGGATAGACCCGGGCCGCCCGGGCCAGGAAACGCAAGGGGGTAAGGGCCTCGAAATTGGCGGGGGTCTTGCCAAGTCCTGAGTCGTACATGTTCTGCTCTGTCATCGGATCCTTCCTCACAGGGACACAAAACGGGGGCATCTCGCGGATCGCGGCGCCCCGGGCATGTTGCAGGCGGCGATCCCCATCCCGGTTGAGGGTACCAAGGGGGCACACGCCCAGGTATTAGCGAAACGTCGTAAGGGGGCGGCCTCTGCCCCAGACTCTCGCGACGCCATCAATCATCTTTTGTCGCCAATCACAGACGCTCCCTTGCCGGGGCCGTTTTTGGCGCAGCCAGCCTCTGTCGCACCCGAAGGGCCATTGCCTTGAGCCTAGGGACAAAAATGCCAAGAATGAGCCCAGGCCCCAAGGGCAATCACTGTAAGGAGAGAAGAGATGAACACATCCATGTTGGCAGGTATCGGGATCGGTGTGGCCTCTGCACTGGCATTGTCGGCCGCCGCCAGCGGATCCCTGTTTTCATCAGAGCCCCAGTTTGCCGAGGTGCTGGCCAGCACCCCGGTGACCGAGACCATCAAGACGCCGCGCCAGGAGTGCCGCAACGTCACCGTCACCCACCGCAAGCCGGTGCAGGATGAACACAAGATCCTGGGCACAGTGGTCGGTGCGGCCCTCGGCGGCGTGGTCGGCCACCAGTTCGGCGGTGGCAGCGGCAAGAAGGTGGCGACCGCCGCCGGCGCCGTGGCGGGGGGTTACACCGGCAATCAGGTGCAGGGCAACATGCAGGCGGGGGATACCTACACCACCACCGAGCAGCGCTGCAAGACGGTGCAGGAGAGCAGCACCCGCACCCTGGGCTATGACGTCAGCTACCGCCTCGCCGGTCAGGAAGGGGTGATCCGCATGAAACAAGCCCCCGGCAAGACCATACCGGTCGAGGATGGCAAGCTGGTCGTTGACGACGCGCCGGGTTGATGCTCAGCTCGAAGCGCCCTGCCATGGAGGAGGCCCACCCGACGCGGTGGGCCTTTTTCATGGCGCAGCAGGAGGACCCGGGCTGCCGTCCATGGGAAGATCCATGTGGAAAACCCCCTATAATTCAATCAAATAGGCCTCATAAGATCCCCTTTCCCCCGGTTGAGCCGCCCTTTTCCCCCTATACTCAGCCTGCTTGCGTTTTCTCTTGACCACCACAGTGGGCTGACTAAGATGTTTCCGATTGCCAGCCTGGGCCATAACGGTTTGAATATGTCAAAGATATCAAGTACATCGCCTCCATTGCATGTCTGCTTTGGCGACTTCGAACTGGATGAACGCAATGCGCGGCTGCTGCACCATGGCCACGCCGTTCCCCTCTCCCCCATCCCGTTTTGCCTGCTGTGTACCCTGATCCGCGAGCCTGGCGTGCTGCTGACCAAGGATGAGCTGCTCGATCGGGTGTGGGGCCATCGTTTCGTGAGCGCCTCCGTCCTCAAGGGAGCCATCAGCGATATCCGCACCCTGCTGGGAGACGATCCCCGCCAGCCGAGCTTCATAGAGACCGTCTCCCGCCGCGGTTATCGCTTCATCTGCCCGCTGCGCCCTCAGGAGGCCGCTTGCACCCCCGTTACACCTGTCATCACTTCGCTTGCGATGCCGCAACAAACGCCCTCTTCGGGGATCTTCGTCGGGCGAGAGCAGGCGCTGGCGCGCTTGCAAGACGCCTGGCAGCGGGCGGGCCAAGGCCTGCGCGCCATCGTCTGGGTCGCGGGTGAACCCGGGATCGGCAAGTCGACCCTGATCGCGCGTTTTTGTGCCGGTTTCCCCGATACCCTCTGGATACGGGGGCAATGCGTGCAACTGCATGGGGCGGGTGAACCCTATCTGCCGGTGCTGGAGGCCATCGCCGAGCTGTGCCGTCGTGATGAAGAGGCGGTCTCCCTGCTGCGCAGTGTGGCCCCGACCTGGCTCCTGCAACTGCCCTGGCTCTGCTCGCCGGCGCAGCGCGAGACCCTGCTGCATGAGCTGGTCGGCGCCCATCCCCAGCGCATGTTGCGGGAGATGAGCGAGTTTCTGGACTGCTACACAGCACAGCGACCCCTGCTGCTGATCACCGAAGATCTGCACTGGGGCGATCCCTCGACCCTGCAGCTCATCGACTACCTCGCCCGCCGACGCAGCCCCAGCCGTCTGATGTGGCTGGGCAGTGTCCGGCCTGATGAGCCCATTGTCCCCGACCATCCACTCCATGGGCTCAGGCAGGCGCTGCGCGGGCAGGGCCTGGGTGAGGAGATAGGCCTGGCCCCCTTCAGCGAGCAGGAGGTGGCGACCTATGTGAGCGAGCGGATGCCGGCCATGAACGGCGCCCCCGGGCTTGCCCTCGCCCTCCATGAGCGAACCGGCGGCGTCCCGCTGTTCGTCGCCGCCCTCGCCAGCGAGGTGATGAGCCGGACGGCCCATGGGGACGACACCGAGCCCGCGCGTCTGGTTCGCCGGGCGCTGCCCGAGAGCCTCAGTGCCCTGATCGATCACCATGTGGCCAGACTCCCCGAGCCGCGGCGCCGGCTGCTCGCCGCCGCCGCCGTGCTGGGCATGAGGGTCCATGTCGACACCCTGGCGCGGGTGCTGGAGTGCAGCCTGATGGAGATGGCGCAGCAGTGCGAGGCGCTGATCCGGGAGCGACTCTGGTTGATGGTGCCAGCCCCGGAGGCATCGACCGAGGGACCCAACCGCTGCGTCCAGTTTCGCCATCAGCTGTTTCGCCAGCGCCTCTATGATGGCCTCTCATCCCCCCTGCGCGGGGCGCTGCACGGCAAGACAGGGAGCATCCTGGAGGTGCTGCGGGCCGCAGGCCAGGAGGTGACCGCCGCCGAGCTGGCCATGCATTTCGACCGAGGCCACGCCCCCATGAAGGCCCTTGGCTATTATGCCGAGGCCGCCGAGGCTGCCCTGCTTCATCTTTGCCCCGCCGAGTGCATGAGCCTGACCGCCCGGGGGTTGACCCTGATCGAGCAGCTCCCCGAGAGTCCGTCGCGCCACGGCCTGGAGATCACCCTGGCCACCCTGCGCGGCGCGGCCGCCTTCCACACCCAGGGTGCCGGGGAAGAGGCCCGCCATGCCTACCAAAGGGCCGCCGACCGGCTGGCCGAGGTGCCCGCTCACCCCATGGCCGGCCTGGCGCTCCATGGTCTGGGTTTCCTCCATGCCCTGCGCGCCGAATACCCGGAGGCCCTGGCCGTCGCCGCGCGCGCGCGGACCCTCGCCAGCGCCCAGGCGGATCCCCTGCTGATCCTGGCTGCCTGTACCGTGCAGGGCCAGGCGCTCATGATGCAGGGTCACCATGGCGCGGCCAGGGAGACCCTGGAGCAGGCCCTGCCGCTGCTCGAGCAGGCACAGGCGGGGGCCGAGCACAGCTTCATCGGCTTTATCGCCGATCCCCAGGTGACGGTACTGGCCTTGCTGAGCCTCCCCCTCGCCCAGCTTGGCCTGTTTGCCCAGGCCCGGGGGCGCCTGCAACAGGCCTATGCCCGCGCCCACCAGATCGCCCAGCCGATGGCGCTGATGATCACCCTCTGGTTCGATGCCCTGTGCGGGATCCGGTGCGGCGAGGTGGCGCGGGTGGCGACCCTGGCCGGCGAGATGCGTACCCTGGTCGATGAGTTTGCCCTCGCCCAGGGCCAGGCGCCCTGTCGCTGGTTCCAGGGATGGGCTGACACCCAGTGGGGCAGGCCCCACGAAGGGGCGCGCCAGATCCGGCAGGCCTACCTGGACAACAGGGCGCTGGGGATGATATCCGGAGGCAGCGAGACCCTGGGCTACCTCGCCGAGGCCCTGATGCGGCAACGAGAGTGGCACCAGGCACGGGAAGTACTGGATCAGGCCCTCGCCCTGGTGCAGCGCCATGGTGAGCGCATCGTGCTGCCGCAACTGCTGCTGATCCAGGGCGCCATAGCACAGGCCGCTGGCGATACCCTGGCCGCCGCCACCTCGGCCCGTCAGGCGTTCGAGGAGGCCCAGGCCCAGGGCACCCCCTGGCTGGCCTTGCTGGCGCTGACCACACTGTGCGCATACCAGACCCCGACCCAGGCCGAGTGGGATGCCCTCGCCGCCCTGACAACCCGGCTCGCCGAGGCGGGGGAGACTCCCCTCCTCGCCCAGGCAAACCACCTTCTCGCAAGCGGGCCAACCGCCAGATGATCCCGGGGGCCGCCCGTAACACGCCCCCCCAGCTCCACTTTGAGCCCCGGAGCCCGCCATGCTCCATCATCTTACTGCCGGGGTTGCGAGCCACGTTCACCGACCGGCACCGGGGCAAGAGGCGCCATCAAGCCCTGGGAAGCCCCGGGCACGCCCTCTTCCAGCCAACCTCATAGCGCCTTGTCACTCCCCCCGCCCTGAGGGGCCTTCCCCCGGCGGCCTCCCCCGTGTCATGAGCCAGCGTTGGCCCCTCTGCCCACGAAAAGGGGCCCGACCCATTTCCGACCAAAGTCTGACCGTTTCCCGACCCCAGGCCGGGCGAGCCTTGTTACGCTGAGCATCCTGTTTCGCACCATGGACGACGCGAGTGTGACCCTGTCTCCAGCCCCTCCTCTCCCGGCGTCATGCCCGACGAGAAGGCGGTGCGCCGCATCCTTGCTCCGGCCTGGCGGCGTGCGAGCCCGTGTCCACCTGCCTCCCGGCGAAATGCCCCATCTCTGCCAACCAACGAGGAATTGTCGTGAAACGCTTCGTCACCGCGGCCAGCGCCGCCACGCTCATCACCCTGCTCTGCGCATGCTCAGAGCCGGCCCCCTCCACGAGTGCCTTGAGGCCGGTGAACACCATGGCGCTGCACTACGACAGCCTGCGCAACAGCCAGCGCTATTTCGCCTCGGTCGCCTCCCGCTACGAGGTCGAGCAGGCCTTTCGCATTGGCGGCAAGGTGCTGGAGCGCAAGGTCGATGTCGGCCAGGTGGTGAAAGAGGGCGATGTGCTCGCCATCCTGGATGATGCGGATTATCTGCTCGCCGAGGAGGCCGCCCGCCAGCGTCTGACGGCGGCCAAGGCCGCCGCCTGGCAGGCCGAAGCCGACTGGCTGCGCCTCAAGGCGCTCAAGAAGAACGGCTCCGTCAGCGCCTCCCACGAGGAGCAGGCCCACAGCACCCTGCGCACCGCCAGGGCGGCGGCGCAGGCCGAGGCTCGCCAATTCGAGCTGGCCCGCAACCAGGTCAATTACACCCTGCTGCGTGCCCCCATCAGTGGCGTGGTGACGGCGCTGCGCATGGAGACAGGCCAGGTGGTGGCGGCGGGTCAAGCCGTCATCACCATCGCCAACGAGGGCAAACCCGAGGTCGTGGCCGACATTCCGGAGAATCGGTTGGCCGAGTTCAAGGCGGCGCGCTACAAGGCGTCGCTGGCCACCGAACCTGACCGTTACTTTGACGTCGAATTGCGCGAGCTGTCGGCCCAGGCCTCGGCCCAGACCCGTACCTACCGCGCCCGTCTCAAGCCGGTCGAGCCGAGGCAGTTGCCCCTGGGGGCGACCGCCACCCTGATCGCCGAGCACACCGATGAGGGCACCCGGGTCGCCACCCTCCCCGCCACTGCCCTCACCCAGGAGCAGGGGACACCGGCGGTATGGACGGTGCAGCAAGATGGCAAGGGGAGGACAGGCACCGTCAACTTGGTCAAGGTGGCCATCCAGGGCTATCGCAGCGACGAGGTGCTGATCTCAGGCCCCGCCGAGGGAGCCCTCATCGTCACCGCCGGGGTGCAGAAGATGGCCCCGGGCCTGCAAGTCGCCCTGCCCGCCTCTGAGTCCCGCATTGACAGTGAGGAAGTGACCCGATGAACGCCTTCAACCTCACCCAATGGGCGCTGAACCACCGCGCCGTGGTGCTGTTCCTGCTCATCCTCATCACGGTGGCGGGCACCCTGGGCTTTGGCAAGCTGGGCCAGCTGGAGGATCCCAACTTCTCGGTGCCGTCCATGACCGCCATGGTGGCCTGGCCCGGCGCCACGGCGCAGCAGCTCCAGGATGAAGTGCTCAACCGCATGGAGAAGAAGTTCGAGCAGCTCGATCACTTCGAAAAGGTGGTGACCTTCTCCCGTCAGGGGTTCGGCGGCATGACGATCAGCGTGAAGGGGGGCACCCCCAAGGCCGATCAGCAGGAGGCCTGGTACCAGGCGCGCAAGAAGCTCGCCGATCTCGAGCTCGAACTGCCTGACGGCGTCGTGGGGCCCATCTTCAACGACGAGTTCGGTGACGTCTACGGCCTGATATACGCCGTCAAGGGGGACGGGGTCAGCCTCGCCGATCTCGCCGATCAGGCCGAGATCATCAAGCGCAACCTGCTCAAGGTGCCCATGGTCAACAAGATCGATCTGCTCGGCAAGCAGGCGGAAAAAATTTACATCGAGTTCTCCCACGAACGCCTGGCGGCGCTGGGCATCCAGCCGGCGCAGATCATGGCGGCCCTGAAGAGCCAGAACGCCATCCTGCCGGCAGGCTCCCTCGATACCGCCTCCGACCGTATCTATGTGCGGGTCAGCGGCCAGTTCCGTCACCTCGACGACATTCGCAACCTGCCCATTGCCGCAGGCGGGCGCGTCATCAAGCTCGGCGACTTCACCACAGTCCATCAGGGCTATGAGGATCCCCAGTCCTACAGCATCCGCCACAACGGCCAGCAGGTGCTGATGCTGGGGGTGGTGATGACCGACGATGGCAACATAGTCCAGCTGGGCGAGGCACTCGAGGCGAGCGTCGCCAAGATCCAGAATGAATTGCCCTACGGCCTGGATCTTGAGCTGATCGCCGACCAACCCACCACGGTCAAGGAGGCGGTCTGGGACTTCGAGCGCGCACTGATGGAAGCCCTGGTGATCGTCGTCATCGTCAGCCTGCTGAGCCTGGGCTGGCGCCCGGGCCTGGTGGTCGCCCTGTCGGTCCCCCTGGTGCTGGGCATGGTCGCCATCGTCATGCTGGGCATGGGCTGGAACCTGGAGCGGATCTCCCTGGGGTCGCTCATCATCGCCCTGGGCCTGCTGGTGGACGACGCCATCATCGCCCTGGAGATGATGATCGTGAAGATGGAAGCGGGCTGGGACAAGGTCAAGGCCGCCTCCTACTCCTATCAGGCGACCGCCATGCCCCGTCTGTCCGGCGCCCTGATCACCGTCGCCGCCTTCATGCCGGTGGGCTTTGCCCAGTCCACCACGGGCGAGTACGCCGGCGGCATCTTCTGGATCGTCGGCGCCGCCGTGGTGCTCTCCTGGATCTGCTCGGGGATGTTCACACCCTATCTTGCCGTCAAGATGCTGCCGGACAATCTGGGTCATCACCACGAAGGGGCCGATCCCTATGACACCAAGGGTTATCGCCGGCTGCGTGGCTGGATAGAGGCGGCCATCGCGCGCCGCTGGCTGGTCATCGGCGTCACCTTCGGGGCCCTGGTGCTGGCCGTGCTGGGCATGAAGCTGGTGCCTCAGCAGTTCTTTCCGGACAGCACGCGGCCTGAGCTTATCGTCGAGCTGCGCGTCAAGGAAGGCGCCTCGTTCGCCGCGACCAGCGAACAGGTCCAGCGCATGGAGCAGGTGCTGGCCAAGGACGACGACGTGCGCTTCTTCACCGCCTACACCGGGGCAGGCGCACCGCGCTTCTCCCTCTCACTCACCCCAGAGCTGCCCAATCCGGGTTATGCCCAGTTTGTGGTGATGACCAAGGATCTGGAGGCGCGCGAGCGTCTGCGTTCGCGCCTGATGGCCATGGCGGGCGAGCAGTTCCCCCAGACCTGGGTGCGCGTCACCCGTCTGGAACTCGGCCCGCCGGTGGGCTTCCCGGTACAGTTTCGCATCGTCGGTCCCGACACCCAGGTGGTACGCACCCTAGCCCGCCAGGTGGAACAGGTGGTGGCCAGCAATCCGCAAACCCGTGACGTCCAGCTCGACTGGAACGATCCGGTGCGCACCCTGGGCGTGCAGCTCGATCAGGAGAAGGTGCGAGCACTTGGTCTCTCCCCCGCCGAGGTGGCGATGGCGACCCAGTCCCTGATGCAGGGGGCAACCCTGACCCAGCTGCGCGATGGCGAGGAGTTGATCGACGTGGTCGCCCGAACCATTCCCTCGGAGCGACTGGATGTGGAGACCCTCGAGAACATCAACCTCTATACGGCCCAGGGAACAGTGGTGTCCCTGTCCCAGATTGCGACCGTGCGCCATGAGCAGGAAGAGCCTGTGCTGTGGCGGCGCAACCGCGACATGGCGATCACGGTGCGGGCCGATGTGGTCGATGGCGCCCAGGGCGTCTCCGTGACCAAGGCGATCTTGCCCATGCTCAAGGAGATCGAAGGGAACTTGCCGTCCGGTTACCGGATAGACGTGGGCGGCTCGGTGG
The DNA here is from genome assembly GCF_054052445.1 of Aeromonas crassostreae. Taxonomy (NCBI): domain Bacteria; kingdom Pseudomonadati; phylum Pseudomonadota; class Gammaproteobacteria; order Aeromonadales; family Aeromonadaceae; genus Aeromonas; species Aeromonas crassostreae. The sequence continues at coordinate 93,865 of NZ_JBSTYM010000001.1, read as the reverse complement.
AGGAGAGCGACAAGGCCAACGATTCGCTGGTTGCCGTGGCCCCAGTGATGCTGATCACCATCTTGCTGATCCTGATCCTGATGCTGCAGTTGCAGAGCTTCTCCCTGATGACCATGGTGCTGTTGACCGCACCGCTGGGATTGATAGGGGTCGTGGCCGCCCTGCTGCTGTTCCAGTCGCCCCTGGGTTTTGTCGCCATCCTCGGCATCATCGCCCTGTGCGGCATGATCATGCGCAACTCGGTGATCCTGATCGACCAGATCCAGATAGAGACCGCCAGTGGCCGGGATCCCTGGAGCGCCGTGGTGGAGGCGGCCGTGATGCGGGCCCGCCCTGTGATGCTGACGGCGGCGGCCACGGTGCTTGCCATGGTGCCCCTGACCCATAGCGTGTTCTGGGGCCCCATGGCCATCGCCATCATGGGGGGGCTGACCATCGCCACCCTGCTGACCATCTTCTTCGTGCCCTCCCTCTATGCGGCCTGGTTCCGGATCGCCCCGGTCGGGCACGACAGCGCCCGGGCCCCCGAGGCCCAGGCCGGGATCGCAGAGGAGCGAGCATAGTGAACAAGGGACGCACTGCCCTGGTGTTGACCGCTCTGCTGCTGAGCGGCGCCAGCCAGGCCACAGACGGTAGCCTGACCCTCACCGTGGAGAACGACGTCTTTACCGGCTCAGACAACAACTACACCAATGGCGTGGGGATCGCCTGGGTCTCTGATGCCATCGCTCGGGAGGACGATGGCCCCCTCGCTCAATGGACCCGCTTCTGGTCGTTCCTGCCGTTCGTGGCCGATGAGAGCTACACCACTTACGCCTCCTGGGCCCTGGCCCAGGAGATCAACACCCCGGACGACATCGAGCAGCCTTATCCCGACAGGGATGACCAGCCCTACTCAGGGGTGCTGGTGGTCGACAGTACCCTCTATGCCCGCAGGTGGGACTGGAGCCACGCCTGGCAGCTCAGGCTGGGGATGGTCGGCCCCGCCTCCCAGGCCGACGACACCCAGCGGGAGTTCCATCGCCTGATCGGGGCCGACAAGCCCCGAGGCTGGGATACCCAGTTGCCGAACGAACCTATCGTCAACCTCAACTACACGCTGGCCCACCTCGCGGCGGCCGGGCACACGGCCGCCGATCTGGAGTGGCGCCTGGTGCCTCTCGCCACCGCCGGGGTCGGCAACTATTTCACCGGGGCCGGGGTCGGTCTCTATGGCGAAATCGGCTGGGATCTGGTGGATGCCCTGGGGGTCACCGCCTTGCGCTCCGGGCTCAATGCCGCCTCCACGGTCGGGATAGCACCGCGGGATGTCTGGTCCCTCTCGCTCTTTGGCGGGGGCGGCGCTTACGGGGTCGTCCACTACCTGCCCCTCGATGGCACCCTGTTTCGCAGCAGTCACTCCGTCGATTCCGAGCCCGTCATCGCCATGGGATCCTTCGGGTTCTGTTTGCGGCGGGGCAAGTTGACCCTGGGGTTCGCCCACACCTTTTTCAGCGAGACCTTCGACACCCAGCGAGAGCAGACCGACTTTGGCACCCTGAGTCTGTCATGGGTGCTGTAATCACCATCACAATGGGCCGGTTCGCCGGCAACCATCATCCGGGCTGAGGCTGGCCTTGCGCCAGATGCAAAGGACGGCGGATCGCTTCACTACCCTTCAATAAAAAACGGGAGCCACTATGGCTCCCGTTTTTCTGCTCTCCTCCGGATCAGTGGCGACCGAAGGGCCACCAGGGTTTGTCGTTGTCCTCTATGTCGACCCGGGTCTGGCGCGCCTCCCCCGCCGCCGCCCCGCGCACCTGGCGCAGGCTAGCGGTAAAGCGCTCCGTGCCCTCGACGAACCAGTCATCGATGATCAGCACCTTGACCGATTTGGTGCCCCCCTCCCCGGCGGCCCAGCTCACCGAGGGGCTGAGCCAGGGCAGGAAATCCAGCCCCCAGTAGGCGCTCTGCCCCTTGAAGGCGAGCTGGGCGCGGGCTGGCTGGCTCAGATCGCCGCTGCGCACCACAGGGATCTCGGCAAACCATGCCCCTTCACCCACCCCCATCGTCGGGGTTGCCATGGCGATGAGGGCCGGGCTCGCCTTGTCCTTGATGGTGATCAGGGTCTGGCTCAGCTCCCCCAGGGTCGCGCCGCTGGCATCGAACAGCTCAAGGGTCAAGGTCTCATCCCCCTCTTGCAGGGCGTCGCTCTGCACCGGGATGCTGATGGTCTGACTCTCGCTCTGCCCCGCGGTCCAGTGCAGGGTGCCGGCAAGCGGCGCCACGTCGTTGGCATCGGCGCTGCCGTAGGCGATGCGGTAGCCGACGCTCGCCTCCCCATGGCTGCCATCGCGGCGGCTGACGGTGAGGGTGAGGGTGCTCCCCTCCTCCACGCTGGCGGCGGCGCGCTCCAGGCTCAACACCCCGGCGGGGGGCTCGGGATAGTCGATGGCAATCAGCACGGGATCGTGATCCGAGGCGCTGAAGGGCCCCTCGGATTTGGCCAGCTGGCCGCTGTACTTCTTGCCGTACTCGAAGAAGTTGCTCTCGGCGGAGTTGATGTGCCAATCCTCGATGCCGATCACCTTGGCCGCGAGGCCGGGACTGGCCAGGGCATGATCCAGGTTGCCGAGCTCCCCTTCATAGCTGTAGGAGTAGCTGTCGGTGCCGTGGAAGCGGGTGTTGAGGTTGACAAAGCCATAGCCCTTGCCGAGGGCGCTGCCGTTCTCCTCATAGGGCTGACCCGCCAATGTGGTGAAGGAGGCGCTCAGGATCTGGCGCACCTGGGCTGCGGGATCATAGTCGGTCAGCACCCGGATGGGATCCTCCATGCCATAGGCGTTCAGATCGCCGATGATGAGCAGATCCCCGCTCAGCCCCTTGAGACGCTCCCCCAGCACCCTGGCGGCGGAGACCCGCAGGGCGTTGCAGTGGCCCTGACCATCCAGGGGATCGGCGCTGGCGTAGTCGGGATAATCCTCGAAGCAGGCAGATCCCTTGGACTTGAAGTGATTGACCACCAGGGTCAGGGGCGCATCCCCCTTGGGAGAGCTGAAGCGCTGCAACAGCGACTCGCGCATCCCCTGGCGAATGCTCACTGGCTTGCCCGCGCCATCTTGGGTCTGGGCGATTTGCAAGGGAAGCGGCACCAGCTCGGCCCCTCCCTCAAGGGCGACCCGGGCGGGCCGGTAGATGAGCCCCACCGTGATGGCGTCGGTGCCGATGGGCTGGCCATCGGGGGAAGCCACCCAGGCGTAGTGATCCGCCTCGTCCGGCTGGGCGGCGTTCAAGGCCGCCACCAGATTGGCGATGGCGGAGTTGTCGCCGTAGCCGTTGTTTTCTATCTCCATGAGCCCCACCACGTCCGCATTGAGGCGGGTGATGGCGCTGACTATCTTGGTGCGCTGCAACTCGAACTCCGCCACCGTCAGGGCGCCTCTGTTGCTGCCGGTGGGGTTGGCATCGCCGCCCACGACAGTGGTGAAGAAGTTGAGCACGTTGAAACTGGCGACCCGCAGATCCCCCGCCTCGGCGAGCTCCGGGGTCTGTACCCTGTCCCAGCCGCCGTGATCAATCTGGCTTGCGTCGATGCGGTTGTCCGCCACCAGCCGGAACAGGTTGTAGGAGTAGCCGAGCGCCCCCTCCAGCCCGTTGAGCTTGTCGCCGATACGCAGGTAGCCATCCTCGGCGTTGAAGCCGGGATACCAGGGCAGCACGCCGTCCGGCGCCTTGGCGTCGGTCTCCACCACCAGCTGGTTTTGCTGGTTGCGCAGGGCCCAGTCGCTCGCCTCCTGGCTCAGGGCGGCAAACTTCTGGGTCGACTTGATGAGGGGCGCGCCATAGGCCAGCACCAGGTTGTTGCGCTTGCCATCGTAGTCGAAGCTGAAGTTGCGGGTCACCACCAGGCTGGACTCCGGCACCAGCCGCACCCGCATCCCCTCGTGGCGCTCCAGCAGCTGACTCAGGCTCTCGCCTCCCACAGGCACCAGATCCACCGCCGGCAGCAAGGCCCCCACCGGCTGGGTCACCACCAGCTGATCGGCACTGAGCTGGGTCTGGTTGAAATACTCTTTGACCTTGCCCGAGACGCATACTTCGGCCCCCGGCACCAGGGCGCCGTTGGCCTGGGTGCTGTGGATGAAGAGGCCGTCGGAGCTGGCCGGATCCCCGTCCCCCTGCGCGTCCTGAATGAAGAAGCCCTTGTAGAGGCCGGATACCACCTGGGTCACCACGCCGCGGGTGGCATAGGCCTGCTCGGATTCAAACTTGCCGGCCGGCACCAGCGGGCTGCTGGCGCCATCCCCCTGGATGGCCGGGATGGGGATCAGGGCGTCGACCGGACAGACGAAGGCGCTGGGCGGCGTGCCGTCGCAGGGGGCCTCGCCGTTGCAACCAAGGCCGCTGGCATCATCTTTCGGGGCAGCCAGGTATTCGAGCGCCGGATCGAAGGGGCCGGTCGCATCAGTTCGGCCCGTGGTGATGGTGGCCTTGCGCCGCAGCGTCATGTCCAGGGTGCTGACCGAGCCAGACTGCCAGGCCGCGCCGGGATCCACCCCGATCTGGCCCAGACTGTCTGCCACCTCATCGCCACGGTAGAGCACCAGGCCGTCGTCACCGTTGAAGGTGAGGTTGCCACTGGTCTGATTGGCCTTGGCGAGAATGTCGGCGCTGGCGCTGGGATGGGCCAGCACCAGGCTGGCGCCCGGGGCGAGCTGGCCTTGCAGCGCCAGGCTGTTGGTGGGGCCCTGGGCCAGGGTGCGGCCATTGGCATAGAGGGCGAGTCGGTAGTCGGCGAGGTTCAGCGCCGTGGTGCCCAGGTTGCTCAGCTCCACCGCCTTGTTGTTGCCGGATCCTTCCAGGTACTCGGTGATGAGCAATTGGGCATGGGTTTGCCCTGACAGGGCCAGGCCAATGGCCGCCGCTATCAGTGAATGTCGTCCAGACATAAGCCAGTATTCCTTGTTATTAACAATGTTATTTATGACCCGCCAGGCGGGCAGCACCTTTTCTCATGACGCACGGCTTTTCATGAGGTAGTTGGCCGAGCCAAATACCGCGCTAATGTGCCAGTTCGGTTCCATTCGCGCCGCGAGCTGGTTAACATTTACAGACATTTGTTGCGCGCCGGTGACAGGCATTATCCCAAAGGGATGAAAACTGGACGGGAAATAAGCGGCGTCTCGATGCGCAGTGCCCGCACCCCCAGGCAAGCGACGCGGCACCTATGTGTGCGCAAGGATGAAATATCCCATATTAACAATATGTTGCCATCTATTATGGCGTGCCCACCTCGGGTGGTCGCCGCTTGCCTCGCCCTATTCTGGGTCCAAAGTCAGTCCCGGAAATAGGGTCAGAAGCTGACGCAAGCCAATGAGACCCGGGCCAAGGCTGGGCGGCCCAATATATATTGGTCGCGGCAGGACCGGGCCCGCTGCGTTATTTTTTGCTCGCCCGAGCAGCCGGGCAGAAAATAAGCAAGAGAGGGAACTCACACTCAGCAGCGGCCGGCTCGCAGTGCCTCTTCATTTATTTTTTTCATTTATCTCCCCCCTATAGGGGGCCGCCCATCCCCTCGTTTCACCCTGACAACAGCAGGGACTTTGTGCTATATTCCCGCCCCTGTTATGGCGGGCGGCCCATGGGCCGCCCCCTCGAATCCTCAGCCAGGCCCGCTGGCCTGCTACAATCCGGACCCTTGCTATGACCATCAATGCCATCTTGCTGGCGCGTGCAGACGCCAAATGTGAACTGTGCGGCGCCCAGCAGCCCCTGACCGTCTACCCGGTTCCCCACTCCGCATCCCAGGATGATGACCACAGCGCCGCCCTGTGTGACACCTGCCGCGGCCAGCTGGAACAGCCGCAGACCATGGTCGTCAACCACTGGCGCTGCCTGGGTGACAGCATGTGGAGCCAGGTGCCTGCGGTGCAGGTGCTGGCCTGGCGCCAGCTGAAATCCCTGGTCGGTCAGGGAGAGGTCTGGGCCCAGGACTTGCTCGACATGATGTACATGGAAGAGGAGACCAAGGCGTGGGCCGAGGCGGGCAGCGCCAGCGAGGATGACGACAGCGTGCCCACAGTAGACTCCAACGGCGCCGTGCTGGTGGAGGGGGACTCCGTCACCCTGATCAAGGATCTCGAGGTCAAGGGGGGCGGCTTCACCGCCAAGCGTGGCACCCTGGTCAAGGGCATTCGCCTGACCAACAACCCGCTCCATATCGAGGGCAAGGTCAACGGCGTGCAAATCGTGCTGGTCGCCGCCTACCTGAAAAAAGCCTGACAGGCTTCGCCATATCAAGCGCCCCACGGGGCGCTTTTTTCATGGGGCGCCAGCCCATTACCTGCCCGGGATCCCCCTTTGGGGATCCCGGGCAGTTTCTCTGCTTGCGTTTCGAGCAAATTGCACTACAGTGTATATACGTTGGCGATACGCGAGAAACCCGATGGAACAGGTGCCACGCAAACGGGCCAGCAAGCCCAAGAAGGACGCCCAGTTGATCATCCGCCTCTCGAGCGAGGAGCGGGACCAGTTTATCGACCTGTGTGAGCAGCAAGACAGCACGGCCTCCCGAGAGATCCGCCGCTTCATTCGCCAGTACCTTCGCTCACAGCAGGACGATAAGTAACCCTTGCCATCAGTCAGTCGTCGATGGAGAGACAATCCAGGGGCCCAGCCCCCCAAAACAGGAAGAGCAACACATGGCCAAGGTATCCAAGAAAGAGATCAAGAAGAAGATTGAATCCCGCCAGGCGAAGATCGCCAAGCACGAGGGCAAGATCAAGAAGTTGAAGAAAGCCCTGAAATAACCGCTTGTCTGCCTGATACAAACCGCCTTCCCCTGAAGGCGGTTTTTTATGTTGCTCTCATGCCGGCATCTCATCGAGCGGCCATGACTGCCAAGCCCCGGCCGTCACCATCACCTCTTGTTCAACCCATAGCTTGTCGACGGCCAGGTGGGTGAACACCTCGGCCAGCCTAGCGTCGGGCCAAGATGCCACCGGGTTATGGCGCCAGGGGATCTTTCCTCTGCCGCCCTGCTCCCCCGGCAGTCGGCGCGTCAGAGGCTTGCCATAGTGACGAACATAGTCCGTCACCTGGGTGGGCAACCAAAGGGCTGGAGGACGGCTGATGGCCCTGGCCAGTTCAGTGGCAATATCGAGGCCACGCTGATCCAAGTCCCCCGCATGGGCCCAAGGTACGGCAGAGGGCAGCCTTGGGAGCACCTGCTTCGCCAACCGGGTGTTACGCCCGGGCACGTAGATAAGCAACATTCCCGGCAGCAAGGGGAGATCCACGAACGCCCCCTTGTTTTCCACCGTCACTATCTGCGCCCCTTGCCACTCGATCTCCTGCAACCCGGCCAAGCTTCGCTCCGGCAAGGCCAGCTCCCCCAGCATCGTCATGCTCTCATCCCCGCAGTAACGGCGGCCATTCTGCCATCGCAGGGAGAGGGTGCCCTCACAGCGCAGCCGGATCAGCTCATCCCCCCACACCCGGATCCCCAGCTCATTGGCTCTGGTCAGGTGTGCCTGGGTCAAGGCCGCCTTGCAGTCCCGCAGCCAGAGGCCGCTCAGGGTGGCGCCATTGATGGCGCTGGGCAAATGGCCTCCCAGGGAAGCCAGCACGGTTTCGCCCGACCAGTCCTCGGTGTGAGTCTCCCGCAGGCGAGTCGTCAGAAAATCACGGCCACGCTCGGTCAGCTGGCGATTGGCGCCTCGTCCGACCGGCCGCACACCGCCGATATCCGTCAAAAACTCATCCAACTCCCGGCCTGCACGGCTGGTGAGCGGGATCCCCTGCCCCTCAGCCAACCCCAGCAGTCGCTTGCTCAGGGCGCGGATCTCGGCCCGTTCAAACAGTGTCATGGTGCACCTCTCCTTGCGTGCGACGTTTCCCCTCAGGCCGGCATCAGCCGCGCCCCGCCGGACACCCGGATTGAGCTGCCAGATTGCGCCGGGATCTCGGCGCGCAGCCGCGACGGCATGCCCATGTCTTCCCCCTGCACTATGTCGATGGCGCCGCCGTGGGGCCAGTGCAGATCGCGCAGATAGCCGGCGAAGGCCGCGGTGGCGGCGCCGGTGGCCGAGTCCTCATAGACGCCGCCGTAGGCGAAGGCATTGCGGGTATGGAACAGCCGATCCCCCGCTATGTGCACCAGCAAGAGGGTGACCAGGCCCTCGCGGCGCATCAGGGTGCGCCCCTCGGCCAGCTCGTATGCCATGGCCGAGAGCGCGGCCCGGCTGTGCAGGGCCAGCACCAGATGATCGGCGCCGCCATGAATGAGGGCTGGGGGGATGCGGGGATCCAGGCTGGCCGCGTTGTAGCCAAACAGCGCCAGCGCCTCGGCCACCAGACTGGCGGGGGCCGGTTTGCTGCGGGTCGGCGGGGATTGCAGCGCCGCCTGCCACTGCCCGGTCTCATCCTGCCAGCCCGAGACCCGGATCCGGGTCTGACTGAGGCTCAATTCATACTCCCCTGCCCCGAAGCGGCGCGCCAGCGCCACCCCGAGGGCGATGGTGGCATGGCCGCAAAACGGCACCTCCGCCTCGGGGGAGAAGTAACGCACCCGCCATTGCCGCACCTCTGCGTCTTGCGCCTCGCTGTGCAGCGGCGCGGCGAAGGCGGTTTCCGAGAATCCGACCTCGGCGGCGATCCGCTGCATCTCGGCCGCCTCTGGCAAGGCGGGCCCTATCCAGACACCGGCGGGGTTGCCCCCTTGCCTGCCATCGGAAAAGGCGGCGATGCGCACCAACTCGGGGATGATTGCCATGTGAGAGCTCCTTGCATGCAAATAAAGTGGACGTCCTGATACCGGGCCTGCGCCCATCGGCTGAACGGACCCAGCTTACCCGTTAAATTAAATGGCGCACAGGTGCCGCTTGGGCGCCGCGGATCCGGGGGATGGCGGCTAGCCTTGTGGTGCGTGTCTGTATACGGTCCTGCAGTGGAGCGCCCTATGTATTCTTACACCCTCAACTTTCGGGAGGAGGTCGACAAGCTGACCGCCCCCGAGCAGGAGATCAGCCTGCAAAGTCCGGCCCAGGCCGGGGATTTCGTCATCCTCTCCGACGGCAGTCGCCACCAGGTGATGTTCGTCACCCATCGCGCCCACTACAGCAGCCTCTACCTCGACAAGGGAATGAGAGTCCCCCAGAGCTAATCGCTACGCTTCCCAGAGCGCGCGACGGCGCCCTCCCTGATGACGACTCGCCAACCGGTTCACCATGACGACAGGAGAACCACGCACGCTTATCCAGCCCAGCCCCCGTCAGAGCCAAGCGTAAAATAAGGCGCGATGTGACATCCGGATGATTGGCTGGTGCGAGAAGCGGGCAAGCGGGCGGACCATGGCGCGGCCTTGCTGCCTGCCAGATGAGATGGCGGGGCAAGTGACCGACCGGTATGACAGGAACCGCGATGCACAGGATAGAGGGGGGGAATAAGGCAGGAGTGGAGACAGGCAGCCACAGCATTGGCTAAAAGGAACAACCTGAAAATACGGTATGTTCCAATAACATCCATGGTCAGCCTGGGTCTTGCAAGGTCAGATTGATGATCAATACCGACAGGGCAGACTTGCTCTCATCTATCCGGATCCTTGATGGGCAATCATACCCGATCCATGATGTGAGCCGCGCCTGAGAGGCCTCAAAAAACCGTCAGTCTTGAACACTGTTTAATGTGATGGTCAGCCTGACCACACACATTAAACAGGACCCTGACGGCCGCGCATAATAAGCGGCCCCTCGGGTCCTGTGCAGATATCCCTATGGTTTCCTGCCCTGTGCAGGAGACCGGGAAGGATTATTTAAGCGGGAACTCGGGATCGGGTTCATTGGTGATCCGGCTGCGCAAGTCACGACGAATGATCTCGATGGACCAGAACCACACCAGGTGACCGGCAATCTCCGAGACATGCTCGTACCAAGGCAGATCGACGAGGGGTGGCGTCAGTCCCATCAGCGGGAACGAGATCATGTGGACAAACAGTTGAGCCAAGGCCCCGGCCAACAGACCTTGCCACAGCTTGACTTTTGGAAACTGTTCAGCCACCACACAGTAACCTACCGCAAACACAATCGAGAAAACGATGTGCGTCACACCCACCCAGTTGAAGGCATGCCCGGCAAAGGTGTAAATCGCTTCATTAGGATCAATCACCCCCAACCAGTCCCGTAGAAATACGTAAGGAGGGTTGAGAAAGTTTCTGGAACAATCGATCTGATCTGCGGCCCGGAGCAATGACTCAGGCGAACATGCTGCATTGAATAGGTCGCTTGGGCTGCGAGGAGGCAACACATGTTCAGCCCCCCACTTTACAAAAGCAGAGACAATCCCTGCCACCAATCCAATAAAGGCCGCCAACCCATATCGCCTGCGCGAAGGGTCTGTCTGTTCAAATATATTCATATTATCCCCTGCTGAATATTTATAATAAAAAACGTCGAGCAAAAAATTATCCTGCCAAGCACCCTCCGCATGCAAGGAATTTATCGGCGACTATTAATAGAGAGGCGAAATTGTTTAATTATGCCTCTCGGCACGACAGTCACATTGACCATGGCGTATTTTCTTGTCGGTCGGCAAGCAGGATGCGCGCTGTCCCAGAGGCTGATGAATGATCGACGTAACCTGGGTAATGGATTAAAAGGGTGGTTAATAAATTATTTACCGCCCAGTTGCAACAGACGTAGATGAAAACCCGCTTTCGGAAATACGCTCTTCAGCTGGAAAATTAACCCCTTGGATATCCCCATGCAAACGATTCCGAGCAGGGCATCGGCTATGTCTGCTCGGCGAAAGACCTCCATCAGCGCAGAGGGCGCACCTGCCTGGGAACCAATGCCATGGTGCATTTCGCTCATCTCTAGCATGTCAGGCGCCCACGCCTCCTTGCCCCCGTTGAGCGACAGCCCTGTGCTCTACCCCTTTTTCGGATAGTCGAACACGGCCGTCAGCGGCGGTTGCGACACGGCAACCGACCAGGAGGGAGCATTAAAAGTGAAGCGGGCGACGGCGCAGGTCGGCATCCGGGTGATCTTGCCGGAAAAGCGGTGGGCAAGCTCGGTGAACTCGGGATCGTGACCGAAGAGCATGACGCACCTGAACCCGTCACCCAGCTCACCCATCACCGCCAGCAGGGCCCCGGCATCGCTGCCATAGAGCCGCTCGTCCGTGACTATCTCCCCTGGCGGGTAACCGAGCACCTCGGCCATGATATGGGCCGTCGACAAGGCCCGGCAGGCGGGGCTCGATAGTATGAGATCGGGCCTCACCTTATCGTGCGCCAGCCGGGCGCCCATCAGGGGCGCGTCGCGCAGGCCCCGCTCGGCGAGCGGCCGCGCCCTGTCAGGCAGCCCCTGCTCTTCCCAGCTCGACTTGCCGTGACGCACCAGGATCAGGGTTCTCTTCATGACGCCTCCCATGACGGCCGACTATCGGCCCCGTGTCACTTGTGGCTAGTGACTGCCAGGGTCTGCATGCCCTGCCCTCAGGCTCTGTCACTGCGCCGTCTCAATCATAGCGAAGCCGCACCGTTCGGGAACATGGGGCAAACGAACGGGCAGGCTCTCAGCCCTGCCCCCTGGCCGATAGCGGGCTCACTTCCTCCATGAAGACCCGTCGCAGGGGCTATGCCAGCAAGTCGTCCGCCTGGCGGGCGAAGCCTTGGAAATAATCCGTCGCGCAGTGGGCATCCAGGGCGGCCTGATTGACGAAGGTTTCCCGCATGTAGAAGGTGCCGGGTTCGTCTTTGAGCTCGAACAGCACATCATCGAGGTTGCCGGGCTCCCGGCGGGTGGACGCTATCAGCGCGAGCAACTCGTGGCGCAGGCGCTCTCTCATGCCGGCTTTGGCCTTGAGCACGGCGATCGACACTATCTTGTCCGACTCTCTCTTCATCCCGACTTCTCCACAGTCACATCATCAACACGCAGGAAAGTGCCTGTCCTCTCATGGCAGCCATCCACAATGGCAGAGCCTTATATCAGGCAAGGCTGCCGCGACTGAACGCCGCTGCGCTGAAGAGAGCATGATGCTGCCCTCGCCCGTCAGACGCCTGCGGATAGCGCACCGTCCTCTTGCCCAAACACCTCACATCACACCTAGCCATAGGCGCTTGTTGGCGATCCGGCCTGGGGCGTTCAGATCAAGGATTCAGAAATGTTCAGCTCACCCAGCACGGCCAACAGCGCATCCACCTTGGGTAGCCGTTGTTTGCGCCGTGGCCAGACGAGCGTCAATGCCAGGCCCGCGGGTTGCAACTCGGGTAAAATAATCTCGAGTTCACCGCACTTCAGTGGTTCATGTATCAACCAAGTCGGCATCTGCGCCACCCCCAGGCCGGCGCGCACTGCCTGCACCTGCGCATCCACATCCCCCAGGGAGACGCGATAGGGCACAGAACGCCAGTTTGAATGGCCATCTTCAGCCATGAATTGCCAGGGTTTAGTGGTGCCATCAACGCGCTCGTAGAGGATGGCCCTGTGTTGCAGCAGCGCCTCCACACTCTGTGGCTTGCCTTCTCTGGCAAGGTAAGCGGGGGACGCACAGAACACCATGCTCTCACGGCCAAGGTGGCGACAACCAAGGGATGCGGGCAGATCCCCCGTGTCACCGATCCGCACGGCGACATCAATCCCCTCTTCAAACAAGTCAACAAAGCGGTCTGAAAACGTCAGGCTTAACGCGACCTCGGGGTGCTGTTGGCAGAAAGGGAGCAAGTGTGGCATGACACACAAACGCCCATAGGTGCTTGGCAATGCCAGACGTAAACGCCCGGAAGGGATGGTGCGGTGCGCGGCCAGCACGGATTCCGCCTCGGCCAGTTCTTCCAGGATGCGTATGCACGTCTGGTAGTACGCATGTCCGGCATCGGTCAGGGTCAAACGCCGCGTGGTTCGTTCCAGCAAGAGTGAACCCAGTCTTGCCTCCAGCCGACTGACGCTCTTGCTGATAGCGGAGCCCGTCACATGGAGGTGCTCCGAGGCGGCGGTAAAACTGCCCCTCTCGACGCTCGTGACGAAGGGGATGATGTCTTTCAGTCGTTGATCATGCACTTATTGATGAACTCAGGTTATGAATCATGTGAATTAATGCCAGAGATGAGATTTAAATTCTTTATTAGTCTAATCACTACGCCAACCTGAGGAAACGAATATGCAGAAGACAGCGTTGATTGTCGGTGTGAGTGGGGTCATCGGACGTGCACTGGCAGAGAAACTGATGGATGAGGGTTGGGCCGTGTCTGGCTTGTCCCGAGGGCGCACAGACGCGCCAGATGGCTGCGCCACTCTGCTGGCGGATCTGACGGATGCCGCCGCCGTGAACGAGGTGTTGAAAACGATCACGCCGGACGCCCTGTTCTTTAGCGTCTGGGCCCGTCAGGAGACGGAGAGCGAAAACATTCGGGTCAACGGCGAGATGATCAGGAATGTCATCGAGGCCCTTGGCGACAGACTCGCGAATGCTCACGTCTCGCTGGTAACCGGCCTGAAGCATTATCTTGGCCCCTTTGATGCGTATGGCAAAGGGACTGTGCCGGTCACCCCTTTTCGGGAGGAGCAGGGCCGCCAGCCAGTCGAGAATTTCTATTATGCACAGGAAGACGAGCTGTTTTCCGGCGCAGAAAAATATGGCTATCGCTGGAGCGTACATCGCCCGCACACCATCATCGGCTACGCATTGGGCAACGCGATGAACATGGGGCAGACGCTGGCGGTGTACGCCACCCTGTGCCGCGAGAAAGGGTGGCCCTTTATGTTTCCTGGCTCTCGCGCGCAATGGCATGGCGTGTCCGACGTGACCAGTGCCACTCTCTTGGCCGAGCAGTTGGCTTGGGCGGCAGGCAGCCCGGCAGCAGCGAACGAGGATTTCAACATTGCCAACGGCGATGTTTTCCGTTGGAGCTGGCTGTGGCCTCGCTTGGCAGCGTATTTTGGCATCGAATCCCAGGGGGGCATGGACCCTATGATGCCGCTGGAGAGCCGGATGCAAGGTGCGCAGGAAGCCTGGGCAGAGATTGCCAGCCAGCATCGGCTCCGGGAGCCGGATATCAACAAGCTGGTCTCCTGGTGGCATACCGATGCGGACCTGGGGCGACCCATGGAGGTATTCACCGACATGAGCAAAAGTCGCCGAGCGGGATTTACGGGCTATTGCAGCACGCTCGATTCATTTATCCAGCTGTTTGACAGGCTGAAAGAGGAAAGGATCATTCCTGGTTAAGCCGGTGAGAGTGAGGCCGGTCCATCACGTTGGCCCCATGGGTGAAGACCTTTCCCCTGGTGAACCCTTCTTGCTTGGCTTCGCAGACACCCCGGCCGATTCGAAGCATGCCCCCGCATGGCCAGCATGACAACTTGCGCCGTGCAATGGGTGACGCCTACCTGTGGCAGACCCGATAACGGCCCCTACAACACCTCGACCTTGACCTTGATAAGACCGGATCGGGTGTTGCCTATGCTGCTGAAGGCCGCCCTTGAGAGATCGATGATCCGGCCTCTGGCGAAGTTGCCCCTGTCATTGACCCGCACCACCACGCTCTTGCCGTTGGCAAGGTTGGTCACCCGCACCATGGCGCCGAAGGGCAGCGTCATATGGGCGGCGGTGTTGGCGCTCTTCTGGTAGAGCTCGCCGCTTGCGGTGCGCTTGTTGTGGTAGCGATCGGCATAGTAGGAGGCCAGCCCAGTCTGGGTATAACCCCGCAAGTTGCCAGCACTGCCCGCATCAGGTTGGCTGCTGCAGGCCGCGAGCAGCAGGCACAGGGAGGCCAGCAGCCCTTTTTGTAATTTCCACGTCATGCTTTATTCCCTCGATGCGATGTCAGGTTGATGCGCCCTGGCCGTTACCCTGCATCGCCAGTCTGGATCCCGCGAACAGGCGCCTACTCTCTCATATTTCCCATGGAAAACGGGAGGCCCAAGCCTCCCGTTTGTGTGTTCACCCGTCAGCCCCTGTCAGGGGAAGAGGTCAGGCGATCAGCTTGTCATCGGCGAAACCGAAGCCCCGCAGCCCCACCACGTGCACGTGCTCGTGCTTGCCCTGCACCTTGCGGATGAGCTTGTAGGTGGTGCCCTTCTCGGGGCTGATGTTCTCCGGCGCCGCGATGAGCAGCTGCATGTCCTGGCGCTCGCACAACTCGAACAGGGTGGCGATGGACTTGCCATCCAGGCGCGCCGCTTCGTCGAGGAACAAGAGACGGCAGGGAGCGATATCCTTGCCGCGCAGACGGCGGGACTCCTCCTCCCAGCTGATCAGCACCATCAGCAGGATGGCCTGACCTGTGCCTATCGCCTCGCCGGTGGAGAGGGCGCCGCTCTCGGCCCGAAGCCAGCCATCGGCACCACGTTGCACCTCGATTTCGAGCTCCAGGTAGTTGCGATAGTCCAGCAGCACATCCCCCATCACCTGATAGTTGCGCTCCCCCTGCTCTATCTGCGGGTTCAGGCGCTGGAACAGCTTGGCCATGGCCTCGGAGAAGCTGAGCTCCTTGTCGGCGAACAGATCGTTGTGCATGGCGCTCTGATCGGCGAGCGCGGTCAAGAGACGGGTGTGGGCCTCGCGGATGTTGACGTTGAGGCGCACCCCGCGCACCAGACCGAAGGCGATGTTCTGCAGGCCCTGGTTGAGCACCCGGATGCGGTTCTGCTCACGGCGTATGATGTTCGTTATCTTGGCCGCCACCTCGTGGGAGGAGAGGGACAGGTGGTTCTCCCGCTGCTTGAGCTCGTCGGCAAGGCGCGCCAGCTCGATCTCCATCTCCTCGATGGCCTCCACAGGATCGTCCGAGCGGATGATGTCGTTGCGGATGCGATCTTTGAGGTAACGGTAGACCTGCACGTAGAAGGCGACCTTCTGCTCCGTGCTGCGGTTGCCTTCAGAGAGGCGCAGCGCATCGCGCAGGGCCTCGTCGTGGGCCACCGCCACCCGCAGGGCGCCGAGGGCCTTGTCCGACATGGAGCGCAGCTCGTCGCTGTTTAGATAGGCCAGCTCGCGCTTGTTGAGGCGCTTCTCGACGTCTGTCTCCCGCGCCAGCCGCACTACCCGAGACCAGTTCGCCTTGTGGCCCACCAGGGATTTGCGGGCACCGAAGTAATCCTTGCCCTCCAGCTTGAGACGTTCGATAAGACTCTCGATGTCCTTCTTACTGAAGCCCAACTGCTGCTCTGCTTGGCTGCGTCGGCTGCGGGTACGAGTCAGCAGCTCTTCGATCTCCTTCTTGTGGGCGCGGGATTTCTCCTCCATGTCGTCCGACAGGGTGAGCCCCATGGCCCCCAGCTCCTGCTCGAACTCCGCCAGGGTCTGGCCCTTGGCCGAGGCGCTGGAATCGAGCGCGGTGCGCAGTTGCAACGCTTCGGTGTGGCGCTGGGCAATCTGCTTGTGCTGTTCACCGGCGGTGCGGGCGGCAAGCTCCGCCGCCTTGAGCTTCTCTTTGAGTCGCTCGCTCATCTCCGAGGCCTTGCCGAGCAGGTCTTGCGCATCCTGATAGGAAAAGTGCGGCAGACGGGCCACCAGCTGATCCAGCGCGTAGCAACGGCGCTTCTGCTCGGCCAGCAAGTCGCTCGCCTCGTCAAAAGCCGCCTGCAGGGCGGCGAGATCCTGGGGATCCTGACGCAGCACCTGCACCTGGGTCTCGAGTTTTTCCAGCGACTTGCCGTGTTTGGCGATAAAGGCTTCGGCTGTTTTAAGGGCCTCCACGTCGGCGTGGGCCGCCTCGAGGCGGGCCGCCAGGTCTGTCTCGGCAAACAGGTGAGCAAAGGGCAGCATCCCCTGCACCAGCTGGATATATCGGGTCAGCTGGGCGGCGGCCGCCTTGGCCTCACTCAGCTGCTTGTCGCACTCGGCTATGGTTTCTTGCAGCTTACGCTGCTCGTGCTGTTTGGCCTGCACTTCGGCTTCGGGGTCCGGGCGGAAGGCGATATCCAGATGCTGGCCGATAAAGTCGCGAAAATGGCCGTAGAGGCGGTGATACTTCTGCTGCTCGAAGGCGGCCTTGGCGTAGCCCTCGATAAGATTTTCCCGCTCGAGATCGAGCTGCTCGATGCGTTTTTCCCGGGCGGCGCGGCCAAAGAGCGGCAGCTCGGGGTAGCGAGAGAAGCGCACCTGACGCTTGCTGGTGCGCACCAGCACGGCGTCCCCCAGCTCGTCCGCTTCCACCAGATCCTCGTCAAAGGAGTCGGGGTTGCCCTGGATGAGGTAGATATCTTCCGGGCAATCTTCCAGCTTTTTCAGCCGCTCGATGGCACCTTCGAGGTCGAGCACCACCAGGGCGCTGCGAGCCGGGCCGTAGAGCGCCGAGTAGTAAGGGGCATCATCGATGGAGATGTCGTCGTAGACATCGGAGAGCAGCACCCCACCCACCTGCTCGGCGATGCGGGCCAGGCGCGGATCCGCCTCGCCGGCCCCCAGCTGCAGGTTGCGAATTTGCAGCTCCAGGGCCTGTTTCTGGCCCTGAATGCGGTTGCTCTCCTGCTCGAACTCCCGCTCCTTGTCGAGCACGCTCTGCATGCCGGAAGAAAGTTCTTCGGCGGTGGCCAAGGCCAAGCCACTCTGCTCGCGCAGCTGCTCGAGCTTCTCGAAGGATTTCAACCAGCGCGGCGCCAGCTTGGTCAGCTCCGCGATATCGCGACCCAGCTGGGTGCCCTGATGCTCCAGGCTGGCGCGGCGCTGGTTCGCCTCCGCCTGCTGCTCGGAGAGCTCCTCCTGACGGGTGCGCTGGGCTTCCAGAAACAACTCCAGCTCGTCCTGGCTGGCAATAAGCTGGCCAGAGGCCTGCTGCAGCTCGTCACGCAGCTTGAAGAGATTTTTCTGGCTTTCGCTCTCTTTCTCGAGGCGAGCCAGGGCGGCGCGCAGCCCCTGCCCCTGCGCAATGCGGGCTTTGTCTTCGATGTGACGCTTGAGCAGCGCCTGCGCCGTGGGCCAAGCGGCCTCGCGGGCGGTCTCGGGGGCGATGCTGAGCAGCAGCGCCAGGGCCGCTTCGTGTTCGGCCACCGCGGCTTTCGCCAGCGCCAACTGCTGCTCGGCCCCCAGCACCCGGCTGGTGAGACTCTGCTCTGCGCTACGGAACTGATGCAGGGTGTCGCTTGCCTGTTCGGCAGTCAGCCCCGGCAGCTCGCACTGCTCGCGGGCAGCCTCCAGCGCCTGCACCGCCTGGCGGTACTGGATGGCGCGGGTCTGCTGGATATCCAGCGCCTGCTGGTAGTCGGCAAGCTGGGTCTTGAGGCTGTCTACTTCTGCCTGGGCCAGCTCCTTGCGCTCTTCCACCTCCAGCAGCTGGCCGTGGATCTCTTCCACCACTGCCTGCTGCTGCTCCAGCTTGTCGTTGAGCTCCGCCAGATCGGCGCGATAGAGGGCAATCTTCTTTTGCAAACTGACGGCCGCCATCACCTTCGAGAGGTACTCGGCGGCAGATTCCAGCTCGTCGGTCAGCAGCTTCTCGCGGTTGGTGAGCTGATCCACCTCGTCGGCCAGATAGATGGCGCGCTGTTTCTCCTCGGCCAGCAGACGGCGTTTGCCGGCGAGCTCAGCGCGCGCCTTCAGGGCCAGCTCGGAGAGCCGGCTCTTCTCGGCGGCGCCCCGCACATACTCCGCCGCCACGTAGTGGGTGGTCTCGGTGATCAGGTTCTTGAACAGATCCCGCTGTCCCTGGGTCTCCTTGATGGCCTCCAGGGTGCGGCGGTTCTCGTAGATGGCCGCCTCCATGTCCTGGAACGCCTTGCGCACCCCGGAGTTCTCCGGCAGCAGGTATTCCCGCAAGGAGCGGCTGATGGATGAGGAGATGCCGCCGTAGAGGGAGGCCTCGATCAGGCGATAGAACTTGCCGCGATCTTTTTGATCCCTCAGCTTCTTCGGGGTGATGCCGAACTCGAACATGAAGTTGTGATAGTCGGTCACCGTATTGAACTTGGCGACCTTGATGGCGCCGAGCTCCGCTGCCGCCCCCTTCAGATCGGCGAAGGCGCGCACCCGGCCCTTGCCGTCATCGAGCTTCTCCAGCAGCAGATCCGTGGGTTGCAGCTGCTCAGGCACGTCCACCAGGGCAAAGGGGGTGATGTTGACCTTGTTGTCCCGGTTGGCGACCTGCTCCAGGTGAACGCCGACCCAGATCCGCTGCTCGCGGCTGTTCATCACCTCCAGCAGCGAATAGCAGTGACCGCGCTGCAGCTTGCCGTAGAGCCCCTTGTCACGGGAGGCGCTGCTGGAGCCCGCTTCCGTGGTGTTGCGAAAATGCAGCAGGGACTGATCCGGGATCAGGGCCGCGATAAAGGCCGCCATGGTGGTGGACTTGCCCGCGCCGTTGCCGCCGGACAATGTGGTGACCAGCTGGTCGAGATCGAAGGTGCGGGCGAAGAAGCCGTTCCAGTTGACCATGGTCAGGGATTTGAATTTGCCTCTCACGCCGCACTCTCCATCAAACCGGCAGACACCATAAGTGCCGGCACATTAACGTTGCAGATCATCTTCCACCTCCAGCTCCAGCTGCTCTTCATCCAAATCTCCCTCGATGTCGTCAAACAGCGAATCGCTGCTCGGCATCTCGTCGTCGTGGAAGATGGCCTCCCCTTCCTGGATCATCCGCAGTTGCACGGCGCGGGGATCCTCGTCGGAGCGCACGTCGGCGGCAAAACGGAACACGGATTCGTTGACCCGGAATTTGTCGCTGTTGCCAAGGGCGGTGATCATCCCGAGGCGCTTGAGGCGACGCATGGAGGTGCGGATCTTCTCGAGGAGTTTCTTCTTGTCCAGATCCGTGCCGCCGGAGCGACTGTTGACCATGCGCAGCAGTTGCTTCTCGTCCGCCAGACCCAGCACCTCTTCTTGCAGCTCGCCCATGGCGAACACCCCTTCAGAGGCGAGACGGTCCGGGCTCAGGAACAGGTAGCAGAGCACTTTGCCCACCAGCATGTCGAGCTCGGATAAAACTGTTGTGCCGATGTCGGCGCTGGGGCGCGGGCGCAGGTAGAAGAAGCCCTCCGGCGCCTTGATGAGTTCCACCTGATAGCGGCCGTAGAAGATCTCGAGCTCGCCATGGAACTCCACCAGGGCCGAGTGCTGCTCGAACTCGTCGGCACTGATGTGACGCCCCGAGCGCAGGGCGGTATCGATGCGCGGAAACAAGGGGTTGGCGATGGCCTCTGCGAGACGCAGGGGCAAGGGGAATTCAGTATTGATCGATGACATAGGCCTGAACCTTGGATCCAGCTTGGTTGATGGGTTTCCATGCGGGTTGGCGGTGGTGCTCGCGCTCACCGCTGGCATGGCCGAGACGCACGGCCTGATCGATCAGGAGGCGCGCCACGTCGAAGTGGGCATGGGCCGGGTAGTCCAGCAGGTATTCCCGCAGCACGTCGGCAAGATCCAGCTGATGGCCCTGCTCGGGGTAGCGGGCCAGATAGCGCTCGATGCGCTCCGCCAGCTCCTGGTTGATGTCCACCATCTCCACGTACTCCATCTCGAGGGGCACCTCGCCGGTCACCTCCTCGTCGTGGATGGCGATGGTTTCATCCCGCAGCTCCAGCAGGCGGGGCTCCTCGGCCACTCGAAGCAGCCAGTTATGCTGCTCGAAGTTGCGGATGGATTCCCGCAGCCGCTGGCTGAAGGCGCGGTTCTTGTCCATGTCGATGGCGTTGCGGATGAACTTGTGGACGTGCCTGTCGTAGCGGGACCAGAGCTCGATGCACTGCTGGCCCCAGGCGGTGATGACGTCCAGACGCCCCTGCAGGGCGTGGGTTAGCTCCTCCACGTGGAACAGATCCTCACGCCCCTGGGCCGCCTCCTGAATGTTGAGCAGCCCCGCCTGCAGGCGGTGGCCGGCGGCGTCCAGGGTGTCCTGCAATTCGCGCAGGGTCTGGCCTGTCTCGTGCAGGAGCTTCTCGCAGCTGTGGATGGCATCGACCCAGTTCTGGGTCAGCAGAGCCGCGATCTCGCTCTTGACCTGATTCTGCTGCTCGTCCATGGCGCGCTGGGTGAGATCGATGCGCCCGAGCGTCTCTTCCAGGGAGAAGGAGAGGCGCGGCAGCACCTCGGCGTCCCACTGCTCCCGGGTGTTGGTCTCGAGCGCCGCCTTGCGGGCGGTGTCGAGCTCGGCGGCCAGGTGCTCGAGCAGGATGGAGAGCTTGATGGAGTCCACCTGGCGCTGATCCATGAAGAAGTCGACGATGCTCATGCCAAGGCGCGACAGGCGGTAGAGGCTTTCGCCGGCCACCATGTCGGTGGTAAAACGCGACAGCAGCTGCTGGCGGACGAGATCGTTGATGGCGTTGTTGGCGCGACCGGTGAGGGTCTCGTCCATCTGGCCGAAGGCACTGCTCACATAGCCAAAGGCGTCGTGCAGCGCGGCCTCCGAGAGATCAGACTCGTCCTCGGACAGCGTCTTGACTGCTATCAGAAAGGCCAGCCTGTCGGTGGGAAGGTTCAGCGCCAACCCCTCCTGTCTGACCCATCCCACCGTCTCTGGCAGGGTACGGGATGTACTCATCATGACGTTATCATCTCGTTGTTATAGTCGGCAGATCTTCGCCCGCCGTGGTGATATGGGCCGGGGGCGGTGGCGCCCCGGCGGCTGGATCCCGCATCGCATTCACGTCTGTGTGTCTCAACCGGCCGGTTTCTGGGCCATCACATGGATGTAGCGCCCCAGGGAAACAAAGGGCTCCTGGCGGCAATAGTGCTGCTCCATGGCCAGCAGGTCCTCGAACTTCTCGACCTGATCCTGCTTGTGGCGCATGTAGTCGTGGATGACGCGCACCCCGGTCTTGCCGATGATCCGCAATCCCCCCCGGCCTATCCAGTCATAGACCTGCTCCGGCAACTGGGGATTGGTGGGGGTCAGGGCGGTCTGGCGTTTCTTGCGAAGGCCCAGGCGCACATAGTCGAAATTGCCCACCACCAGGCTCTGGAACAGGAGGCCGTGACGATTGTAAAAAAGCAGCGACAGTATGCCCCCTGCCTTGACGAAAGGGAACAGACCCAGCAAGGTCTGGCGCGGCTCGGCGAGCCACTCCAGTACCGCGTGACAGAGCACCAGATCGAAGGTGCCGGTCACCTGGTGCTTGAGATCCTGAATGGGGCAATGGATGAGACGAATTCTGTCTTCCAGCCCCTTCTGGGCGATCTGCTCCCGGGCCAGATCCAGCATCTCTGCCGACAAATCGCACAGCTCCACCTGATGGCCCATGGCCGCCAGTTTCTGGGCGAAGTAGCCAAAGCCGCCGCCGGCATCCAGGATGCGAAGGGGCCGGTTGCCCAGGCGCGCCAGGCAGGCTTCGATGTCGCCCCAGACAATGGTGGTGCGAATGCGCCCCTTGGTGGAGTCGTAAATGTTGCGAGCGAACTTGTCCGCGCGCCCGTCAAAACTCTGATCTTGCTTCAAGACACACTCATCTTCGACCGCCCCGCCATGAGGGCCGCAGGAGGAACCACACAGGATTGGGCCACAGGAAAAAAGAGGGGTATTCTGTCACATCCCGAATTTGCTGAAAACTCAAGGACGTGTCTGTCGTGTTCGAGCTCAACTTCTTTGTCATCAAGAAATGGCTGGGCCAGCTGCTGATGCCACTGCCCTTCTCTCTCTCCTTGTTGCTGCTGGCGCTCGTGCTGCTCTGGTTCACCCGCTTTCAAAAAAGCGGCAGGCTGCTTGCGACCCTCTCCTTGGTGATCATCGCCCTGATGGGGACGCGGCCGGTGAGCTATGAGCTGGCCCGCAGCCTGGAGCAGAGCTATCCCCCCTTCGAGGTGAGCCAGCATCCGGACATCCAGGCCATAGTGGTGCTCGGCAACGGCCATGTGAGCGATCCTGCGGTGCCCGAACGCAGCTGGCAGAACAACATCTCCCTCGCGAGAACGCTGGAAGGGGTGCGCCTGGCCCTGGCCTATCCGCAGGCCGAGCTGGTCTTCTCCGGCGCCGTGGCCGGGGATCCGCTGTCCAATGCCGAGGTCAACGCCCGCATGGCGCAGAGCTTAGGGGTAGACAGATCTCGAATGACGTTGTTTGAAAACAACAAAGACACCCATGACGAGGCGGTCAGCATCAGCGCCCACCTCAAGGGCAAGCGGGTGGCACTGGTGAGTTCGGCCACCCATTTGCCCAGGGCCATGGCCCTCTATCGCAGTCAGGGACTCGATGCGGTGCCGGCCCCCACAGACTACACCGCCAAGCAGAGTCAGGTGGCGCAGCCCCTCTACAGCTACCTGCCCAAGGGGCGTTACCTGATGTATTCCGAGGCTGCCATTCACGAGTGGATTGGGGTATGGTGGGCCCGTTTGCGTGGGCAGGTCACCGAGTGAGCAATCGCGCCTTGCATTCCTGATTTGGATCAGGAAAGCGAAAAAAAATTACGTCATTTGCCGCCGGGTCAGCTATCTTGGGCTCGGTTCAATTCATATAATGTTGCGCAATCAAATGCCTAGGAGATATAGAAGATGAGACAGCACCTGGTAATGGGTAACTGGAAACTGAACGGCACCAAAGCTTCCGTCGAAGCTCTGATCAAAGGACTGACCCCGGCCGCTGCCGCTCATCCTTCCGTGCAAGTGGCCGTCTGCCCGCCGGTTATCTTTTTGGGTCTGGTTGAACAGCTGACCGCTGGCAGCAAGATTGCTTACGGTGCCCAGAACGCCGACGTTCACGAGTCCGGCGCCTTCACCGGCGAGAACGCCCCCTCCATGCTCAAAGCCTTCGGTTGCACCTACTCCCTGGTCGGCCACAGCGAGCGTCGTACCCTGCACGCAGAGACCGACGACGTGGTGGCTGCCAAGTACGAAGCCATCCAGAAAGGCGGCCTGGTGCCGGTTCTGTGCATCGGTGAGACCCTGGAGCAGTTCGAAGCCGGCGTGACCAAGAACGTGGTTGAGACCCAACTCAAGGCCGTCATCGACCGTTGCGGCATCGCCTCCTTCGAGAACGCCGTGGTGGCTTACGAGCCGGTATGGGCCATCGGCACCGGCAAGACTGCCACCCCGGAGATCGCGCAATCCGTTCATGCTCACATCCGTCAGTACCTGGCCGGTTTCGACGCCGCCGTAGCTGCCAAGGTACAGATCCTGTACGGTGGTTCCGTCACTGGCGCGACCGCAGCCGATCTGTTCGGTCAGCCGGACATCGACGGTGGCCTGGTGGGTGGTGCGTCCCTGAAAGTGGACGACTTCTCCCAGATCATCGCTGGCGCCGCCCAGTAATGAGCCAGGAGGGGGCCCCACGCCCCCTCCGTTACCGGCTTTCGTATGGCGTCAGCCGATACGAAAGCCGATATAGTAAGAACTGGCTTACCTATTCGACAACTTGAGATCCAGAGGCACTCATGACCAAAAAAATCAAACGTATTGGTGTATTGACCAGTGGTGGCGATGCGCCGGGTATGAACGCAGCCATCCGCGCCGTGGTGCGCGCCGGCCTGCATTACGGCCTGGAAGTCTATGGCATCAAGGATGGCTACCTGGGTCTGCATCAGAACAAGATCGCCAAGCTCGAGCGTCACAGCGTCTCCGACGTGGTGAACCGCGGCGGCACCTTCCTCGGCTCTGCCCGTTTCCCCGAGTTCAAGGATCCCAAGGTGCGCGCCGAGGCGATCGAGAACCTGAAAAAACACGGCATCGATGCCCTGGTGGTGATCGGCGGTGACGGCTCCTACATGGGTGCCAAGAAGCTGACCGAAGAGGGTTTCCCCTGCATCGGCCTGCCGGGCACCATCGACAACGACATCGCCGGTACCGATTTTACCATCGGCTTTGACACCGCCCTGAACGTGGTGGTGGACGCCATCGACCGCCTGCGCGACACCTGCAGCTCCCACCACCGCATCTCGGTGGTCGAGGTCATGGGCCGCCACTGCGGCGATCTGGCCATGTCTGCCGCGGTCGCCGGCGGCGCCGAGTACGTGATCGTGCCGGAAGTGGCCTTCGACAAGGAAGCCTTGATCCGCCAGATCGAAGAGGGTGAGGCCAAGGGCAAGCGTCACGCCATCGTCGCCATCTGCGAGCACGTCACCGACGTCAACGCCCTGGCCAGGGACATCGAGGAGCGCACCGGTCGCGACACCCGCGCCACCATCCTCGGTCACATCCAGCGCGGCGGTTCGCCCAGTGCCCGTGACCGCATCATGTCCAGCCGCATGGGTGCCTACGCGGTCGAGCAGCTGCTGGCCGGCCACGGTGGCCGCTGCGTCGGCATCCAGAACAACCAGATGGTGCACCACGACATCATCGACTGCATCGAGAACCTGCAGCGCCCCTTCAACCAGGAGCTGTACGACCTCTCCTCCACCCTGTTCTGATCCCCCTTGCCATGAAAAAACCCTCCCTGCGGAGGGTAATGCCAGTCAGTTAAGGCTGACTGGCATTGTTTTTATTGGCTTTTTTCACACTGTACTTCTGTGGTCTTGGCTTCACGCAGCGGGGGTAACTTCGCTCTCTTCGTGCCGGCAGCACAAACTGCCCCGCCTGCTTCTCCAGCTCCGCCACCCGCCCTGGGATATTCCCCGGTGACACATACGGCATGCAGCTCAGTTCATGGATGAGGTACACCGACGCCATGTGAAAACTCAGCTGACTCGCCGTGTATCCCTTCAGGCTCGCCGCCATCTTCACCATCTGGCTACGCAGCAGGTTATAGGCCAGCAGCACGCCCCACAGCTCTTGCCGTATCCCCGTCGCCTTCTTGCTGCGCAGGGTCAGTCTGTGCTGCTGCAGGCTGTGTTTCATCTCCCGATACCCCAGCTCGATTTCCCAGCGATGGCCATACAGCTCCACGATGTCAGCCCCCGGGAAGCGCATCGGGTCGACCATCGAGGTCAGCACTTGGCGCTCCTTGCCGTTGATAGTGCGCGTCAGCAAGCGGGCTTCTATTGCCTCTGGCAACTGCGGCCACTTCTTCCTCGCCTGCGGACTGGTCTTGAGCTGCACCAGCGCATCCTGGCGCCCCAGCTTGCGCACCACCTCGTATTGGGTGCCCTTCTTGAGCGGCAGCAGCCAGTGCCGCTCACTGCCGGTGGTGTGCCAGGCGTGGAGCAGGCCAAGGGAGTAAAAGCCTTTGTCGAACAGGGTCAGCGAGTGGTCCGGTGTGCGCTCGATGAGCTGCTCGGCCAGCACCATCTCGTTGACGGCACAACTCTCCATCACGGCCTGAACCAGCAGATGGCTGGTCAGCTCCATCTGACAGAGCATGCGCACCTGGGGATAGGCGGTCTCGCCATGCTGGGTGCCGGGCTTGGCAAAGGCGGCGGCATTGTCCGGAGTATCGGGCGTGCGCCACATCACGCCATCGACGGCAAGCAGTTGCAGCCCGGCCCAACCGGGATGATTGGCCTGCAGGTGCCAACCTGTGGCAGTCTCGTGAAACAGCCGCGCAATGCTCTTGTGGCCGAGCTTTTGGCGAGCTTGCAGGAAGGCGCTGGGGGCGACGAAGGGGCGGTCGCCGGGCAGCAGGATATCGAGTTGATTGACCAGCTGGGTCATGGGGACGTTGCGGAAGATGGCCATGCCGATGATGGCCCAGACCAGACGTTCCATGGGCATGCGGCGACGGCGCAGAGTGGCGACGCCCTCTTCGCCGAGCAGGGAGGTGATGAGCGCGGGGGGAATGAGGTCAGAGAGTGACTCAAACTGGGCCATATTGCTGGCGTGGAGGAAGTCGAGAGCCTGTTCGATACGCATAAAAAATCCGAAACCAAATCAATAGGTTTCGGATTTTTACACATCAGGAGGATCGGTCAATGGATCCTTAACTGATCGGCATTACCCTGCGGAGGGTTTTTTATTGTCCGCGGCTTGCTGGCGCCCGCTGAGCCCTCTGCTCAGGGCGCCGCCCGCCTCAGGGTGAGGTTGAAACGCACCTCCCCCTCCGCCCCCGCCTTGAGGGGCGCCACCCCGTGAAAACGCAGGCGCGCCTCGCCCCCCAGCACCAGCAGATCGCCGCCGCGCAGGATCAAGCGCTGCACCGGATCCCGCCGACTGAGGCCCCCCAGCAGAAACTCGGCCCCCAGCCCCAGGGAGAGGGAGACGATGAGGTGGCGCAAGTCCGCCTCATCCCTGTCCTGATGCAGGGACATGCGGGCCCCGGGCTCGTAGCGATTGATGAGGCAGGCATCGGGCACGAAACCGGCAAACCCGGCCGCCTCGGCCCCGCGGCGAGCCAGTTCAAGCAGCTCAGCCGGCAGCGGGGGCCAAGGGGCGTGGCTGAGGGGATCCAGGGGGCTGTAGCGATAGCCCTGCCTGTCCGACACCCAGCCAAAGGGGCCGGCATTGGTCATGGCCACCGACATGGTCTGGCCTCCCGGGGTCTGCATATGGCGAAAGGGCGCCTGGGCGCTCACGGCGTGGATCCAGGCATGCAACCAGCGCAAACCCGGGCCGAGGCGCGCCACCCCGCCCGGCAGATGCAAGGCGCCGGGGGCGAGCCAGCGGGCGGGCTCCTCTTCCCGGGAGAAGAGATCCCCCATGGCGTTGTCCAGCGCCGTCAACCTGGCCATGGCGCCTCCCCTCGTCTCATGATCTACTCCAGCGGCTTGATGTCGCCACACTCATCCCCCAGCCAGCGGCTCTCGCTGCTGCCCTGGATCCGCTCCTGCCTGCCCTCGTATTCCATCTCCAGGGTAAAGCGGCTGGTGTAGGCGCCGGGGTTGACGAAATGCACCTCCCCCTCCCCTCTGGCGGGTGGCTCGCGGCAGCTGAGGGTGAAACGGATCTGGCTGTCGCTGCGCGAGACCAGGGTTCGCTCGCATCCCTCCCCCTGGCGCTCGAAGGGCAGCTTCTCTTCGGCCACCATCTGCGGGCTGAGGCAGTGGCGCATCCGCACCCCGTCCGCCCCCAGGCCCGTGATGCCAACCCCCTGCTTGGCCAGCATCTCTTCCATCATCTTGCGCTGCCCCTCGGGCAGGGCCGCCAGCTGTTTCTCCATGGCGGCCATGGCCTGCGCCAGCGCGCCGTCATCCGCCTCCATTCTGGTCTGCATTTCCCACAGGCCGGGTTTGAGGGGATATGCCCAGGCCGCACCGCCGAGCATGACGGCGACCGCCAGGGTCGCCAGACGAAGGGATAGGGCCATGGGGCCTCCTGCATTGTTTGATGTGTCAGCTGCCATTGCCGGCAGCCCTCTTTGCCGCTTCTTTGCCATTGCGCCCCATCCGGGCGGGACTGATGACCCGCTCGCGGGGCGATCGCATCGCGCCGCTGAGATGGTAAGAACAGGCAGATCAAGGATGGCACATGGGCCTTAGAAGAGATCCAGCTGGCGGCCGCAGATCCGCTCGAAGGACTCGCCGATGAAGGGCAGTATGGCGTCGGCGATGGGCCTGAGCTGCTTGTCGATGTAGTGCTCGTAATCGATGGCGCTGCGTCGGTATTCCACCGGCTCGGGCCCCGCCAGGGTCATCAGGTAGCTGATGGTGCCCCTGTGCTGGTAGCGCTGGGGCAGCCCGCGGCGCAGGTTTTCCTCGTCCGCGAGACGCGCGGCCCGCACATGGGGCGGCACATTTTTCTGGTACTCCTCCAGCTTCTGGCGCAGCCGCTTGCGGTAGACCAGCAGCTGGTCGTGGCCACCGGCGCGGGTCTCGTCCACCATGGTGCGCACATAGTCGCAGGGATCTTCATCGTGGAACACCAGCTCGTAGAGCCGGGTCTGGAACTGCTTGGCCAGCATGGTCCAGTCGGTGCGCACCGTCTCCAGCCCCTTGAACACCAGGTGCTCCGACTCCCCCTGCCCCACCAGACCGGCGTAACGCTTCTTGCTGCCCTTCTCCAGCCCCCGGATGGTGGGCATCAGGAAGCGGCGATAGTGGGTCTCGTACTCTATCTCCAGATAGCTCGGCAGGCCGAACTCGGCCTCGACCAGCCGGGTCCAGCGTTCATTGATCTCCCGGGCGAGCGCCTTGCCTACCTCGTCCGCCTGGGCCGGGCTCATCTCGTCTGGCAGGTGGACGAAGGTGGAGTCCGTGTCGCCGTAGATGACCTGGTAGCCCCGCGCCTCTATCCACTCCCGGGTCTGCTGCATGATGCTGTGGCCGCGCAGGGTGATGGATGACGCTAGCCTGGGATCGTAGAAACGGCAACCCCCCGAGCCCAGCACCCCGTAGAAGGAGTTCATGATGATCTTGATGGCCTGGGAGAGCGGCTGGTTGCGGGCGGCCTTCGCCCTGTCCCGCGCCGCCCACAGGGTGGCGATAAGCCCGGGCAGGAAGTGCTTGTCCCGGGAGAAGAGGGCGCCACGAAAGCCGGGGATGGCGTCATCGGGAGCCTTGAGTCCCTCCACCAGCCCCATGGGATCGATGCAGAAGGTGCGGATGATGCTGGGGTAGAGGCTCTTGAAGTCGAGCACCAGCACCTGACGATAGAGGCCGGGCCTGGAGTCCATCACATAGCCTCCCGGGCTCGCCAGGCCGCCATCGGCAGGCAGGTTGGGAGCCACATAGCCGCCGCGGTGGAGCCGTGGCAGATAGAGGTTGGTGAAGGCCGCCACCGAGCCGCCGACCCTGTCCAGCTCCAGGCCGGTGAGGTTGGCCCGCTCGATGGCGAAGGGGATCAGGGCGCAGTGATCGACTATCTCCCACACCAGCTTGCAATCTTCCAGGTTGTAGCGGGCCAGGGCCTCCTTGTCGGAGTGAAACAGCTCGGTGATCTTCTCCCCCCGGTTCGCCACGTCCTCTATGTCCTTGCCGCGACCGAGCAGCTCGCTCGCCACCGCATCCAGGCTGTAGCTGGCAAACTGCCAGGTGGCGCTCTTGAGGGTATCTATGCCGTCCAGCACCATGCGCCCCGGCAGGATGACGCTGCCGCTCTGGGGATCGCTGCGGGAGGCGCGCCAGAACGCCAGCTCCCGGCCACGGCCGAGGCGCAGCCGCCGCTTGTACAGCTCGGCCCGGCGCAGCAGCAGGCGAAAGTCGAAATTGACCACGTTCCAGCCGAGCACCAGATCCGGATCCTGGCGCTGGAACCAGGCCTCGAGGGCCGCCAGCAAGGCGGGCTCGTCCGCCACCCATTGCACCCGGGTCTCCCACCCCTCGGCCCCCGGGGGCGCCTCCCCTATCATGATGACCCGCGCATCCTGCTCGCTGAAGAGGCCGACACTGAAGAGGGCGCCGTCCATGGCGCACTCCACGTCCAGGGAGACCCAGGAGAGGGTCGGCGTCACCGCCTGGGGCGCGCAGCGCGCCTCGTTCACCTGCCAGTGGTCGCCCCGTCTGACGGCCTGACCGTCAAAGCGCAGCCCGGCGGTGATGAAGCGCTCCATCAGGAAGCGCTCGGGCAGGCGGATATCCGCCTCGAAGTGTTCCAGGCCGCGGATCAGCAGCAGCTCTATCGCCCGGTGATAGGCGCTCAGGGTGGTGAAATAGCAGGCCACCACGGCCCTGTCGTCGAAGGTGTGCAGGGGCAGGCGGCGAAAGCGGCCGCGCACCCCGGCCCCCTTGAACAGGGCGGCCGCCTCCTCCATGTGGGCCAGGGGCAGGAAGAAGAGGGGCTCCTGGCCCCTCACCACCAGCCGCACCGGTCCCTGCGCGCTCCAGAGCCACAGCAGGATCTCGGTGCCGCTCTCCCCGTTGCGGCCGCGTACATCCCGGCTGTGGCGGGTCAGGATAAAGCCGTCGGTGGGCGCTGGGGTCGGGGTCATGGCACGGGCGTCTGGCAGCGGTTGAGGATGGCCTATTGTACGTTCATACAGTGTTTGCGAGCAATCCTGGGGCGCACCGGGGTCAGCCGGGGCTGGCCTCGGCGGCGATTTGCCCTATAGTGGTGACGGTGTCGCCCTCACCCCGACAAGGAGTCGCCATGCGTCTGACCCTGATCCTCGCCCTGGCCGCCCTCGGCCTTGGCGGTTGCAGCACCGCCTCTTCCAGCGTGTCCGCCGGCATGGGTTATGGCAGTGGTTATGGCGCCGCGCCCTACCCCTGGTGGTATGACGACTATTTCTACTATTGGGATCGCTACTATCCCTGGTGTTGCAACAGCGATGGCGAGTTCGACGAGCTGATCCGCCACTGGTGGCAGGATCTCGACCAGGGCAGGCGCGATGACATCAAGAACAGGTTCGAGCAGTGGCACCAAGGGACGGACCAGCCGGACATAGAGGCGCTGCGCGGCGACTTCTCCGCCCGCTGGAATGCCCTGAGCCCGGAGCAGAAAGAGGGGCTGCGTGAACGCCAGCAGGTGCTGCGCCATCTGAGTCCGGCGGCGAGCCCGCGCCTCTCCCTGTCAGAGGCCAACGAGGCGGCGCGACGCATCCATCTCGACGGTCGGGACGCAGGGCGCGCCGTCACGCCCCCCGCCAGCCGGCCCGCGCCCCGTCCGGTGACCATGCCGGTCAATCGTCCTGCCCACATGATGAACATGCCGGTGATCCGGCGCCGTTAACCAGGTGACCCCAGGGGTCAAGGAGAGAGCCATGACAGACAAGTTGCAACTCATCGACTCGCGCACCACGGACGTGGGCGGCATCCCGGTCGCCCGCGCCCTGCCGGTCAAGGAGCGACGCACCATAGGGCCCTGGTGCTTCCTCGATCACATAGGCCCGGCCCGCTTCGCCCCGGGGGAGCCTGGGCTGGACGTGGGACCCCACCCCCACATAGGTCTGCAGACCTTCACCTGGATGCTGGAGGGGGAGATATTGCACCGCGACAGCCTGGGCAGCGAGCAGGTGATCCGCCCGGGCCAGGTCAACCTGATGACCGCAGGTCAGGGCATCGCCCACACCGAGGAGTCGGTGACGGGCCACCCGAGCGTCCATGCGGCCCAGCTCTGGATAGCCCTGCCCGAGGCCCAGCAAGGGACTCGCCCCCGTTTCGATCACTACCCTGAGCTGCCCCGCTGGCAGCAACAGGGGATCACCTTCACCCTGCTGATCGGCCAGCATCAGGACAGGCAGGCGCCGACCCTCAGCTTCGCCCCCATACTGGGGCTGGATCTGCTGGCCGAGCGTGACTGCACCCTGACCCTGCCCCTGGCCCCCGAGTTCGAGCACGGCCTGTTTGCCCTGGCCGGTGAGGTGACCCTGGCCGACCAGCCCCTGGCTGCCGAACAGCTCGCCTACCTGGCGCCGGGCAACCGGGAGCTGACCCTCACCCTGCAGGCGGGGGCACGCCTGCTGGTCATCGGCGGTGAGCCCCTGCCAAGGCCCCTGCAGATCTGGTGGAACTTCGTGAGCTTCGACAAGGAGGCCATCCGCCACGCCGCCGAAGATTGGCAGTCGGGGGCGCCACGCTTTGGTGACGTGGTCGGCTATCAGGGGCCCAGGCTCTCGGCCCCGCCCCTGGCCGGGCTCTGAGCCCCGGGCCGGGGGCGAAGAGCAAAAACAGACAGGGCGCCCGAAGGCGCCCTGTCTCATGGCATATCACGGGGATCAGTACTGATCTTCCTGCTCGGCGCGGGCCCGGGCCCGGCGCGCCATCACCTCTTCCTCGGCGCTCTCTATCTCCTGCAGCACACCGTCGAGATCGATGGTGGCCGTGCTCTCGGTGAACTGGCCGCTGAGGCGGGTCTCCGGGGTCAGCTCCCCCTCCTCGTACAGGGCCCACATCTCCTGGGCGTAGCGGGTCGCCAGCAGATCGGGGGCATACATGCCGTAGTAGTTGCGCATGTTCTCCACATCGCGCACCAGCATGGCCCTGGCCTGGTTGTTGGCGGCGGCATCGACCACCTGGGGCAGGTCGATGATGACGGGTCCCTGCTCGTCCACCAGCACGTTGAACTCGGATAGATCCCCGTGGATGAGACCGGCACACAGCATGCGCACCACGTAGCCTATCACCTTGTCGTGATCCGCCCGCGCCTGCTCCGGGCTCAGAGCCACGTCGTTGAGGCGGGGGGCCACATTGCCCTCCCCGTCGGTGATGAGCTCCATCAGCAGCACGCCATCGAGGCAGACATAGGGGGTGGGCACCCGCACGCCGGCGGCGGCCAGCTTGAACAGGGCGTCCACCTCTGTGTTCTGCCACACCTCTTCATGCTGGCGGCGGCCGTAGCGCGAGCCCTTCTCCATGGCACGCTGGCTGCGGCTGTTGCGCACCTTGCGCCCCTCCTGATAGACCACGGCCTGTTTGAAGCTGCGTTTGGCCGCCTCCTTGTAGACTTTGGCGCAGCGAATGTCCTCGCCGCAGCGCACCACATAGACGTCGGCCTCTTTGCCGCTCATCAGCCGGCTGATGACCTCGTCGACGAGGCCGTCGTCCACCAGGGGCTGGATTCGATTTGGTATTTTCATGGCCGAACTTTTACCCTATTTGCGCGCGCGGCGCCAGTGGTGCCGCGCATTCCTGTCCGTTTTGGCGAGTCCGGCACCCCGGCTGCTCACGCCGTCGCCAACCCGGGTTCGGCTCGCCGGGAAACCGGGCGCCATCAGGCTCCAGCATCACCAGCGGGGGATCAGGGCTCGGGGGGCA
The DNA here is from genome assembly GCF_054052445.1 of Aeromonas crassostreae. Classification (NCBI taxonomy): domain Bacteria; kingdom Pseudomonadati; phylum Pseudomonadota; class Gammaproteobacteria; order Aeromonadales; family Aeromonadaceae; genus Aeromonas; species Aeromonas crassostreae. Next base: position 60,521 of record NZ_JBSTYM010000001.1, on the reverse strand, counting down.
GCCCCTGGCGGATCCGGCGGATCCCCTCCTCGTAGAGCCCCTGGCGGCTGTCCGATTCGGCCTGGGTCTCGAAGATCTTGAGAAACCACATGTATTGCTCCGGACGGCGGCCGAGTTGCTGCTCGACCATGGCGTTCATTCGCACCACATCCTGCTCCAGATTGTCGGTGGGATAGGGATCGAAGGGGGGGGCTATCTCGAGGCGGTAGCAGCCCTCGTCCTCGTCATAGCTGCCGAAGATGGGCACCGCCTTGGCGCCGGTCAGCTTCACCAGCTTGGGCAGGGCCGGTAGGGTCGCCTTGGGATGACCGAAGAAGGGCACGAAGATGCTGGCCTCGCGACCATGGTCCTGATCCGGCAGATAGAAGAAGCTGTCGCCGCCGCGGATCGCCTTGATGGCGGGCTTGATGCCGACGCTGCGCTCGTAGACCCGCCCCCCCTTGGCCCGCTCGCGGTTGATGTACCAGTCAAAGAGCGCGTCTTTCGGGCTCTTCATCATGGTGCACATGGGCAGGCCTCGCAGGGCGAACAGGCGCCCTATCACGTCCACCGCCCAGGTGTGCGGCACCACCAGAATCACGGGGCGTCCCTGGGCCCGCTCCGCCTCTATGTGCTCCCAGCCGTCGACCCGGATCCGTCCGGCCAGATAGGCATCGCTGCGCCAGGTCAGCTCGCCGAAGGCCATGAAGGTCTTGAGGCCGACCCGGATCGACTTGAGCAGCAGCGCCTGGCGTCCCGCCTCATCCTGGTCGGGAAAACAGATGTCGAGATTGGTGTTGGCGATATAGGCCTGTTTCTTGGAACAAGAGAGAATGAGCGGCGCCAGACCGTTGGCCAGGGCGTCCCGCAGCCGGGCCGGAACGAAGGCGAGCAGGCTGAGCAGGGCGAGGGCCAGCCAGCTGCCCCAGAGCCTGGGATGCAGCAGTGCGGGGCGAAATGAGGTATCGAACACAGGATCGTGAGGGGCCATGTTGCGGCTCTTGTCGTCTAAACAAGGAGGTTATTGTAGTTATCCCGCTACATTTTTCTAGCCCGTAACCGGGCCGAACCTGAACCTGAGCTGCCCCGGGCGGCAAGAACTCACCACTTGCCATGAAAAACAGCCCCTATTGGGGCTGTTTTGCATGACGGTAGCGCATCAGGGGTGGGGCGAGAGGCCACGGCGGATGCGTTTGATCCCCGCCTCGTAGAGTCCGTGCTTGTCCACCGGGTGTTCCAGGGTCTCGAAGATCTTGAGAAACCACATGTACTGGCCCGGATGCTGCCTCAGCTGCTGCTCCACCATCTGGTTCATGCGCCCGGTATCGGCCACCAGATCCTCGCTCGGATAGTCGGCGAAGGGGGCCTCTATCTCGAGGCGATAACAGTGCTGCGCCTCGTCATAGCAGGCGAGCAGGGGCACGGCCCTGGCCCCGGTCAGCTTCACCAGCCGCGGCAGGGCCGGCAGGGTCGCCTTGGCCCGTCCGAAGAAGGGCACAAAGATGCTGGCCTCGCGGCCATGGTCCTGATCCGGCAGATAGAAGAAGCTGCGCCCCCCCTTGACCGCCTTGATCACCGGCTTGATGCCTGCCTTGCGCTCATATACCTGGCAGCCGCTCCTGGCCCGTTCACGGTTGATGTGCCAGTCAAACACCGGGTTGCGGGCGCTCTTCATCATGGTGCACATGGCGATGTCCCGCTGGGCGAAGAAATAACCGGCGGCGTCCACCGGCCAGCTGTGAGGCACCACCAGGATGACGGGGCGTCCCGCCGCCTGCTCTGTCTCTATGTGTTGCCAGCCGATCACCTGGATGCGCTTCATCAGGTAGGCGGGGCTGCGCACCGTGAACTCGCCAAAACCGAGCAGGCTTTTGAGGCCGATGCGTACCGACTTGAGCAAGATGGCCTGGCGCTCGGCCTCGCTTCGCTCGGGAAAGCAGATATCCAGGTTGGTATTGGCGATATAGACTTGCTTCTTGGAAAAACGCAACACCAGGGGGGCCAGCCAGTCGGCCAGCTTGTCGCGGATGCGCGGCGGCACGAAGGCGAGCACACACAGCAGGCCGAGGGCCAGCCAGCTCGGCCAGTAACGGGGACGCAGCAGACGGGTTTGAAAGGCGCTATCGAAAACAGGGTCGGACACGGGCATGAAACGGATCAAACAGTGAAAGGAAACTCATTGTAGAGGGACTGACAGGTTATACCAGTTAATTCATCAACATCCCCTCGAAGTTGCGACAAATCTCACCCATTAGCTACATTTGGGCACATTTTCGCTCGTCGCCCTCGCCGATGGCGGGCTCGGCGGCGCCCCGGATCAGCGCGGCTCTCGCCCCCCGCAGCGGCCGGATGGCCCCGGGTTGGCGCGGCCCGGGTTTCCCCGTAAGATGGCGCCATCTCATGATCACCCCTGGACACGCCATGCCCCGTCGCCCATTACGTACCCTGTTACTGCTTCCCCTGACTCTGCTGCTCGCGGCCTGCTCCCTGACCCAGTACAACGTCAGCGAGCGGGAGATCAACGATTACCTGAAACAGCAGGTCGCCTTCGAGAAGCAGATCGGCATCCCCGGCATCATGTCGAGCAAGATCCGCCTGGACGAGATGCAAAGCCGCATCGGCCGCAGCCGCAGCGACCGGATAGAACTCGATGCCGCCGGCGATCTGCAGGTGGCAAGCCCCCTTGGCAGCCAGCAGATGAAGATCCGCCTCTCCCTGAGCGCCCGCCCCGACTACGTGGCAGAGCAGGGGGCCATCTACCTGCGCGACCTCGAGCTGCTCTCGGTCAAGACCGAGCCCGCCGACATAGGCACGGCCCTCTCCCCCCTGCTGCCCACCTTCAATCAATCCCTCGGTCTCTTCCTCAACCAGACCCCCATCTATCGGCTCGATGGCCATCGCCAGAACGAGGCCCGCATCAAGGAGAAGGTAGAAGCCCTCAGGGTCGAGCCGGGACGCCTGGTCATCCCCTTCAAATTGCTGTGATTAATTAGGCCGCTCCCCCCGAGCGGCTTTTTTCTTCTCATGGTGCATGCCTTGACGCATAATGCACACCATTCTCATTTAGATTCATGAGAAGCGTCACCGCAACAAGCCACCATAAGAAGAAGGGACACATGAAAAAAACCGCACTGGTACAGGGGATCACCCTGGCACTGCTGGGCTCTGCCGCCCACGCCGCCGTCAAGGTCGAAGACGCGAGCTTCCATACCGCCGCCAGCATGCTGGCCTACACGGAGTTCGAACTCTCGGGCGAGCCGCTGGCCGAGGCTCTGGGGCTGGATCTGGATGTGCTGGATCCCAACCGCGCCGATGAGCCGACCCCGTTCGACTTCGCCGCCGGCATCGAGTCCTATGAGTATTCCGAAGAGGCCATGTACGCCCTCAACTACCAGTCCGGCATGGGTCCCCACCTGGTGAATGGGCCCCAGAACCAGGCCCGTGGCGGCACCCTGGCCGACCTTGGCAAGCGAGTGCTGGCCATGGCCGAGGCCGTCGGCTTCCCGGCCGATGAAGTGCCCCAGGGCATGTATCCCCTCTCCCTCCCCTACGCCTCTGCCAAGCCGCAGTTCGCGCAAGCCGTCAATACCAGCCCGGTCAACGGCGACACCCTGACCATCAAGACCGCCAAAGGGGCCGAGAAAACCGTCAAGACCCAGGTGCCTGCCTACTTCCGCGACTACGCCACCCTGCGCTGGAGCGGCAGTGACAACCTGCTGGTGCCGGCGGCCGTCGGCGGCATATTGCTCAAGGAGGTGATGTGGTCCCAGGACTTCCTCGGTGGCATGCACGTGGCCGAGACAGATGAAGAGGTGGAAGCCGCATCCGCCACCATGGATCAGGACGGCAAGCACAAGCTGGGGGTCTCCGCCGCCGACGGCTTCAATGGCATGATGCTGACCGAGCAGTCCATCGACAAGCTGGCCATCTTGCAGGGCCAGCTCGGCTATGATGGCAAGCAGCTGGGCGCCAAGATAAGCCCCCAGTACGATCCGGCCAAGGGCGTGGTCTACTTGCCCCATCAGGTGAAGGTGACCGAGACCAGCAAGAACGACGTCGGCGCCATCGGCAAGCTGGAGGTGGTGGATGGTTCCGCCCAGCTGCGCGATGCCTGGATGATGCTGTGGCCCCTGTCCGAATTCTACGCCTACAGCGATCAGCGCACGGCTAACAGCAACCAGAACCCGGCCTTCCACGCCGTGTTTGACGGCGCCCCATTCGCCGCCGCCCCGGCCGCCAACCGGGCCAACGATCTCGGCAAGACGGTGGCGGGCAATGACGCCTTCTCCCTGGCCCTGAACCTCTCCAACCTCACCTTCAAGAACCTCAATGCCCTGCACTTCGACGCCAAGGCCGGTACCCTGGTGGACAGCTGGCAAGCAGGCAAGCTGAGCCAGCACGTCACCACCTTCGACGCCGCCTACGCCCTGGTTGCCCTGCAGATCTTCCAGCGTGCCCAGGATGCCCTGCCGGTGGGCTACGCCGCCGGTGACAATGGCGAGCTGAACCTGGATACCCCCCAGGGCAAGGAGGCGCTGGCGCTGATCCGCAAGCAGGCCGACTTCATCCTGACCCAGTTGATGGGCAAGAACGGCCTGGTCCATGACGGCCTGACCCTCGGCGGTCAGCCTGATGCGGGTCAATCCGTGGATGCCCAGTTCGCCGCCGTGCGGGGTCTGAGCGCCGCCTTCCTGGCAACCCAGGATGCCAGATACCGCAGCGCCGCCCGCGAGCTGTTCATCAATACCGACAAGGCCTACTTCAACGCCAAGGCCGGCACCTGGCTGGCGGGCAAGCAGGGTGAATACACCCCCTGGACCCAGGCCGCCATCTCGGGTGGTCTGCGGGCCGCCATGCTGAACCTGCGTAACGAAGGGGCCGAGAAGGCACCCGAGCTGGAGCTGGCCAAGCTGACCGGCCAATACGTGAGCTGGTTCCGTGGCACCGTCAACGGTGGCATGCAGATGGCCGAGTGGGTCGGTGACTCCGGCGAGAACATCATCGACGGCGCCGGCAGCGACACCGACGAAGATGGCGTACCGCAAGTGACCGCCGCCGGTGGCAAGCACGGCACCGCCATGGTGATGGCCGCCAAGGCGCTGATCAGCGAATAATCCCCCGGCTTATGCCGCCATGACAAAGGGAGCGCCATGCGCTCCCTTTGCTATTTTCTCTGCTCGATCACTGAGTCTGGCACTTACCCCTTCTCCTTGAGCGCCTGCAGCATGGACTTGGTCACCAGCACTATGCCGTTCTCGGAGCGATAGAAGCGACGGGTATCCTCATCGGCGTTCTCCCCTATCACCATGCCATCGGGCAGCTTGCAGCCCTTGTCCACCACCACCCGGCGCAGGCGACAGCCGCTGCCCACCTCCACCCCAGGGAAGATCACCGACTGATCCAGGGTGCAGAAGGAGTGCACCCGCACATTGGTGAACAGCACGGAGTTGAGCACGAAGGAGCCGCTGACGATGGTGCCGCCGGCAAACACCGAGTTGATGGTCATGCCATGCTGGCCGTTCCTGTCTTGCACGAACTTGGCGGGGGGCGTCATGATCTGGCTGGTCCAGATGGGCCAGTTCTCGTCATAGATGTCGAGATCCGGCACCACGGAGGCGAGATCCATGTTGGCCTCCCAGAACGAATCCAGGGTCCCCACATCACGCCAGTAAGGCTTTTGACCCTCCCGGGCGCCGACACAGGACATGCTGAACGGATGGGCGTAGGCCATGCCCTCCCCGACGATGCGCGGGATCACGTCCATGCCAAAGTCGTGCTTGGAGCTCTGGTTGAGGATGTCTTCCTCCAGCAGCTGATAGAGGTACTCCGCATCGAAGATGTAGATCCCCATGGAGGCCAGAGAGGTATCATCGCACCCCGGCATGGCGGGGGGATTGGCGGGTTTTTCCACGAAATCACGGATCTTGCGCTGTTCGTCGATATCCATGATCCCGAAGGCGGACGCCTCGCAGCGAGGCACCTCGATGCAGGCCACGGTCACCTTGGCCTCCAGACGCACATGGTCGAGCAGCATGGCGGCATAATCCATCTTGTAGATGTGATCCCCCGCCAGCACCACTATGTATTTGGGGCCGTAGTCACGAATGATGTCGACGTTCTGATAGATGGCATCCGCGGTGCCCCGATACCAGTGCACCTCGTCCACCCGCTGCTGGGCGGGCAACAGGTCGATGAACTCGTTCATCTGGTAGCGCAGGAAGGACCAACCGGATTGCAGATGGCGCAGCAGGCTGTGGGACTTGTACTGGGTGACCACTCCGACCCGCTTTATCCCCGAGTTGATGCAGTTGGACAAGACGAAATCGATGATCCGAAACCGGCCACCGAAGTGCACCGCCGGCTTGGCGCGATTATCGGTCAACTGCTTGAGACGGCTCCCTCGCCCCCCCGCCAATACCAAGGCCATACTCTGGTTCAACAGCTGCCGTGCCTTGGCAGTATTCATGGGCTCTAACGACATATATACCTCGACGTCTCTGTCTGCGTTTCCATTCCATACTCCCTTTTTTCCGAGTCCTTGAAAGTGTTTTCACTCACATTTACAGGATCCCTTTCCCATATGGCAAGCCTCATGACCAAACCTGGTTGACTGCATCCATACTGACTGCATGTTTTCACGCTAAGAAACCAGGTGCGGGGTACTAAAATGCACATAACGCCCACCAAGACGATGACACCCTTCCCCCTAATGACGGGGCTGGTGCTGCTGGCGCAATGGAGCCTGCTCCCCACCGACCTCTCCTGGGCTGCGACCATAAGCATACTCATGTGTACCCTGCTTGCCCTCATCTATGGCCGATATCACTGGCACAAGGACGATGAGGCCAGACGAGCGACGCTCATCGAGGCCCTCGAGCAGAGATCGGTGGCGTCGCTCCCCCCCTCGCCGGAGCAGCAGGCACTGGAGCGACTGCTCCATCGCCAGCGTCTGGAGCGCGAGCAGCTGCACCAGCAGCTGGACGATCTCAAGCGCAGTGCGCAACAAGATCCCCTGACCCAGCTCGCCAATCGCCAATGCTTTCGCCATGACATCACCCATCTGCTGCAAGAAGAGGGTGGCACTCGCACCGCCATCCTGGTGCTGATCCGGGCCACGGCCCTGGAGAGCATCAATCGTCAGCGCGGTTTTCTCTCCGGCGACACCTATCTCAAGGAGGTCAGCACCCTGATCCAGCGGGCGGCCCTGCGCTGGCCCGAACATCGCCTCTATCGCATCTCGGGGACCGACTTCGCCGTGCTGATCCACGCCATCCACAACACCCCCCTGCCCCTGCTCGGCCGGGATCTCAAACTCACCTTCGATCTCTATCAGCACAGCCAGACCATAGAGAGCGTCGCCTGCAGCGGGATCACCACCGTCTGCAGCCACCAGCGGATCGAGGCCATCCTCTCCCGGGCCGATCTGGCCCTGGCCAGGGCACAGACCGGGGAGGTCAACGGTTGGTCCATCCAGTTGGAAGATGACGATGGCAAGGGGCTGGGGGAACAGCAGTGGCGCCAGGTCATCGAGCGGATCCTGGAGCAGGAGCAGGTCACCCTCGCCTACCAGCCCATCGCGCGTCTGCACGGCAATCGGCTCGCCTACTACAGCGTTTACCCGGGCTTCCAGGGTGAAGATGATTCAGTGCTGGCCGCAGACAGCCTGTTCGCCATGGCTCAGCGCCTGGACTTGCTGATGCGGCTGACCCAGTTGGTGATCCGTCACCTGATGCGCGAGCACAGGACCCTGGGGGCAGAGCAGAGCCGCTGGGGCATCAAGTTACCTCCCCATCTGCTGCACAACAGCGGCTTTCTCATCTGGTTGGAGCGCCAACTCGCCGCCGAGCCCGACATCGCCGCCCATCTGGTCTTCGAACTCGACGAGGAGAGCCTGTCCCGGCAACTGGCCGGAGCCAGGCGCCTGTTCGAGCTGCTGCGCCGCTGCGGCAGCCGCTCGGCCATCTGCAACTTCGGCCAGGGGATCCGCTCCTTCTCCCTGTTTCAGGAGATCAAACCGGACTATCTCAAGCTGGATCCCGCGCTCTTGCTCGATCTCGAGCAAGATGGCACCAACCAGAAGTTCGTGCGGATGATAGTGGAGATGGCACACCGCCTGGGCAGCCAGGTGATCGCAGAGGGGGTCGAGCAGTCGAGTCAGAAGGCGCTGCTAGAGAGCCTGTACGTGGATGGGCTTCAGGGTCACCTCATCGCCCACCCGAGCGCCACCCCGACCACGCCGATTCACTGAGACCGCTTGAAGCGCAGCAGGGTGAGGATGACATCGTTGAGCTGGCGATAGCGCTCCAGCTCCTTCTGATCATACCGGGTCGCCAGCAGGGTCTGATTGTGGCGGTGCTTGAGGTAGCGGTTGATCTGCAGGCGGTTGAAGCCCGCCACCCGATAGATCTGGCCGAGCAGGGCGTTGAGTTCCTCGCTCTCCAGCCCGGCATCGGCGAGATAGTCCGCCTCGGCAGGGCTGCGCTGGTGGCACTCCACCCGGGCGATGCGGCCACTCTCCTGCAAATAAGTGAGCCACTGCTCGACATAGAGGGGCTTGCAGCCGGCCAGCAGGTTGAAGAAGCCCACGGCATCGCAGCGGCATTCGCTCAGCAGCAGCACGGCAAGAGGATCGTCGTTGCAGGAGAAACTGACGACGCCGCTCTGGCTCCAGTCCAGCGCCTGCACCCGGATCTCGGCCCGTGCCCCCGCCTCTCCCGTCACCTCGAATACGAACATGGCTCCCCCCTTGGCAAAAGGTTCATGATGGACCATAGCCGGCGGCGCTGCAAAGACAAACGCCCATGAAAAAACCTGCGCCGGGGCGCAGGTTTGTCAGGAAAAGCGGGGGTCGGGATCAGGCGTCCAGTTCGACCAGGGCCTTGGCCAGTTCGATGGGCTCGAGCTCCTGCCCCTCCAGCTCGCCGTTCCAGTTCGGGCCGACCAGCACGTCGTCTTCGTCCAGATCCCCTATCCAGATGTCGAGGAACTCTTCCAGATCGATGAGCTCGGGCTCATAGTCCGCCCACTCGTCCACGCAGTGCAGGCGGGCATCGCCCTCGCTGGACCAGAGTGGCATCACGTCCGCGTCTTCGAATTCGGCGGAGCGACACACCACCCAATCCTCGCCATAACGCAGGCCCCACAGCTGACCCGACTCACGGACCTCTTCGATAAACAGTTGGAAATTGGCGTCAAGGTTGTCAGTTAGCTTGCTCATGGTGCTCTCTCTTTCGGGCTGCCGGGGCCACTGCCGGCCAGGTTGGGGCAAATGGTGTCCCAAAAGCGCAGCGGACTCAAGTCAAATCCCCAATAAAGGGGAGATAGGCGCCCTTCCCCGGCCAGCGGGGAGAAAAGGCGAGCGCCTTCCCTCCCCGCTGCCCCGTCAGGTACGGTATTGGGCCACCAGGGTACTCAGCTCATCGCTCGAGTGCGCCAGGCTCTGGGCCGCCTGCTCGGTCTGCCGGTTCTGGTCCAGTGCCTCTCCCGCCTGTTGGGAGATGGAGACCAGCCTGTGATTGATCTCGTCGGCCGCCTTGCTCTGCTCATGGGCCGCATTGGCTATCTGAGCATTCATCTGGGTGATGGTATCCACCACCTGGTTGATGGCCTCGATGGCGCTGCCCGCATGCCCTGCCTTGTCGGCCGTGGTGCGCGACAGCTGTTGCAGCTGGTTGATCCCCCCCGTCACCACACTCGCCCCCTCCTGCAGGCGCTGTATCATCTGCCGGATCTCGTCGGTCGAGCTGTGGGTGCGGTTGGCCAGCGTCCTCACCTCGTCGGCGACCACGGCAAAGCCCCGTCCCTGCTCCCCGGCCCGGGCCGCCTCAATGGCGGCGTTGAGGGCCAGCAGGTTGGTCTGCTCGGCGATGCCGCGGATCACCTCCAGCACCGAGCCAATCTGCTGGGTCTCCTGGGTCAGGTGCGCCACGGCCCGCACCGTGCCCTGCATCTCATCGGCCAGCTGGGCGATGGTGTTGATGGTCTGATCCACCACCTGGCAGCCATCATCGACCAGGCGCTTGGCCTCGTCGGCGGCCAGGGCGGCCTGCGCCGCATGCTCCCCCACCTCCCGGCTGCTCACCGTCATCTGCTCCATGGCGCTGGCCACCCGCATGGTGTCCTGCTCCTGATGGGTCACTATCTCGCAGGTACGCTCCACCACCTGGCCAAGCTGGCCGGCGGCCTGACGGTTCTGGTTGGCTATCTGCTGGGTGCGTCCCACCAGTTGCGCCATCTGGTTGGCAAAGTCGTTGAAATTGGTCGAGAGCTGGGCCAGTTCGTCGCGGCCCTCGGCGGGCAGGCGAAATCTCAAGTCCCCCTCCCCTCGCGCTATGTTGCCAAGGGCGGCCACCGATTGGCCGAGGGGCGCCACTATGCTGCGCACTATCAAGGTGACCAGGGCGATGAGCAGCAGGGCCAGCACCAGGCCGATGCCAAGCTGGATCTTGAGCGCCCCCTGATATTGGGCCTCCACGTCATCCACATAGACCCCTGTGCCGATGATCCAGTCCCAGGGGGCGAAATGCTTGACGTAGGAGAGCTTGCGCACGGGGTCATCCACCCCGGGCTTGGGCCAGTAATAGGCCACCTCGCCGCCCCCCGGTTGCCCCTTGATCATCTCGACGAAGGCCACGAACAGCTTGAGCCCCTGCTTGTCTTCCACCCCGGAGAGATCCTTGCCGTCCAGCTCGGGCTTCATGGGGTGCATCACCATGGTGGGGTGGCTGTCGTTGATCCAGAAGTAGTCGTTGTCGCCGTAGCGCAGGGCCTTTATCGCGGCCAGGGCCCGGGCCTTGGCCTCTGGCACCTCGAGCTGACCGGCACGCACCTGGGCCTCGATGCTGGCCACCAGCGAATAGGCTGTTTCCACCTGGGCCTGGGTCTGGCGGCTCTTCTCCGCCATCAGGCCTTCCCGATAGAGGTGCAGGCTGCTCACCAGCAGCAGCGCCAGTATCAGCAATACGCTCAGGGTCACCAGCAACAGGCGCTGGCCTATGGTCCATCGTCTCAACATCCCGTCATCCTTGCCTTCCTGTCATGGTGACCAAGGTATGACGATGCCCGCGCCCCTGTCCATTGATGGTCCGAATGGGGCAGCAAAAACATGATCCAACCCAGAGAATGCAAAAAGGCGCCCGCGGGCGCCTCAAGTTTTGTTCGGCAGGATCAACGCTCCCAGTACACCTCTTCCAGGCTGTCCTCTTTCTCCGGCAGGCCGCGAGACAGGCGCGGGCTGCTCTGGGCCAGCACCTCGTAGCTGACCCGGTTGGCGTATTTGCACACCTGGGCCAGGGAGGAGTAGGTCAGGAAGTCCGACGTATGCTTGGCGGAGTTGGGCACATTCATTCTGTGGTAGGCGTTGGCCACCATGTCGTGCAGCAGGGCCGAGAGGGCGCCATCTCCGGCGCCATTGGTGTTCTTGATCTTCTCCGGGCCGCCCATGTAGGGGGAGATGTGGGAGTAGATCCGCATCGGCGTGCGGCAGCTGGTCCGCGCCATGGGGCGGCTGAACTCGTACATGTTGAACTCGGGGATCTGGCCGGGCAGCAGGGTATGGGTGGTCTCGCGCTTGCTCTCCTCGTCCGTGTAGCTTGCCATGTAGAGACCGACAGGACCGGCGGTGCAGAGCACCATGTCGGCCCAGTCCAGCGCCTTGTCGGCGGCCATCAGGGGATCGGCAAACCCGGTCAGCGCCTCCCCTTCGTCCTCGTTCATGGCCAGCACGGTCACGTTCTCGCGGATGAAGTCACGCCACCACTGGGGGTTCTCGTCGATGACGAAGCGGGTGCCCAGGGTCAGCACCACGGGGACATTGGCCTCGCGGGCATAGCGCACCGCCGCCATGGCGGCCTCCTTCATCGGGGTGCCATCGGCGCCGCGCACCAGGTAGGCGGTGATCACCAGGGCGGAGGCGCCCTTGATCACCTCTTCCGGGATGTGGGCCACGTCCAGGTGATCCATCTTGCCGGCATTGATGCCGAAGCTGCGCTCGCCACACTCGCTGATGAAGGTGAAGCAGCGCCCGACCGGGCCATTGACCGGTTGCAGGTAGTCGAGGTTGACGCGAGAGGAGGTGTTGCACAGGTAGCGGTAGGCATAGCTGCCGATGCGGATGTCCTGGCTCATGACCCCCAGCAGGATGGAGTGGGAGTCCGCCAGCACGGAGTAGTTGTGCATGGTGTTGCCGACGGTGCCGCCGGCGAACTCGCTCACCACCATGTTGTTGGCCTTGAGCTCGTCGTAGATAAGCTCGGCCACCTCGTCGGAGATGAGCATGGAGTGGCCCTTGCTCAGGCCGTACCGGTTCAGAAACGCCTCATCCACATGAGCCTCTATGTCCACCAGGGTCTGATCGATGCCCACCACATAGGCCTGACCCAGCTCGGTCAGTTGCGGATTCTGGGTGATGAGGGGATCGCGCCTGTCGACCGGAAAATAGTGTTTGGACTTGCGCTGACCGGGAAATTTCATGGCTCTAGCCTTGACTCAGGGATGAACGAGGGGCGGGATTTTAACACAATCCCGGGCGCCGAAAAGGCGCGCCTTTAAAATATGAAGTCAGTATAGACAAGGGCTGCAGCCCGAAAACGTTTGTCTTGGCGGGATAAAAAAACCACCCGTTTGCGCGGGTGGTTGTTAACAATTGGCCACGGCCAGCGGGGCCCCCATCAGGGCGCCGAGAGCCCGGTCACCAGGGCCAGCACGCTGAGCAAGGTCAGGGAGAGCCAGAACAGCAGGGTACCAAACAGCCTGGGCATGTTGGGGGCCTTGGGGATCTGGATGCCGATGGCGTGCAGCAGGCGTCCCAGCAAGAGCATGCCCCCAGCCAGGTGCAGCCAGAGCGGCGCCGTGCCCGCCAGCTCGCACAGGGCGAGCAGCAGCAGGGTCAGGGGCACATACTCGGCAAAGTTGCCATGGGCCCGGATGGCGGCCCGCAGCGGGGGCGCATCCCCCTCGCCTATCGCCACCTTGAACTGGGCCCGGCGCTTGACGACCCAGATGGAGAGCAGCAGAAACAGCAGGCCGAGCAAACCGGCGTAAGTCAGGGTAACGGGCAACAACATAAGACCTCCATTGGGTGTCATTCACAGGGGCGGGTCGAGAGCCGCCCTCGCCCTCAGGCCAGCTCGCGGCAGATGAGGGAGACCATCATGCGGATATGGGCCTGGTCGCAGTTGAGTGCCGGGACATATTCAAACTGCTCGCCACCGGCGGCCATGAACACCTCACGGTTTTCCACCTGGATCTCCTCCAGGGTCTCGAGGCAGTCGGCCGAGAAGGCGGGGCAGATGACGTCGAGTCGCTTGACGCCCTGCTGCGCCAGCTCGGCGATGGTGGCATCTGTGTAGGGTTTGAGCCACTCCTGCTTGCCAAAACGGGACTGGAAGCTGGCGCGCCACTGGGACGCGGAGAGGCCGAGCGCCTCCGCCAGCAGGCTGGCGGTGCGGCGGCACTGATGACCGTAAGGGTCCCCCTCGTCCTCGCAGCGCTGGGGAATACCGTGAAACGACATCAGCAGCAGCTCCCCCTGGCCGTGCTGCTCCCAGTGGCGACGCACGCTCATGGCCAGCGCCTGAATGTATTCGGGATGGGCGTGGTAGTCACGAATGAGCCGCATCACCGGCAGGTGACGCTCCGCACGCATCACCCGGGCCCAGCCGTCAAACACGGCGGCCGTGGTGCTGGCGGCATACTGGGGATAGAGCGGCAGCAGTATCACCCGATTGACCCCTTGCCCCTTGAGTGCCTGCCACCCCTCTTCGAGGGAGGGCGAGCCATAGGTCATGGCCAGCTCCACCGGCACATCGACCCCTTCGCGCTTGAGCTCCTGCTCCAGCGCCATGCGCTGCCCCTGGCTGATGGCCAGCAGCGGCGAGCCCTGCTCGGTCCAGATCTGGCGATACAGCTTGGCCACCCTGGGGGCACGAAACGGCAAGATGACGCCTTTGAGCAGCGGCAGCCACAACAGGCGCGGCAATTCGACGACCCGCGGATCGCGCAGAAACTCCCCGAGGAAGGCCCTGACGGCGGCGGGAGTGGGGGCGGCAGGGGTGCCAAGATTGACGAGCAGGATCCCGGTTTTGGTGGTCACGTTTACTTCCTGTCACATGAAAAGAGGGCCCACGATGGGCCCTGCTCATAGCGCTATGTTCCCGAGGTCGGGATCAGCCCAGAATGGCAGCCAGCTGCTGGCTCACCTGGTCGACCGGCTGGGTGCCGTCGATCTTGACGTAACGGGTGTTGCCGGCGTCGGCCTCTTTGCCGTAGAAGCCGATCAGGGGCGCGGTCTGCTGATGGTACACATCCAGACGCTTGCGCACCGTGGTCTCTTCGTCGTCGGCACGGATCACCAGATCTTCGCCTGTCACGTCATCCTTGCCTTCCACTTTCGGCGGGTTGAACACCACGTGGTAGGTACGGCCGGAGCCGGCGTGCACGCGGCGACCGCTCATGCGCTTGACGATCTCCTCGTCCGGCACGTCGAATTCCAGCACGAAGTCCACCACCACACCGGCGTCCTTCATGGCTTGCGCCTGGGGAATGGTGCGGGGGAAACCGTCCAGCAGGAAGCCGTTGGCGCAATCGGCCTGGGCGATACGCTCCTTGACCAGACCGATGATGATGTCGTCGGAGACGAGCTGACCTGCGTCCATCACGGCCTTGGCCTTGAGGCCCAGCTCGGTGCCCGCCTTGATCGCCGCCCGCAGCATGTCGCCGGTGGAGATCTGGGGAATACCGTGTTTTTCCATGATGAACTGAGCCTGGGTGCCTTTACCGGCGCCCGGAGCCCCCAACAGAACAATGCGCATACACGCTCCTATTGATTGGTTATTCAATTCTTGAGAAGGCAAAAAACTACACGGTTTCACGCTTTTTAACAAGCAAACCGCAAACGAGTGCCGCTTTTACCACCAGTTTCCCTGCGCCATTCCGGCAATGCAGAGTGACAGATGGAAACCGAAATTGCGTGAAAATGCAGCGCCCCCTGCCTTGGCGAAAAAAAGCCCACTGCATGCAGTGGGCCAGCAAATCATGCCTGGAGTAACAGACGGTTGATACGGGAGACGAAGCTCGCCGGATCATTGAGGCCGCCCTGCTCCGCCAGCTGGGCCTGTTCGTGCAAGAGGGTGACCCACTCGCCAAACAGCGCCTCGTCTTCGATGGTGCCCAGCTTCTTCACCAGGGCGTGATCGGGGTTGAGCTCCAGAATGTACTTCTGCTCCGGTACCGGCTGGCCGGCGGCGCGCATCAGCTTGATCATCTGGGTGCTCATGCCGTGGTCGTCGGTGACGATGCAAGAGGGTGAGTCGGTCAGGCGATGGGTGACGCGCACCTCTTTCACCGCATCGGCCAGGCTCTGCTTGACCCGCTCCACCAGACCGGCGTTGGCTTTCTCGGCCTCCTCCTGGGCCTGCTTGGAGGCCTCGTCTTCCAGATCGCCGAGATCCAGCTCGCCACGGGTGACGGAGACCAGCTGCTTGCCGTCGAACTCGGTGAGGTGGCTCATCAGCCACTCGTCCACCCGCTCCCACATCAGCAGCACTTCGACCCCCTTCTTGCGGAAGATCTCCAGATGCGGGCTGTTCTTGGCGGCGGCGTAGGAGTCGGCGGTGATGTAGTAAATCTTCTGCTGGCCTTCCTTCATGCGGCCAACGTAATCCTCGAGAGAGACGGTCTGGGCCTCGCCCTCGCCGGCGGTGCTGGCAAAGCGCAACAGCTTCGCGATCTCTTCGCGGTTGGCGTAATCCTCGGCCGGGCCTTCTTTCAAGACGTTGCCGAACTCGCTCCAGAACTTGGCGTACTTCTCGCTATCGTCCTTGGCCAGCTTGTTCAGCATGGTCAGCACGCGCTTGGAGCAGGCCTTGCGCAGGGAGGCGGTGACCTTGTTGTCCTGCAGGATCTCGCGGCTGACGTTCAGCGGCAGATCGTTGGAGTCCAGCACCCCTTTGACGAAGCGCAGGTAGGTCGGCATGAACTGCTCGGCGTCATCCATGATGAAGACGCGCTGCACGTAGAGCTTCAGGCCGTGCTTCTGCTCGCGGTTGTAGAGATCGAAGGGCGCGCGGGCCGGGATGTAGAGCAGGCTGGTGTACTCCTGGGCCCCTTCCACCCGGTTGTGACCCCACAAGAGCGGATCTTCGAAGTCATGGGCGACGTGCTTGTAGAACTCCTGATACTCCTCGTCCTTGATGTCTTTGGGGTTGCGGGTCCACAGCGCGGTGGCGCGGTTGACCTGCTCCCACTCGCCGGGGGTGCCGACGATGGTCTCGCCATCTTCTTCCCGATCCGGGGTGCCCTCCTTGAACATCTCCACCGGCACGCTGATGTGATCGGAATATTTGCTCACCACGGCGCGCAGGCGCCAGTCGTCCAGGAACTCTTCTTCATCGCTGCGCAGGTGCAGGATAACGTCGGTGCCGCGACCGGCTTTGGTCACGTCAGCCACGGTGAAGGAGCCTTCCCCTTCGGATTCCCACTGCACGCCCTGGCTCGGCTCGGTGCCGGCGGCGCGGGAGACCACGGTCACCTTGTCGGCGACGATGAAGGCGGAGTAGAAACCCACCCCGAACTGACCGATCAGCTGGGAGTCCTTGCCTTGATCACCGGAGAGGTGCTTGAAGAATTCGGCGGTGCCGGACTTGGCGATGGTGCCCAGATGCTCGATCACCTGATCCCGGGTCATGCCGATACCGTTGTCCGAAATGGTCAGGGTCTTGTTCTCTTTGTCCACCACCAGGCGCACGCGCAACTGGCCGTCGTTTTCGAACAAAGAGGCATCGGAAAGCGCCTTGAAGCGCAGCTTGTCCGCCGCATCGGAGGCGTTGGAGATCAGCTCGCGCAGGAACACTTCTTTGTTGGAGTAGAGGCTGTGAGCCATCAGGCTCAGCAGTTGTTTGACTTCAGTCTGAAAACCGTGGGTTTCGGCATGAACGCTTTGGGTCATCGACACTATCCTCAGGCGATTCGGGTTGAACATATTCCTGATACAAGATGGGGCCGGGCTTGCCCATTTCAAGGGGGAAAATGCCTGTGCCGATGCGAATGGCGATTTTTGCGCCAGGATGGCCCAGCTCGCCGCGCCGCGCCGCGCCGCGCCGCCCTCAATGAAAAACCCGCCGAAGCGGGTTTGGGAACCAGTGATCCTGGCGCTGACGCCATTCAGAGACTGACGCTCGCTCAATTGAAGGGCTGACGCTGACCCAATTCAGAAACTGACGCTGACTCAATTCAGGAGCTGGCGCTGACTCAATTGAGGGGCTGACGCCCCATCAGCGAGTGAGAGAGGGTGGTGCCGTCCACCAGCTCCAGCTCGCCCCCCACCGGCACCCCATGGGCGATGCGGCTCACCTTGACCCCGGCGCTGCGGGCCATGTCGGCGATGTACCAGGCGGTGGCATCCCCTTCTATGGTGGGGTTGGTGGCCAGGATCAGCTCCTGGATCTGCTCCTCTTTCAGGCGCCGCTCCAGGATCTCCAGCCCCAGCTCCTCGGGGCCGATACCGTCCAGGGGCGACAGATGCCCCATCAGCACGAAGTAGCGGCCGGAGAACTGGCCCGTGTGCTCGATGGCGGCCACGTCCGCCGGGCTCTCCACCACGCACAGCATGCCGCTCTCGGCCCGCTTCGGGCTCTGGCAGATCTCGCAGCGCTCCTGCTCGGTAAAGGTGCGGCACTGGCTGCAATGCCCTATCTCGGTCAGGGCGCGGGAGAGCAGCTGGGCCAACTTGAGGCCGCCGCTGCGCTCGCGTTCCAGCAGGGTAAACGCCATGCGCTGGGCCGACTTGGGGCCGACGCCCGGCAGCACCTGCAGGGCCTTCATCATGTCGTCCAGCAGGGGACTGAATTTCATCTCGCACTCCTCAAGGCATATCCTGGCGCAGGACTATACCCGAGGCGGGGGCGAGCGTCAGCCCATCTGTGCCACGGCCTGGGGCTGATGGGCCAGGTAACGCTGGCAGAAGGCACGAAAATCGACCGCCGCCATGGGCCTGGCGTAGAAATAGCCCTGGATCTCGTCCGCGCCAAGCTCGTACACCGCGGCCAGCTCGGCCGCCGTCTCCACCCCCTCGGCCACCACGGGAACCCCCAACTTGTGCGCCAGATCCGTGATGCTGCTGACAAACAGCTGCTGGCGGGGGTGGCTGTCTATCTGCTGGATGAAGGACTTGTCTATCTTGATCTTGTTGAAGTTGAGCTCCTTGAGATAGGAAAACGAACTCCATCCCGTGCCGAAGTCATCGAGGGCGATGCGCACGTTCAACTGCTGCAAAGCGCTCAGAATGTGCTGGCTCAGCTTGAGATCATCCAGGGCAATGGTCTCCGTCAACTCCAGGATCAGCTGATCCGCGCACAGGGGGCTGGCGAGCAGCATGCGCGCCACCCGGGAGGGCAGCGCCTCGTTGAACATGGAGCCCGAGAGGTTGATGGAGACCTCCAGCTGCATCAACCGCTCTGGCGCCATGGGCATCAGATCCCGGTTGACCCGATCGAAGATCCACTCCCCCAGCCGCTCGCCCAGACCATTGTCATCGGCCAGGCTCACTATGTCCGCGGGATTGATGAACCCATACTCGGGATGCTGCCAGCGCAGCAGCGCCTCCGCACCAAGGACATGGCGCTCGCGCTTGATGATGGGCTGGTAATGGAGGCTGAGCTGATCCGCCCCCGCCCCATTGAGCTGATCACGCAGCTCGGCGGCCAGTTGGCGACTGCGCTCGTAGCGGCTCAACATGGCCTGATTGAACAGCTGGCTGCGCCCCCCTTGCTGGCGGGCGTTGTCGAGGGCGATGTCGGCAAACAGCATGATCTCCTCGACCTGATGCTGACTGACCTGGCTCTGACTCAGCCCCATGCTCACCTTGACCCTGTGGGCCGGATCCGCCTCGAACACCAGCTGCTGCAGGTGCGCCAGCAGGCTGTCCGGCCACCCTGGCTCCAGCGGATCGAAGCAGTAGAGGGCAAACTCATCGCCGCCGATCCGCGCCAGGTAGGCGCGTCCGGCGATGAAGGCCTCCATGGCCCGGGCCACCCTCACCAGCAGGGCATCGCCGCTGGCATAGCCCAGGCTGTCATTGACCTCCTTGAAATGATTGAGCTCGATGAGGCAGAGGGTGAGCGGACGCCCCTGATTGCCGTGGCGGCGCGCCTCCCGCTCCAGTTGCCGAATGAAGGCGGCACGATTGGGCAGCAGGGTCAGGGGATCGTTCCAGGCGAGAAACTGATGGCGCCGGGTCTCCCGGGAGAGCATGTAGAGCATCACCAGCCCCACCAGCAGCAGGGCGCTGAGCAGCCAGAGATTGTCTTGTTTGGATTGCAGCAGCGAGGCCCGCTGACGAATGGCGCTCGGGCCGGTGAAGTTCTCGACCATGAGGCTGCGAATGGCCGGCATGGCCTCGCCGAGCCCCACCGCCAGCTGACCCAGGGCGGGAGAGTCCCGGTGCGGAGCCACCACGTCCGGCTCATGCTGCCTGATGAGGGAAAAGATGTGCCCCACCTTGCCCGCCGCCCCAAAGCGGGCACGGATGGCACTCGCTTCCTCTCCGTTGAGGAAGATATCGAGCCGGTTCCAGGCCAGATCGTAGCGCTTGTTCAATTCACGCCCGTCGAGGTGGCCGCTCCGATAGAGGGTCAAGCCCTCCTGGAATCCTTGCAGCTCGAGTTCAAGCTGGGCCAGGGACCAGGCCGAGAGCTGGGTGTAGCGCACCAACTGGGTGAAGGCGCGATCATAGCTCCAGGCCGACCAGAAGGCGACACCCACGAAGGTCACCAGAATACAGGTCAGGGAGACAAACTTGCCGCGCATCATCTCATTGCGCCTCGATGCGATTCACCTGCCACACCATCTGGCTGTGATACTGCTCCCGATCCAGCTCGGGATGATCCGACAGCGGATAGACGACCCAGACTGGCCCCTTGTTGCGCAGGGTCAGGACCTTGCCATCCTGCTCGGTCGCCAGCAGCACGGGATAGGCATCCAGATCGGCGCCGGGCAGCAGGGTCCAGTAGTCATTGATGGCGCTCACCTTGAACTGACCGGCCCGCAGCCCCAGGCTGTCGGCCAGGGTCTTGAACAGGACACCGCGATAGCTGTGCTTGCCTTGCGTCCAGGGGGTCGCGGTCACCAGCTCGCTCTGGGGCAGGGCCGCCAGATCGGCTGCCGTGTAATGGGCTACCCCGGCCCCACCACAGCACCCGGCGCCGCTGACGGTGAGGAGCACCTCGTCTGCCTGCTCCCGGGCCTGGGATTGACTCGCCATCAGCAGCAGGCCGCAGGCCGCCCATGTCATGATGCCATTGATCATATGGTTTCCCCTCGAGCCTGATTAGACGCTATCAACTTGATATTCCAACTCATAGTAGACCATAGTCGAATGACAACCAGGGGCTCGAACAAGACGCCTGGTCGGCCAATAAAGCGGCAGACACACCCGCCAGGCGCCAGCAGCGTTGCAGTGGGTTCCCCATCTGTGCCAGCATTGGCGGTCCAGGCCCTCGCGGCCCCGTTTTCCCCTGCGTCGACAGAGAGCCATGACACAAGCCACCTTCTACTTCCACGATTACGAGACCTTCGGCATCAGCCCGGCACGGGACAGACCGGCGCAGTTTGCCGGCATCCGTACCGACGCCGATTTCAATGTCATCGGCGAGCCCCTGATCATCTATTGCAAACCGCCGGCAGACTATCTGCCGGATCCGGAGGCTTGCCTCATCACGGGGATCACCCCGCAAAAGGCGATGAAGGACGGGCTGTGCGAGGCGGATTTCATCGCCCAGATCCATGGCGAGTTTGCCAAGCCGGATACCTGCGTGCTGGGCTACAACAGCATTCGCTTCGATGACGAGGTGACCCGCTACACCCTGTATCGCAACTTCTACGACCCCTACGCCTACGCCTGGCAGAACGGCAACTCCCGCTGGGATATCCTCGACATGCTGCGGGCCTGCTACGCCCTGCGCCCGGAGGGGATAACCTGGGCCTTCGACGACGAGGGCAAGCCGAGCTTTCGGCTGGAGAAGCTGACGGTGGCCAACGGCGTGGCCCACGCCAACGCCCACGATGCGCTCTCGGACGTGCTGGCCACCATAGAGATGGCCAAGCTGGTCAAGAAAGCCCAGCCCAAGCTGTTTGACTACCTGTTTGCCCTGCGCAACAAGAACAAGGTGAAGGCCCTCATCGACGTGGTGACCATGAAGCCCCTGGTCCACGTCTCCGGCATGTTCTCCCCCTGGCAGGGGTGTGCGAGCTGGGTGTCGCCGCTCGCCTGGCACCCCAGCAACCAGAACGCGGTGATCATGGTGGATCTGACCCGCGACCCCACCCCCCTCATCGAGCTCACCAGCGAGGAGATCAGGGAACGCCTCTACACCAAAAAAGAGGATCTCGGGGAGCTGGCCGGTATTCCGGTCAAGCTGGTGCACATCAACAAGTGCCCGGTGCTGGCGCCGGCCGCCACCCTGACGCCGGAGCGGGCCGATCAGCTTGGCATCGACAGGGAGCAGTGCCGCAAGAGCCTGGATCTGCTGCGAGCCCACCCCGAGGTGCGGGAGAAACTGGTGGAGGTGTTCAATCAGGAGTTTGCCGGCAGCAACGACGGCGATCCCGATACCCAGCTCTACGCCGGTTTCTTTGGCCACGGCGACAAGTCCACCCTGGATCTGGTGCGCGCCACCCCGGCGGATCTGCTGGGGGAGCGGGAGTTTGCCTTCAGCGACCCGCGCCTGCCGGAGATGCTGTTTCGCTACCGCGCCCGCAACTGGCCCCATACCTTGAGCGAAGCGGAGCAGAAGCGCTGGCGCCTGCACTGCAGCGACTACTTCAGCCGCCGCCTGCCGGACTATGTGCCCCGCCTCGAGGCGCTGGCGGAGCAGAATCAGGGGAACGATCGGAACTTTGCCATCCTGAAGTCCCTCTATCACTACCTTGAAAATCTGTAACTTGTGACAAGTTTCACAGTTAAACCCCTGTGAATGCGGCCTGCTGGCGCCATAATGCCGGTAGGTCGTGATCAGCCGGGGCCAGAGCCCTTGAGGGATAACAGATAGAAGATGCGCGCCAACCTGCTCTGCGCCAACCTGCTTGGCCTGACCCTATTGACCCCCGCGGCCCTCGCCTCTCCCCGCTTCGAGCTGCCGGACTACCTGTTGCAGTTGCCGCGCCAGAGTTATCTGCTGATGCAGGAGAGCTTCAACGCCCTCTACCGCAAGACGGATTTCACCCCGGCCATCACCAACAGCTATTTCAGTTATTCGGATCTCTACAAGTTTGCCGGCCTGCCCATCGTCATCACCCCCCAGGCCGGGTTCCAGCTGGAGGTATTCGGCCAGCTCTACAACCTAGCCTCCCAAAGCTATGTCCACATGAGCCAGGATCTCTCCCTCTACCGCATGCTGCGGGCGGACATGATAGGCAACCCCAACGATCAGATAGCGGTCGGCATGGGCCTTGGCATCCCCCTCAGCCCTCTGCTCACCTTCAAGGCCCTCGCCTCCACCAACCAGATCCCTGGATATGGCCAGGCCAATTACGCCATGGGGATCGAGTGGCGCTACTGAATCCATGCCACCATCAGGGCACTCAAGCTCCCGCAGGAGCCTGAGTCGTTCAGGTCATCCCCATGGGCTGTGATGGGCCAGTTGGCCCTGTCCTGTTACCCCGTCACTCTGATAAACTGCGAACCCGCTCACAGCTATTCAACGAGGCTCTTGTGCTGGTTCGACGCACCTTGATCTACCTTCGCGACTTCATGGTCATCCTCGCCTGTCTGTTGGCAGGCAAGGCCATCGTGGCCCTGCTGCCCTTCGCCTTCCCCGGCAGCATACTGGGTCTGCTCATCCTGTTCGTGCTGCTCTCCCTGCAACTCGTCAAGCTGCACTGGGTCGAGCAAAGCGCAGGCCTGCTGCTGCGCCACATGGGGGTCTTGTTCGTGCCGGTCGCCGTCGGCCTGGTGGCCTGGCTCGAGCCCCTGCGTCAATCCATCGAGATCATCTTGCTGTGCGTCGTCGTCGGCATAGTGCTGATCCTGGCCGTGGTCGGCCGTCTCTATCAACGCATGAACCGGGAGATGAAACCATGATCTGGCTGGCACTGCCCCTCACCCTGGCGCTCTATTTCCTGACCCGTGCCCTCTACCGCAAGCTGCCCTGGCCCATCATCAATCCGGTGCTGGTGCCCACGGCCGTGATCATCGGCCTGCTGCTCTGGCTGGATCTGCCCCTGGCGGAGTACGAGAGCGGTACTCGCCCCATCACGGCCCTGCTGGAGCCCGCCGTGGTGGCCCTGGCCCTGCCCCTCTACCAGCAGGCGCGCCAGATCCAGGCCAGGCTCAAGCCCATATTGATCTGCACCCTGGCCTCCGTCCTGATCTCGGTCTGCACCACCTTGGCCATAGGCCACTGGCTGGGGGCGGATCCCGCCCTACTCGCCTCCCTCTCCACCAAGTCCATCACCACGCCGCTGGCCATGAGCGTCAGCCAGTCCATCGGCGGCATCCCTGCCATCGCGGCGGCCGTGGTGGTGGTGGTGGGCATCACGGGCGCCCTGATTGGCTACCCCCTGCTCAGGTTGCTGCGGGTGACCGACCCCGAGGCCCAGGGGCTCGCCATGGGGGCCTGCGCCCATGCCATCGGTACCGCCGCCTCCGCCGAGCGGGGGATAAGCCAGGGGGCCTTCGCCTCGCTGGCCATGGTGATGTGCGGCATACTCACCGCCGCCGTGGCGCCGCTGCTGTTCGCCCTCTATCACTGGCTGATCCCCTGAGCCCCATGACGCCGTCATCGGGGCGCCATCCCCTGCCCCGCGCGCCCATGGATGACGCCATGAGCGACACCATGGTCCGCCGCCAGACAGGGGGCGACAAGGGCAAACGTTTCCCTTCGGGCGTGGCCGACACAGCGCAGTCAGGCTGTGAGCCAGTTCACACAAATCGGCTGAGTCACTCCCTACAATGTCCTCCCAATTGGCCCATGAGGACAGATAGATGCATCCCCGCTTTGCCAAGACACTCGACAGCCTGCCGGCGGACCTGAGCGCCGCCGTGACCCCCATGCTCGGCGACGATTTTTCCGCCAGCTTCAGCCCGGCACAGATCCAGCAACTGATGGATGCCACCCGGCTTGGCGAGCGTGAGCTGCGCCTCGCCCTGCTGCCCCTGGCCGCCGCCTGCTCGGTCGCCCCCATCTCCCAGTTCTTCGTCGGCGCCATCGCCTGCGGCCTCAGCGGTCACTGGTATCTGGGAGCCAACATGGAATTCGCCGGTCAAGGCCTGTTCCACTCGGTCCACGCCGAGCAATCCGCCATCTCCAACGCCTGGCTCGGCGGCGAGACCGGCATCTCGGAGATCACGGTCAACTACACCCCCTGCGGCCACTGCCGCCAGTTCATGAACGAGCTGAGCACCGCCAAGGTGCTCAAGGTCTCCCTGCCGGACGACATCAGCACATTGCAGGCCTTCCTGCCCCACTCGTTCGGTCCGGCAGACCTCGACATCACAGATGCCCTGATGAGCCCGCAGCACCATGATCTGCCCTTCACCAGCGAGGATCCCCTGGTGTGCGCCGCCCTGGCCGCCGCCCGCCAGAGCTATGCCCCCTACAGCCAGGGCTATGCCGCCGTGGCCCTGGCGTTTGCCGACGGCCGTACCTTCTGCGGCCGCTACGCCGAAAACGCCGCCTTCAACCCCAGCCTCCCCCCCATGCAGATGGCCTGTGCCCACGCCGTGCTCAATGGCGCCGATCTCGGCCAGTTGCGCCGGGCCGTGCTGGTGGAGAACGGCAAGGGCCAGATCAGCCAGCAGGATGCGGCCAGATCCGTGCTCAAGGCCCTGGGCGGGGTCGAGCTGGAGTACCTGGCCATCTAGTCCATGCCTTGCCCATGAGACAGGAGAGGAGGCTGGCGCCATGCCAGCCTCCTCTTTTTATTTCCGTGCGCCAGCGCCATGAAAAAGGGCCCGCGATTGCGGGCCCTCGTCATTCACTGCCTGGGGGAGATCACTCCACCGTGGCCTCGGCATCGGCGAAGTACTCGATCTTGGCGGACTTGCGCAGCGCCTCGACCAGGGACTGATAGCTCGCCTGGGCCTTGCCCTGACCCAGCTGCCCTTGCAGCATGGTCAGCATCTGGGATGCTTCCTTGGGCACATTGACCTTGTCCAGGGCGACGATGACCCTGTCACCATTGGCCTCGGACACCAGATCCACGCTCGGCTTGCCGTCGACCGGATGGGGCAGACGGAAGGCATCGGCCAGCAGGGACTGATCCAGATCCTGGGCGAAACGGGCCACCCCCTGGTGGGTCTCTATCTCGAGGCCGAGTGCAGCCAGTTCGGCGCGGATGTCATCCCCGGCCTTGATCTGCTCGAGCAGGCCCTGGGCCTTGCCACGGGCGATCTCGCTCGCCTTGTCGTGGGTGATGGCGGCAACGACCTGATCCTTCACCTCGGCCAGGGGCTTGACCGCCTTGGGCTGGTAACCGGTCACATGGAGCACCAGCGCCTTGCCGTCACCCAGTTCGATCACGTCCGAGTTGGTGTTCTCGTCGCGCAGCTGCTCCGAGAAGGCGGCGCTGAGCACCTTGCCATCGTTGAGCGGCGCCGGCGCATCGCCCTGGCTGAAGTAGTCGACGGATTGCACCTTGAGACCCAGGGCATCCGCTGTCATGTCCAGGGAGTCCGGGTTCTCGAAGCTGGTGTCGGCCATGGTCTGCTGCAGGTTGAAGAACTGCTCCTTCGCCTTGTCTGCCTGCAGACGGGCGATGGTGTCACTCATCACGTCGCTGAACGGCTTGGTCTTGGCAGGCTCGACCCCGATCAGCTTGATGATGTGAAAGCCGAACGGGCTCTTCACCAGGTTGGAGAGATCCCCTGCCTGCTTCAGGGCGAAGGCAGCCTGTTCGAAGGCAGGATCCATGACTCCCTTCTCGAACCAGTCCAGCTCGCCGCCCTTCTTGGCGGAGAAGGTGTCGGAGGAGTTGGCCTTGGCCAGCGCGGCGAAATCGTCACCCGCCTTGGCCTTGGCCAACACGGCCTCGGCTTTCTGCTCGGCGGCCTTTTCATCCTTGTCAAAGGGGATCAGGATATGGGCCACCTGGCGACGCTCGGCACGCTGGAACAAGTCCTGGTGCTGATCGTAGTAGTCGCGGGCCTCCTGCTCGGTCACCTTGATCTCTTTGCCCATGGTGGCGGCATCGAGCAGCAGGTAATCGACCTTGACCTGCTCGTCGTTCATGAAGCGGGGGGCATTGCTCTTGTAGAACTGCTCCACCTCTTCATCGCTCACCTTGACCTCGCCCTGGTAGCGATCGGCGGCCAGGCGCACCAGACGCAGATCCCGGGTCTGGTTGTAGAGCTTGTCCAGCTGCTCCGCCTCGCCCTTGAGGGCGAATTCGGTGCCGAGCAGGGCGCCAACCAGTTGCTGGCGCACCATGTCCTGGCGCAGGGAGTCGCGGAACATCTCCGGGGTCATGTTGGCGCGACGAATGAGCTGCAGGTAGCGGTCGTTGTTGAACTGGCCGTTCTCGGCAAACTCCGGCATGGCGATGATGGCCTGCTTGATCTGCTCGTCACTGACGCGCAGCCCCAGGTCCCGGGCCTTGCCGTCTACCAGCGCCTGGTCGATCAGCCGGTCAAGCACGGTGCGGCGGAACTGCTTCATGTAATCCGGGTTGGCGGCCAGCTGGTTGAAGGCGTCCCCCATCTGGGATTCCATGCGAGCACGCTCGTTGCGATAGGCGTTTTCCAGCGCTTGCTGGCTGATTTCAATGCCATTGACGGTGGCGGGGGCGCTGCGAGCCGGGCCATTGAGGTAGCTGCCTACCCCGGCCAAGGCGAAGGAGAGGATGATGAGCCCCAGTATTACCTTGGCTACCGTGCCCTGCGCCCCTTCCCGTAGTTTATCCAACATCATGTGTGTACTTATGCTCCCGTACTCGATGGGCATGAATAATGAAAAGGCGCACCGATTGCGATGCGCCTTGGTCAATCAGTATGAGGGAGAGCCCTCTCACTTTGTCTGGTCTGCGACCAAGGACGGAGCCGACAGGATCAGCAACCGACTCAGTTGACAGCGTCTTTCAGGGCCTTGCCGGCCTTGAAGGCAGGCACTTTGCCTGCGGCGATCTCGATGGTCGCACCAGTTTGCGGGTTGCGGCCGGAACGAGCGGCGCGCTCACGAACGGCGAAGGTACCGAAGCCAACCAGCGCAACCTGGTCACCCTCTTTCAGGGCCTCACCCACTGCATCAATGAAAGCATCCAGCGCACGGCCAGCGGCGGCTTTGGAGATATCGGCGCCGTCTGCAATTTTGTCAATCAGTTGAGATTTATTCACTCTTATATTCCCCTTTTATCGAACATCGCTGCGGCGCTGATTTCCCTGGCCACAACAAGTGGAGGTTTTATAACAAGCCTCCTGGTCAGTTGCAAGTGACAATATGGCGCAAACCCGCGCCACATCACGCATTGCGACCGATCATGAGTACCGGAACGGGGGTCAAGGCTACTGCCGATATCCGGCGCTTGCAAGCCTTAACCCCCGGCCATGTGCGCCAAGTTTGCGGCGCATCAACTTTTATACGACAGAAACGCGTTCGAACCCCTGTGGATTCTCCTGCAACGCCAGTTCCAACACCTCGTCAATCCAGCGAACCGGATAGATTTCAAGGTCTTGTTTGACGTTGGCCGGGATCTCCTCGAGATCGCGCTCGTTCTCTTTCGGGATCAGCACCCGCTTGATGCCGCCGCGATGGGCCGCCAGCAGCTTCTCTTTGAGCCCGCCGATGGGCAGCACTTCGCCACGCAGGGTGATCTCCCCCGTCATGGCCACGTCGGCACGCACCGGGTTGCCGGTGAGGCTGGAGACCAGGGCGGTACACATGGCGATACCGGCACTCGGACCGTCTTTCGGGGTCGCCCCTTCCGGTACGTGTACGTGGATGTCGCGCTTCTCGTAGAAGTCGCCATTGATGCGCAGCTTCTCGGCCCGGGCCCGCACCACCGTCATGGCGGCCTGGATGGACTCCTGCATCACGTCACCGAGGGAACCGGTGAAGGTGAGCTTGCCCTTGCCCGGCACGTTGGTGGTCTCGATGGTGAGCAGATCGCCCCCCACCTCGGTCCACGCCAGACCACACACCTGGCCTATCTGGTTCTGGTCGGTGGCCTTACCGTAGTCGAAGCGCTGTACCCCCAGGAACTCCTTGAGGTTGTCGCCATTGACCAGCACCTGCTTGATGCTCTTGTCCAGCAGGATCTTCTTCACCGCCTTGCGGCAGATCTTGGAGATCTCGCGCTCCAGGCTACGCACCCCGGCTTCCCGGGTGTAGTAACGAATGACGCCAACCAGCGCGGAGTCTTCGATGGTGATCTCCGCCGGCTTCAGACCGTTGCGCTGGATCTGCTTGGCCACCAGGTGCTGCTTGGCGATGTTGAGCTTCTCGTCCTCGGTGTAACCGGACAGACGGATCACTTCCATCCGATCCAGCAACGGACCCGGGATGTTCATGGAGTTGGAGGTGGCCACGAACATCACGTCCGACAGGTCATAATCCACTTCCAGATAGTGATCGTTGAAGCTGTTGTTCTGCTCGGGATCCAGCACTTCCAGCAGGGCGGAGGCGGGATCGCCACGCATGTCCGAGCTCATCTTGTCGATCTCGTCGAGCAGAAACAGCGGGTTCTTCACCCCGACTTTCGCCATCTTCTGGATGAGCTTGCCGGGCATGGAGCCGATATAGGTACGGCGGTGACCGCGGATCTCCGCCTCGTCACGCACCCCGCCCAGCGCCATGCGCACATACTTGCGACCGGTGGCCTTGGCGATGGACTGACCCAGCGAGGTCTTGCCCACACCGGGAGGGCCGACCAGACAGAGGATGGGGCCCTTGAGCTTGTTGACCCGCGCCTGCACCGCCAGATACTCGAGGATGCGATCCTTGACCTTCTCCAGGCCATAGTGATCCGCGTCCAGCACCTCTTGCGCCTTACCAAGGTCCTTCTTGACTTTGGAGCGGGCACGCCAGGGCACCTGCACCATCCAGTCGACGTAGCTGCGCACCACGGTGGCTTCCGCCGACATGGGTGACATCATCTTGAGCTTGGCGAGTTCGGCCTGGGCCTTGTCATGGGCATCGGCGGGCATGCCCGCCTCTTCAATCTTGCGACTGAGGGCCTCGAACTCATCGGGCGAGTCTTCCAGCTCACCCAGCTCTTTCTGGATGGCCTTCATCTGCTCGTTGAGGTAATACTCCCGCTGGCTCTTCTCCATCTGCTTCTTGACCCGGGAGCGGATGCGTTTCTCGACCTGCAGCAGGTCAATCTCCGACTCCATCATGGCCATCAGAAACTCGATGCGCTCGGACACGGAGGCGATTTCCAGCACCTTCTGCTTGTCTTCGAGCTTGAGCGGCATGTGGGCCGCCATGGTGTCAGCCAGGCGCGCCGCGTCGTCGATCGCCGAGATCGAGGTGAGCACCTCGGGCGGGATCTTCTTGTTGAGCTTGATGTAACCTTCGAACTGACCGATGGCGGAGCGTACCAGCACCTCCTGATCCTGCTCCGCTATCGGGGTAGAGGCGATGTACTCGGCCTCCCCCACGAAGAAGTCGTGATCGTCGATCATCCGCTCGAGGCGGGCACGCTGGCCACCTTCCACCAGCACCTTGACGGTGCCGTCGGGCAGCTTGAGCATCTGCAATATGTTGGCCACAGTCCCGACCGAGAAGATCTCCTCGACGGTTGGCTCATCGGTTGACGCATCCTTCTGGGCAATGAGCAGGACTTTTTTGTCTTGCTCCATGGCCGCTTCAAGACAGCGAATGGATTTTTCCCGCCCCACGAAGAGTGGAATGACCATGTGGGGATAGACCACCACGTCACGAAGAGGCAGGACGGGAATCTCGATGCGTTCTGAACGCTCTAGGTTCATATATGTCCTCTCGGCTTGTTATACCGTTGGCAAAGCGCTTGGCTGAGTATATGGGGGCGTAAAGATGAGATTCAATCGCCTTGGCCGTAAAAAGCAAGAAAGGGGCAAAAAGCCCCTTTCATCTGATTAAAAATCAGTCTGTTACTCGGATGCAGCCGCCTGGGTATCATTATTTTCGTAGATCATCAGGGGCGCGGAATCGCCCTTGATCACCGTCTCGTCGATCACCACCTTGCTGACCCCGTCCAGGGACGGCAGGTCATACATGGTATCGAGCAGCACGGCTTCGACGATGGATCTCAGGCCACGGGCACCGGTCTTGCGCTCCATCGCCTTGCGGGCAATGGCATTGAGGGCGTCGTCACGGAACTCCAGCTCCACCCCTTCCAGATCGAACAGCGCGGCATATTGCTTGGTCAGCGCATTTTTCGGCTCTTTCAGGATCTGGATGAGGGCAGCCTCGTCCAGCTCGGTCAGGGTCGCCACCACCGGCAGACGGCCAATGAACTCGGGGATCAGACCGTATTTGATGAGATCTTCCGGCTCCACCTTGGCGAAGGTTTCGCTCAAGGTCGCCATGGCGTCCTTGGACTTCACCTCGGCGCCAAAGCCGATCCCGGCCCCCTTGCTGGAGCGCTGCTCGATCACCTTGTCCAGGCCGGCAAAGGCACCGCCACAGATGAAGAGGATCTTGGAGGTATCGACCTGCAAGAACTCCTGCTGCGGGTGCTTGCGACCGCCCTGGGGCGGCACGGAGGCGATGGTGCCTTCGATCAGCTTGAGCAGGGCCTGCTGCACCCCTTCCCCGGACACGTCGCGGGTGATGGAGGGGTTGTCCGACTTGCGGGAGATCTTGTCGATCTCATCGATGTAGACGATGCCACGCTGGGCCTTCTCCACGTCGTAGTCGCACTTTTGCAGCAGCTTCTGGATGATGTTCTCCACGTCTTCGCCCACGTAACCGGCTTCGGTCAGCGTAGTGGCATCGGCCATGGTGAAGGGCACATCCAGCAGACGGGCCAGGGTCTCGGCCAGCAGGGTCTTGCCGCTGCCGGTCGGGCCAATCAGCAGAATATTGGACTTGCCGAGTTCGACGCCACTGCCATCGCCGCTGTTGCGCAGACGCTTGTAGTGGTTGTAGACGGCCACGGCCAATACCTTCTTGGCATACTCCTGACCGATGACATAGTCATCCAGGTGCGCGCGGATCTCGTGAGGGGTCGGCAGGGCATCGCCATCGCGCTTGGGCGAGATCTCGCGGATCTCTTCGCGGATGATGTCGTTGCACAGCTCGACACACTCATCGCATATGTAGACGGAAGGGCCAGCGATCAGCTTGCGCACTTCATGCTGGCTTTTGCCGCAAAAAGAGCAGTAGAGCAGCTTGTCGCCCTCACCCTTGCGTTTCTCTGTCATTCAGCAACCTCGTTGTATCAATAGAGGATGATCGGTCTGCTGAGTTTATAACAGACCGGTGTACCCTGCTTAGCCGCGCTGGTTGAACACGCCGTCCACCAGGCCATAGGCCATCGCCTGCTCCGCCGACATGAAGTTGTCACGGTCGGTGTCGCGCTCTATGGTGGCCATGTCCTGACCGGTGTGGAACGCCAGCCGCTCGTTCAGGGTATTCTTGATCTTCAGGATCTCCTGGGCATGGATCTGGATGTCAGATGCCTGGCCCTGGAAGCCGCCCAGGGGCTGGTGGATCATCACCCGGGCGTTGGGCAGGCAGAAACGCTTGCCCTTGGCACCGCCAGCCAGCAGGAAGGCGCCCATGGAGCAGGCCTGCCCCATGCACACTGTGCTCACGTCCGGCTTGATGAACTGCATGGTGTCATAGATGGACATGCCTGCGGTCACGGCGCCGCCCGGGGAGTTGATATAGATGGAGATGTCTTTATCCGGGCTCTCGGACTCCAGAAACAGCAGCTGGGCCACCACCAGGTTGGCCATGTGATCCTCGACCTGACCGGTCAGGAAGATCACCCGCTCTTTGAGCAGACGGGAATAGATATCGTATGAACGCTCTCCCTTGGCGGTCTGCTCGACCACCATGGGGATCAGGGCATTACGGGGAGAATCTGTCACGTCGTTATAGTTTTTGTACATAAGGCATTGTCCCTAAAATAAAATGGCCCGGGTGGACATCACACGAGCCATTATACTTAACAGTTTTGACCTTAAGTCAAATGTTCTTAGGCAGCGGCGCCGGACTTGTTGATCACGTCGTCAAAGGCCACTTCTTTTTCGGTCACTTGCGCCTTGGACAGGATCAGGTCGATGGCTTGATCTTCTACCGCCAGGTTGCGAACGCCGTTCAGCATCTGCTCGTTCTTCTGGTAGTACTCGATCACTTCCTTCGGATCTTCGTAGGCGGTGGCCATGGCTTCGATCAGTGCGGTCACACGGGCGTCGTCGGCCTTGATCTCGTTGGTGCGGATGACATCACCCAGCAGCAGACCGACGCGAACACGGCGCTCGGCCTGGGCCTGGAACAGCTCGGCCGGCAGCTCGGGCGCGTTGCCGCCCTGGAAGCCACCGAAGCGCTGCAGCGCCTGCTGACGCAGGGTGTCGATCTCTTGCTCGACGGCAGCCTTGGGCAGATCGATCTGGTTGGCTTCAACCAGGCCGTTCAGTACCTGCTCTTTCACGCTGTTTTTCAGGGCCTGGGCCAGCTCGCGCTCCATGTTCTTGCGCACTTCGGCTTTCAGATCTTCCACGTTGCCGCTCTCGATACCGAAACGCTTGACGAACTCTTCGGTCAGCTCGGGCAGGACCTGCTCTTCAACCTTGTTCAGCTTGGAGGCAAACTTGGCCGCCTTGCCCTTCAGGGCTTCGGCGTGGTAGTCAGCCGGGAAGGTCACGTCGATGCTGAATTCGTCACCGGCTTTCTTGCCGAGGATGGCGTCTTCGAAGCCCGGGATCATGCGGCCAGCGCCCAGTTCCAGAGTGAAGCCCTCGGCCTTGCCGCCGTCGAACTCTTCACCGTCGATGGAACCGACGAAGTCCATGGTCACACGCATGCCGGCAGCGGCAGCGGTGTCAGACTCGGACCAGGTCGCGTGCTGCTTGCGCAGGGTCTCGATCATGTTGGCCAGGTCTTCGTCCTTGACGGAGGCAACCGGCTTCTCGACCTTGATGGACTCCAGGCCGGCGACTTCGAACTCGGGGTACACTTCGAAGGTGGCGGTGAACTCGAAATCCTGGCCTTCTTTGATCTCTTTCGGATCCATGGTCGGGGCACCGGCCGGGCTCAGTTTGTTCTCGATGATGGCCTTGATGAAGTTGCTCTGCATCATGTCGTCGGCAACGCGGGCATGGGCCATGGCGCCGAACATCTTCTTGATGATGGCAACCGGAGCCTTGCCAGGACGGAAACCGTCGATGCGACGGGTCTTGGCCAGGCCATTCAATTCTTTACGCACGGCGGCATCAACGGTGGCAGCCGGTACAGTGATGGTAAGACGGCGTTCCAGACCTTGGGTTGTCTCTACAGAAACTTGCATTCTTTTACCTCGTTCAACTCAGCACTGTGTGCTGACCCTTTATTGCCCCTGGGTCGAGACCCGGAGTCTTCCTGTTTATAAAGACAACGACTGTCTTTGTGATGAGAAAATATGACGCGACATTATAGCGGCGCACTTTGGTCGCGTCGAGCCGCAGAGCCCCACATCCGTGCCCTTCGCGGCGCAAAACAGCGCTCGGGAGAGGCAAATCGTGCAATTCTGTGACCGATATGGGGCGCCCGGATGCCGACTTCAAGGGCAAAGGGGCCAATAATTTGGGCTCGGTCCGGTTTTTTTGCGTCAAGGACATAAAAAAGGCATCGAGCGGGCCCGGCTGCGACCATGGCTGTCCGTAGGGGCAAGGGGAGCCGCATTCACATATTGCGTCCCCTGCCCCGCGCGGCTATGGTGGCAAACTATCTGGTTCTGGAGTCAAACTGATGAGTTTCTTTCGTTTTGTGTTCAACCTGCTGTGGTTCCTGCTCGGCGGTGTCATCATGGGACTGGCCTGGTGGCTGGCGGGATTGCTCTGCTTCGTCTCCCTCATCGGCATTCCCTGGGGCCGCTCCTGCTTTGTCATCGGCACCTTCACCTTCTTCCCGTTCGGCAAGCAGGCGGTGAGCCGCAAGAGCATGACGGGCCAGGGCGACATAGGCACGGGCGCGCTCGGGATGATAGGCAATGTCCTCTGGTTCCTGGTGATCGGCATCTGGCTGGCCATCGGCCATATCGCCTCGGCCCTGGCCTGCTTCGTCACCATCATCGGCATTCCGTTCGGCATCCAGCACCTCAAGCTGGCACTGATTGCCCTGGCCCCCATCGGTCAGATGGTGGTCACCAATCAGGAGGCCGAATCCGGCCGTTATATCCGCTGATCCCGGCAGGTGCCGTGTTGGGAAAAAAAGGGCAGACTGAGGTCTGCCCTTTTCATTATCCGTTTCATCTCTCTTGTGAGGTCACCATGCTGCCCAGCCACTTCTTCGCCAACCTCTCCCGCATGAAGCTCATCTACCGCTGGCCGCTGATGCGCAATGTCCAGCCGGAGAACATCGCCGAGCACAGCCTGCAGGTCGCCATGGTGGCCCATGCCCTGGGGCTCATCCATAACCGCTTGTTCGGTGGAACCGTCGATGCGGATCGCGCCGCCGTCATGGCCCTCTACCACGACAGCAGCGAGGTGCTGACCGGGGACCTGCCCACCCCGGTCAAGTATTTCAATCCTGAAATTGCACGAGAATACAAGAAGATAGAGTTAGCCGCCGAGCAACGCCTGCTGGCGCTCCTGCCGGCGGAACTGGTGGAGGATTATCGTCCCCTGCTCGACTCCGGCGCCCAGGACGACGCCCTCGCCCGGCTGGTCAAGGACGCCGACACCCTGTGCGCCTATACCAAGTGTCTGGAGGAGATCAATGCGGGCAACCGGGAGTTCGAGCCGGCCAGGAAACGCCTCGAAGCCATGCTGGAAGCGCGCATGAGCCCGGCCATGCGCTACTTCATCGACGTGTTCGTGGCCAGCTTCTCCCTGCCCCTCGACGAGCTCAACGCCCACTGAGCCAGTCCGAATGGCCAGAAGACAGAAGGACCCGCCGGTTGCACCGGCGGGTCCTTCTTTTTCAGCATATTGCCAGGCTTGGCAAACCTGGCCCTCGGATCAGTGACCCAGCTCCCGGGAGGGCACCAGACCGCTCGCCCGCCAGGCGGGGTAGAGGGTGGCCGCCAGGCTCATCAGGATGGCCGCGCCGGTGACGATGACCACGTCCTGGCCATGGAGCTCGGTGGGCAGGAAGTCGATGAAGTAGATATCCGGATTGAGGAAGCGATGGCCGATCACCCCCTCGATGGCGCCCAGGATCTGGGTCAGCCTGCTCGACAACAGGCCGCCGAGCAGGGCGCCAAGCAGAGCCCCCGCCACCCCGTTCACCATGCCCTGGATGACGAAGGTGAGCCGGATCTGGCCCGGGCTCGCCCCCATGGTCTTCAAGATGGCGATCTCGCTGCGCTTCTCGTTCACCGCCATCACCAGGGTGGAGACGATGTTGAAACAGGCCACCGCCACCACCATCAGCATCACCACGTACATGACGGTGCGCACCATCTGGATGTCCTGATAGAGGTAGCCCTGGCTGTTCATCCAGCTGCGGATATAGACGTGATGGGGGAATTGCTGCGCGGCGGCCACCGTGATGGACTGCGCCTTGAGCACATCGTCCACCTTGAGGCTGAAGCCCTCCACATCCTTGCCCATGGCGGTGATGGCCTGGGCATCTTCCAGGTGCATGAAGCCGAGCAGGCCGTCGAGCTGGCCGCCGAGTTCGAGCAGGCCCACCACGTGCAGCGCCTCGCGCCTGGGATTCTTGATCCCCGTCGCATCCCCACCCTGGGGCAGCAGGATGGCGACCGGATCGCCGATCCCCACCCCCAGCTTGTCGGCGATGGCCTTGCCGAGGATCACCCCCCGCTCACCGCCCTTGAGTTCGCGAAAGCCCCGCCCCGTCATGAAGCTGCCGGCATCGGAGAGATTGGCCTCGAGCTCGGGCAGGACGGCGCGCAGCTGCACCCCCTTGAGGGCGCTGCCATGTTCGAGCAGGCCGTTGAGGCGAATGACGGGGGCGGCGGCCTCGATGCCGGGCTGGGCCAACAGGTAGTCTCTGAGCCTCGGCCAGTCGGGAAGCGGCCTCTCCACCGCGTCCAGCTCCCCGTGGGGGATGACGGAGAGCACCCTGTCCTTGAGCTCCCGTTCGAAGCCGTTCATGGCCGAGAGCCCCAGGATCAGCGCCATCACCCCGAGGGCGATACCGATGAGGGAGGAGGCGGAGATGAAGGCGATGAAGCCGTTGCGACGGCGGGAGCGGCTGTAACGCAGGCCCAGAAACAGGGGCAGCGGCTTGAACATCAGGCGACCTCCGCCATGATGCCGCTCACCAGGGTCACCCGGCGATGGAGCTTGGCGGCCAGACTCAAGTCATGGGTCACCACCACAAAGGCCGTGCCCAGCTCGCGGTTGAGCTCGCACAGAAGCTCGTAGACGGCGGTGGCGCTGGCATGATCCAGGTTGCCGGTGGGCTCGTCCGCCAGCACCAGGCTGGGCTCATTGACCAGGGCCCGGGCGATGGCCACCCGCTGACGCTCGCCACCGGAGAGCTCGGAGGGGCGGTGATGGAGGCGATGGGAGAGCCCCACCCGCCCCAGCATCTTGCTCGCCTTCTCGGTGGCGCTGGCGACCGACTCACCGGCGATGAGCAGCGGCATGGCGGTGTTCTCCAGGGCGGTGAACTCGGCGAGCAGGTGGTGGAACTGATAGACGAACCCCAGCTCCTGATTGCGAAAACGGGCCTGGGTGCGGCTGTCCCAGCGGTGGATATCCTGCCCCTTGAACAGCACGGCGCCGCTGGAGGGGTTGTCCAGCGCCCCCATCAGGTGCAGCAGGGTGGTCTTGCCCGACCCCGAGCTGCCCACCACCGCCAGCATCTCGCCGGGGGCGACACTGAGATCGATCCCCTTGAGCACCTGGGTCTGCAGTTCGCCCTCCTGATAGACATGATTCAACGCCTGACAACGCAGCAGAGGCTCACGGGACTGGGGGTCATTCATAAAAGGGGCTCCACTTGCACCAGTAACAACAGAAGATGAATCATTCATAACGCAGTGCCTCCGCCGGTTTCACCCGGGCCGCACGGGCCGCCGGGTAGAGGGTGGCACTGAAGCTCAGCAGCACGGCGCCCAGCAAGATGGTCACGACCTGGACCGGCTCGACGATGACCGGCAGGCCACTGCCCCCCGCCGCCATATAAAGATTGAGCCCAAGCCCATTGAGCAGGGGATTCAGCCCCAGGGTCAGGGCCAGCCCGGCCAGGGCACCAAACAGGGCGCCGATCACCCCGCTGGAGGCGCCGAGCACCATGAAGATCTTGACGATACCGGCCTCGTTCATGCCCATGGTGCGCAGTATGGCCACCTCCCCTTCCTTGTCGGTCACCACCATCACCAGGGCGGAGAGAATATTGAAGGTAGCCACCGCGATGATGAGCACCAGCATCAGCCCCATCATGCGCTTCTCCATGGCCACGGCCTGGAACAGCTCGCCACGCTCGCGGCGCCAATCCTGCCACTGATAACCTGCGGGCAAGGGGGTCTTGATCACGGCGTCGGCGGCGAAGGGATCATCGAGCCACAGCCGCAGGCCGCCGATGGTCTCGGGGGGCAGGCGCAGCAGGCGCTGGGCATCCGCGAGGGCGATCAGGGCGATTTGATCGTCCACGTCGGCGCCCACCCCGAAGATGCCGGAGACGGTGAAGATGCGCTGGGCCGGGACCCGGCCAAAGGGGGTGAAGCGGGTCGCCTCGGTCAGGATGAGACGCACAGGATCCCCCAGCCCCACGCCGAGACGGCGCGCCACCCCCTGCCCCAGCACTATCTGGTACTCCCCGCCCTTGAGGGAGTCGAGCCGTCCCCCCAGCATCTGGGAGTGCAGAATGTCCTCTTTCGGCCAGAGCGCGGGATCGATGCCCTGCACGCTCACCCCGGTCAGCTGACCCGGGCTTTGCAGCATGCCTTCGCTGTCGAGCATGGGGGCCGTGGCGACCACATGGGGCAGCGTGGCAAGGTCGGGCAGACCGTCGGGATGGGCCTCGATGCGGCCAGCCTGATTCGTCAGTACCACATGGGGGATGACCCCCAGGATGCGTCCCTTGAGCTGCCCCTCGAAGCCGTTCATGACGGAGATCACCACCATCAGGGCGGCGACCCCGATGGCGATGCCAAAGGTGGAGAACAGGGAGATGAAGGAGACGAAGCGATTACTGCGCCGTGACCCTGCATAACGCAGGCCGATGGCCAGCGAAAGGGGCTGAAAAAGTCCAGTCTTCAAGGATATCTACGTTGCCAACAAAATAAGATGCCGGATAATAGGGTCTGTTGACGCCTCAACGCAAGCCGCGTTGCTGCGCCACAGGATGCCGAGGGAGGCGCCCGGCCACGGCCATGGCCCCCTGTCTGCCCCCGTCGGCAAGCGGGCAGGCCGAACGGGAAGTACCGACCTCGCCAAGCAGGCGAGTGGCGCCAAGGGCCGCACCTGACGCCCCTCGGCGCCGCCCGGCTGACACTGGCCCGAACCAGGCCCGAACCGGAGATAGCGACCCGGCGTCCATCGCCATGACCACCTGTTCATGGCAACGTATCCATGAACACTTATCCATGAACACTTATCCATGAACACAAGGGATAGCCTACATGCAGGAACAGTTCTTCAGCGTCACCCATGCCACGCCGGTCAATGTGATCCCCCTGCCTAGCGACTACCCCTTGCCGAGCGAACAGGCCCTGGAGGCGGAACTGCCCGAACCCTTTCGCATCGCCAGTGCCATCAGCACCGTCGACATGGCCGCCACCCGGCTCATTCGCAACCAGAGCGATGCCGTGCAGGATCTGGTGGAGATCATCAACCAGCAGTCCCGCAAGATAGACATGATCATGAGCTATGTGCTGGCGGCCCAGGATCACCCTGAGCAGCGCTTTCATACCCTGACCTTCGGCGCGGGCCAGCTCAGCTACCTGCATCCGGCAGAGGGGCATGGCCAGGCCCCCACCCAGGGCCAGCTGGTGCGCCTCAAGATCTTCCTGCGCGACGAGGCCGCCGCCGTCTACTGCTACGCCCGGGTCCGGGAGGTCACGGCCGGCGAGCATGGCCAGCATGTGGGCCTCGACTATGTCCGCATCCGCGAGGAAGACCGCGAGCTGCTGGTGCGAGCCAGCCTCCACGTCCAGTCGCGCCAGCTCAAGGCCCGCGCCCAGGAACGACTGGGCTAGCAACCCCCGCCAGCCGGTCGCGACCTCAGTCCGATCGGCTGATCCCGGCACCGCGCCCCCGGCGCCCAGGTGCAAACGGAACAAGGTTCAAGACGAAGAGTGATGAGATCCCTAACCCTACCCCAGCTGCCCGCCACCGCGGGTCAAAAGAGCACCCTCGGCCAGCTCCATGGCAGCGCCCTGGCCCTGGTGGCCGCCGAACTCACCCGCAGCAGCACGGGCCCGACCCTGCTGGTCACCGCCGACACCCCGAGCGCCCTGCGCCTGGAGCAGGAGCTGCGCTACCTGCTGGCCCAGGAAGGCGATGCCCCCTGCCCCGTGCTGCTGTTCCCGGACTGGGAGACCCTGCCCTACGACACCTTCTCCCCCCATCAGGACATCATCTCCCAGCGGCTCGAGGCCCTCTATCAGCTGCCGCAGATGCAGCGGGGCGCCCTCATCGTCCCCATCTCCACCCTGATGCTGCGCTGCGCCCCCCAGGCGTATCTCGACAAATACAGCCTGATGGTCAAAAGCGGCCAGCGCCTCAATCTGCAGCAGCTGAGGAGTCGCCTGGCCACGGCGGGTTATGTGGCGGTGGATCAGGTGCTCGAACATGGCGAGTTCGCCGCCCGCGGCTCCCTGCTCGACCTCTTCCCCATGGGCAGCAACCACCCCTATCGCATCGACTTCTTCGATGACGAGGTGGACTCCATCCGCCCGTTCGACCCCGAGAGCCAACGCTCCCGCGAGCCCGTCGAGCGCGTCAGCCTGCTGCCGGCCCGGGAGTACCCCACCGACGAGGGGGCCATCGAGCTGTTTCGCGGCCAGTACCGGGAGCTGTTCGAGCTGTCCCGGGCCGATGGCTCCATCTATCAGGAGGTGAGCAAGGGACGCTGGCCGGCGGGGATCGAATACTATCTGCCGCTCTTTTTCGAGCAGACCGCCAGCCTGTTTGACTATCTGCCGCCCCAGACCCGCCTCATCACGGTCGGGGAGATCTACCCGGCCGCCCAGGGCTTCTGGAACGACGTGCAGCAACGCTACGAGGAGCGGCGCTGGGACACCAGCCGCCCCCTGCTCGAGCCCGCCCGCCTCTATCTGCCGGTGGCGCAGCTGTTTGCGGCCCTCGGCCAGTATGGCGCCGTGCGCCTGCAAAGCGCCCCCTGCCAGGGCGGCGCCGGTCAGTTCGATCTGCCCTTCGCCCCCCTGCCCGAGCTGCAGCTGGATCACAGCAAGGAGCAGCCCCTGCTCGCCCTGGCGCAGTTTCTGCAAGGGTTTGCCGGGCGCACCCTGTTCGTGGTCGAGTCCGAGGGACGGCGCGAAGCGCTGCGGGACCTGCTGGCCCGCATCGGCCAGCAGCCCCCCGAGTCCGCCAGCCTGGCGGCCTTCCTCGCCGGAAGCGACCGGCAGGGCATACTGGTCGGCCCCCTGGAGCGCGGCTTCTTGCTGCGAGAGAGTGGCCAGGAGGAGCTCGCCCTCATCACCGAGAGCGAGCTGCTGGGCGGCAAGATCCGCAGCAAACGCGCCCGGGAGAAGAGCAAGAACTTAAGCTCGGAGGCGGTGATCCGAAACCTCGGCGAGCTGACCCAGGGTCAGCCCGTGGTGCATCTGGATCACGGGGTCGGCCGCTATCTCGGCCTGGAGACCCTGGACGCCGGCGGCATGCCCACCGAGTTCCTCACCCTGGAATACGCCGGAGGCGACAAGCTGTTCGTGCCGGTCACCAGTTTGCACCTCATCAGCCGCTACACCGGCTCTGACAACCCCCCCAGCCACAAGCTCGGCGGCGAGGCCTGGAGCCGCGCCCGGCGCAAGGCGGCGGAGAAGGTGCGCGACGTGGCCGCCGAGCTGCTGGACGTCTATGCCCTGCGGGCGGCGCGCAAGGGGTTCGCCTTCAAGCACGACAAGGAGAGCTATCGCCAGTTTGCCGCCGGCTTCCCGTTCGAGGAGACCGAGGATCAGCTCAATGCCATCAATGCGGTGCTCGGCGACATGTGCCAGGCCAAGAGCATGGACCGCCTGGTGTGCGGCGACGTGGGCTTTGGCAAGACGGAGGTGGCGATGCGGGCGGCGTTCGTTGCGGTCCATGGCGGCAAGCAGGTGGCGGTGCTGGTGCCCACCACCCTCTTGGCCCAGCAGCACTACGACAACTTCCGCGACCGCTTCGCCAACTGGCCGGTGCGGGTGGAGGTACTGAGCCGCTTCCGCTCCGCCAAGGAGCAGACGGCCGTCTTGAAAGAGCTGGCGGAGGGCAAGGTGGACATCATCATCGGCACCCACAAGCTGCTGGGCTCCGATCTCACCTTCAAGGATCTGGGGCTGCTCATCGTCGACGAGGAGCACAGATTCGGGGTACGCCAGAAGGAGAAGATCAAGGCGCTGCGGGCCGACGTGGACATCCTCACCCTCACGGCGACGCCGATCCCGCGCACCCTCAACATGGCCATGTCCGGCATGCGGGATCTCTCCATCATCGCCACCCCGCCTGCCAAGCGCCTCGCCATCAAGACCTTCGTGCGCCAGCAGGATCCCGCCGTCACCCGGGAGGCGGTGCTGCGGGAGCTCAAACGGGGTGGTCAGGTCTACTACCTGCACAACGACGTGGAGAGCATCGAGAAATGCGCCAATGACCTCGCCCAGCTGGTGCCGGAGGCGCGCATCGGCATCGCCCACGGCCAGATGCGCGAGCGCGATCTTGAGCGTATCATGTCGGACTTCTACCACCAGCGCTTCAACCTGCTGGTGTGCACCACCATCATCGAGACCGGCATCGACGTGCCGAGCGCCAACACCATCATCATGGACAGGGCCGATCATCTGGGGTTGGCCCAGCTGCACCAGCTGCGGGGCCGGGTCGGGCGCTCCCATCACCAGGCCTATGCCTACCTGCTCACCCCCCATCCCAAGCTGATGACCAAGGATGCCGCCAAGCGGCTCGATGCCATCGCGTCCCTCGAAGATCTCGGCGCCGGCTTTGCGCTCGCCACCCACGATCTGGAGATCCGCGGCGCAGGCGAGCTGCTTGGCGACGATCAGAGCGGCCAGATAGAGTCGGTGGGCTTCACCCTCTACATGGAGATGCTGGAGCAGGCGGTGGAGGCGCTCAAATCAGGCAAGGAGCCCTCTCTGGATCAGCTGATGAGCCAGCACACCGAGGTGGAGCTGCGCCTGCCGGCGCTGTTGCCGGACAGCTATATCCCGGACGTCAACATGCGCCTGTCCATGTACAAGCGCATCGCCAGCGCGGCGGACGAGCAGGAGCTGCGGGAGCTCAAGGTGGAGCTGATCGATCGCTTCGGCCTGCTGCCGGACGCCACCAAGACCCTGTTCGACCTCGCCGGCTTCCGCCAGCGGGCGGCGGCCCTTGGCATCAGGCGTCTGGAGATGAGCGAGCGCGGCGGTTACCTGGACTTCACCCAGGAGACCCCCGTCAACCCCGCCTACCTGGTCAGGCTGCTCAGCGAACAGCCCAGGGTGTTCAAGATGGACGGTCCGACCCGGCTGCGCTTCCAGGTGCCGACCCAGGACAGGGTCACCCGCTTGCAGCGGGTCGACGGCCTGCTCAAGGATCTCGCCGCCCACGCCGCTTGATGGCCCGCTCCCCGGCAGCGAGACGCGCCGGGGGCGCCAAAGGCAGTACCGCCATAAAGAAGAGGCCCCGCATTGGGGCCTCTGTTCGTTGCATCGTCAAGATCCTCAGGGGGCCAGACTGCGCAGCCAGCGAATCTCCTCGCCCCAGATGGACTCGTCTATGGTCTCGAGGATCAGCGGGATGCCGTCGAAACGCGCGTCGTTCATGATGTGGTGGAACACCGCCTCGCCGAGGTTGCCCTCCCGCAGGCTGTGGTGGCGATCGACCCGGCTGCCGAAGGTACACTTGGCGCCGTTGATGTGCATCCCCTTGAGGTACTCGAACCCCACGATGCGGTCGAAGTCGGCGAACACGGCGGCGCAGGACTCGGGGGTGCGCAGATCGTAACCGGCGGCGAAGGCGTGGCAGGTGTCAAAGCAGACGCCGACCCGGCCCTTGTCCTCCACCCCGTCGATCAGGGTGGCCAGGTGCTCGAACGACCAGCCGAGGTTGGTGCCCTGGCCGGCGGTATTCTCGATCACCGCCGTCACCCCTTCACTGCGCTCCAGCGCCCAGTTGATGGACTCGCTCACCAGTTTCAGG
Organism: Aeromonas crassostreae; assembly: GCF_054052445.1. Classification (NCBI taxonomy): domain Bacteria; kingdom Pseudomonadati; phylum Pseudomonadota; class Gammaproteobacteria; order Aeromonadales; family Aeromonadaceae; genus Aeromonas; species Aeromonas crassostreae. The sequence continues at coordinate 17,158 of NZ_JBSTYM010000001.1, read as the reverse complement.
CTCGCCGCCTCGGGGATCTGCTTGAGGTGGCTGCCGGGGTGGAAGTTCAGGTAACAGAGCCCCAGCTGCTCGCAGCGCCTGATCTCGTCCAGAAACGCATCCCGGGACTTGGCCAGGGCGTCGGGGTCGGGATGACCCAGGTTGATGAGGTAGCTGTCGTGGGGCAGGATCTGCTCGGGGCGAAAGCCCCCCTTGTCGCAGGCCGCCTTGAAGGCGTCGATGGACTTGGCGGTCAGCGGCGCCGCCTGCCACTGGCGCTGGTTCTTGGTGAACAGGGCGAAGGCGTTGGCCCCGATAGCCTGGGCACGGGCGATGGTGTTCTCCACCCCGCCGGCCGCACTGACGTGGGCTCCGATAAATTTCATCTTGTCTCCTCTGCGCGCTTGCTGGGTGCGCCCGGCCTCGCGAGCGTGTCAAGGTCGCGAGGGGCGCCACCCCCTGATGGGTCGCCATTATGCCCAAGCCCGCCGCAGGCGCCAAACCGGGATTGTCGATGGGGGCAATGGAAAAGGCGCCCGCAGGCGCCTTGGTGATCATCGATGTCGGGCTCGCCCTCAATAGGCCAGACCGGCACCATAGGGGTAGAGCGGGTTCGCGGAGCCTTTCGCCACGTCCGAGGGCTGGTTTTGCACCGCCTGCCAGTTGGAGGGCAGCTCGAAGGGCAGCTTGCCGCTGGCCTTGGCCTTGCCGCTGATGACGTCGAACAGCGCCTGATCCAGGGCCCCGAAGTAATATCGCGCCCATCGCTACCGGGACTGAACCCGAAGAGGCCCCCAGCGCAGTCCCATCGCGGCTATGGTGTATAGGCAGGGTCCATGGCCCGCGGCGTCTGACCCGGCCAAGGGAGGTGCAGGCCGGCCAGGCACCACCCCCATCCCTCAACCCAGGAGTCCATCATGCCCAATCCCATTGCCCTCATCACAGGGGCCAGCCGCGGCCTTGGCCGCAACACGGCCCTCACCCTGGCCGCCCGCGGGGTCGACCTCATCATCACCTACCGCCACCAGGCACAGGAGGCGCAGACGGTGGTCGAAGCCGCCCGCGCCTTCGGCGTCAAGGCCCACGCCCTGATGCTGGATGTGGGCGAGAGCGCCAGCTTTCAGTCCTTTGCCGAGCAGGTGCATCAACTGCTGCAACAGCAGTGGCAGCAGACCCGGTTCGATTTTCTGGTCAACAATGCCGGCATCGGCATCAATGCCCCCTTCGATCAGACCACGGAGCAGCAGTTCGATACCCTGATGAATATCCACCTCAAGGGCACCTTCTTCCTGACCCAGCAGTTGCTGCCGCTGCTGCGCGATGGCGGGCGCATCGTCAACCTCTCCACCGGCCTGACCCGCTTCGCCCTGCCGGGCTACGCCGCCTATGCGGCCATGAAGGGGGGCATAGAGGTGCTCAGCCACTATCTGGCCAAGGAGCTGGGCCCCAGGGGGATCGCCGTCAACGTGGTGGCCCCGGGCGCCATCGAGACCGACTTTGGCGGCGGTGTGGTGCGCGACAATCAGGGGGTGAACGATTATCTTGCCGGCCAGACGGCCCTGGGCCGGGTCGGCCGCCCCGATGACATAGGGGGCGCCGTCGCCGCCCTGCTGGCGGAGGATTGCCGCTGGATCACCGCCCAGCGCATCGAGGTGTCCGGCGGCATGTTCATCTGATAGAGGGGGCCATGCGGCCATCCCCAGCGAAAAGAGGTGCCCATCGGCACCTCTTTTCAATCGAGGCACTGCTTTCATGACATCGTCAGGGCGCCGCAGGCTGAGGGGGGGCCGCTTTGGGCGTGGCGGCGGCCTCGGTCGGGGCAGCACCGGATGAGGCCTCGCCCAGCGCCTCGGCATGCTGCTCCAGGGTGGTGATGGCCTGATCCTTGTGAGTGAGCTGTTCCATCACCAGCTTGTAGGCGATGTAGTACTTGTAGATGTTGCCGACATAGGTCACCGTCTCGGCGCCTATCTTCTGCGCCGCCACGTACTCGACGTTGTGGAACCAGACATTGGGATCCAACCCCTGTTTTTTCGCCTCGGCCCGCAGCCGCGCCACCCGGGCCGGGCCCGCGTTGTAGGAGGCGAAGGAGAAGAGCGCCTTGTCCAGCGCCGTCATGGGTTCGTCGGCATAGTAGTGATCGATCATCCAGCGCATGTATTTGACGCCGCCGTGGATGTTGGGCTCAAGCTGACGGATGTCACCCACCTTCAGTCCCTTGCCGGTGGCAGGCATGATCTGCATGATGCCGATGGCGCCGACGTGACTGCGCGCCTTGTGGTTGAGCGCCGATTCCTGATAGCCCTGGGCCGCCATCAGCAGCCAGTCCATGTCATAACGCTCGCCGTACTCGCGAAACAGATCCACCACCTGCACAAACTTTTTCCGTTCGGCGGCGGCGGCGGCGCTCTTGACGAACTTGTTCTGCTTGAGATAACGCGCCAGCAGATCGTCGCCGGTCGCCTTGCCACGCAGGGCCTTGATCTGCTCGTTGAGCATGGTCAGCAGTTGCGGGCTCTCCTTGCGTACCGCCCAGGCGATGGTGCCTCCCTCCCTGAACACAGGGGTTTCATGAAGAGTTATCTCGGGAAAGATCTTTTGCCAGAAGCGGGCCTTGTGATCATCCATGACGATAAAGGGCAGCAGACCGGCGTTCACCATCTCCACCAGATCTTCATCTTCCAGCGCCTCGGAGGCGGGCTGAATGTCGATGAGGGGCTCTCCCGCCTCCTTGCGCGCCTGGTTATAGGCGAGCAGGCTCTCGAAATAGCTGGAAGAGGGGCGAACGAAGACGGTCTTGCCCCCCAGATCGGCGGCGCTTTCCACCTTGGGAGAGTAAGAGCCGGAGACGAGCAGTTCGCGCACGTTCTCGAGCAGGGGATCCGTGAACGCCACCCCTTGCTGCTTGCGCTTGTCCGTGATGGTGAGGTTGGCGGCGGCGATATCCCCCTTGCCGGCAGTGAGGGAGGTGAACAGCGCCTCCCGGGCCACCGGAATGAAGACGACATGAACCTTGAGATGGCGCTTGATGGCCTTGTCCTTGCGCAGCTGCTCGTTGAGGCGGCGCTCCAGCGCCATGAAGGCGTCATAGGTGACGCCCCGCTGTACCCCTTTATGGATGAAGTACCCCGTCTTGTTGTAGCTGGTCAGCACCCTGATGGTACGTCGCTCCAGCATGGCATCCAGATCCCCCAGCCAGGGCTGGGCCAGCTCCTGGGTCGTAAAGGAGAGCGCCTCGCGCTCATCTTTCTCTGTTTCCCCCCCTTGCTCACCCCAGGCGGGGAACGAGGCAAGCAGGCTCAGGACAAGCAACCAGCACCAGCGTTTCATCGTGTTTACCTCACTCATTTTATTGAGTGTAGAGCCGCCAGATGCGCCACTTAGCCCATTGCGTTTGGTCTATCCGGGGTGGCAGTAACCAGATGATATGGCCAGGCCAGAGAGGCAGAGCCGGACAAGGCCCTCCTTGGGGAAAGCCTTTGAAAAGACACCCATGCCTGGCCAGAGACGGGGCGCTTTTTCTTCAGATTTTGGCGTGAGATCTCACTTTTACCATCTGGCGCCAACGGGAATTGATCTAGCGCAAAACCGACCTCGATAAATCATCATTTCCTTTACCCATTATGTAGTATTCCTGCCGAGCAATCGTGGGATCTCATTGATTCCATTCATAACAAGAGTTCGGTTTGCCTGCTCCCGCCACACGCGAAGACTGGTGTCCACGTCATGGATGGCAAGGGTCAGGTTTTGCTACGTTTTTTATTGGGGAGCGATGATCGTGAGTTCATACAAGATACCAACCAGGCTGGGCCTCGCCGCCCTGCTGATGACAACCCTGCTCTGCGCCCCGGCGCAGGCAGACGAGGCGCAGTCCAAACAGCCCGAGGGCAAGATAGAGACGCGCAGCGAGCTGTTCGCCAAGGATCACGCCGATCAGTTCAGCAGCTGGAAGGCCACCAGCGAGAGCAAGGATCGCACCGACGCCCTGGCCGAGGATCCCAACATGGTGGTGCTCTGGGGTGGCTATGCCTTCGCCAAGGATTACAACAAGCCCCGCGGCCACTTCTATGCCCTGACCGACGTGCGGGAAACATTGCGCACCGGTGCCCCCAAGAGCGCCGAGGATGGCCCCCTGCCCATGGCCTGCTGGAGCTGCAAGGGCCCGGACGTGGCCCGCGTCATCGATGAAAAAGGCGAGGATGGCTACTTCAAGGGGATGTGGGCAAAAGGCGGGCCGGAAATCGTCAACACCATAGGCTGCGCCGACTGCCATGACACCGCCTCCAAGGAGTTCAAGGAGGGCAAGCCCGCTCTGCACCTCTCCCGTCCCTATGCCGACCGCGCCATGACCGCCATCGGCAAGCCGTTCAAGGAGCAGGGCCGTTTCGATCAACAGTCCCAGGTGTGCGGCCAGTGCCACGTGGAGTACTACTTCAGTGGCCCCACCAAGGCGGTAACCTTCCCCTGGAGCAAGGGCACCACGGTGGAGCAGATGGAGCAGTATTACGACGAGATAGGCTTCGCCGACTGGACCCACGCCCTCTCCAAGACCCCCATGCTCAAGGCCCAGCATCCCGAGTACGAGACCTGGCGTGCCGGCATTCACGGCCAGAACAACGTCGCCTGCGTCGACTGCCACATGCCCAAGGTGCAAAACGAGCAGGGCAAGGTCTACACGGATCACAAGGTGGGTAACCCCTTCGATCGCTTCGAGCAGACCTGCCGCAACTGCCACACCCAGAGCAAGGAGATGCTGCAGGGGGTGGTCAAGCAGCGCAAGGATGCCGTCACCGAGATCAAGCTCAAGGTCGAGAAGCAGCTGGTGCACGCCCACTTCGAGGCCAAGGCGGCCTGGGATGCCGGCGCCACCGAGACCGAGATGAAGGACATTTTGCAAGACATCCGTCACGCCCAATGGCGCTGGGACTTCTCCATCGCCTCCCACGGGGTGCAGATGCACGCCCCTGAAGTGGCGCTGCGCATGCAGGGAACCGCCCTGGACAAGGCAGCCGACGCCCGCACCAAGCTGGCTCGCCTGCTGGCGGCCAAGGGGATCAGCCACGAGATCGCCATTCCCGACATCTCCAGCAAGGAAAAGGCCCAGGCCGCCCTTGGCATGGACATGAAGCAGATGAAGGGCGACAAGGCCCAGTTTCTCAAGACCACAGTCCCCGCCTGGGATGCCGAGGCCAAGGCGGCCGGACGGCTCGCACAGTAACGAGATTTGTGGGCCCGCCGAGTCGGGCCCGCAATCGGATGGAGGCTTCCTATGGGTGATTTAACGATGGATTTCTTACGATTGATGCTGATGGCGGCCATGCTGCTGACCAGCCTGCAGGGCCAGGCGGCCCCCGAGCAGACGGCCGCGCCGGTACCTGCAACACATGAAGTGGAGTTTTTGCGCAGCCCCGACAAGGCCTGTACCGACTGCCACAAGGAGCAGAGCGAGGGGATGCACGGCAAGCACGGCCAGGCGACCAATCCCAACAACCTGGCACCGGTCACCTGCACCAACTGCCACGGCCAGCCCTCCCCCCAGCACAGGGAAGGGGTCAAGGACGTGATGCGCTTTAGCGACAGCTTCAATGAGAAGCAGAGCGAGGAGACCTACCCCATCGCCGAACAGAACGGGGTCTGCATGAGCTGCCACGAGCCCAAACCCCTGCGCGAGGCGCTCTGGGCCCACGACGTGCACGCCACCAAGCTCAGCTGCACCAGCTGTCACGCGCTGCACCCGGCCAAGGAGCCCATGGTGGGCATAACCGAAAAATCCCGCATCAAGATCTGCGTCGATTGCCACGGCAAGCAGCATCAAGCCAAGGCGGCCGCCCTGCAGGCCAATGCGGGCAAGGAGGCACCATGAGCTGCTCTCGTCGTGACTTTATGGCGGGCCTGGGCGCGGGGGCCCTCATCATGATGACGGGGACTGTTCGTGCCAACTCCCGCGCCGGCGCGGCCATCCTGGCCCACAGCCAGACCATAGAGGGGGTGCGCTTTGGCATGCTCCATGACGAGGCGGCCTGCATCGGCTGTACCGCCTGCATGGATGCCTGCCGGGAGGTGAACCAGGTGCCACAAGGGGTCTCGCGCCTCGAGATCATCCGCTCCGGCCCCGTCGGTGAATTTCCCGATGCCGAGTACCACTTCTTTCGAAAATCCTGCCAGCACTGTGACAACGCCCCCTGCGTGCACGTCTGCCCCACCGGTGCCTCCCATATCCGCAAGGAGGATGGCATCGTCGACGTGGACCCGGACTTGTGCGTCGGCTGCATGTATTGTCTGGCCGCCTGCCCCTATCAGGTGCGCTTCATCAACCCGGTCACCCGGGTGGCCGACAAGTGCGACTTTTGCCGCAAGACCAACCTGGCGGCGGGCAAGGAGCCGGCCTGCGTAGAATCCTGCCCCACCAAGGCGCTGGTGTTCGGTAATCTGGATGATCCAAATAGCCCCATCGCCAAACGGCTGGTGAAGGAGACCACCTATCGCTACAAGCAGGCACTCGGCACCTCGCCCAAGATGTACCGCGTGCCCAAAGGGGAGATAACGTCATGACCATGCAAGCGGCATTTCACTTCCCCTCGCTGATGTGGGGACTTGTCCCATCGCCATCTACCCCGGCAATCACCGATGGAGGGAATGACCATGTGGCATGACGCATTTCACTTCCCCTCCCTCGTTTGGGACTGGCCGATCGCTATCTATCTCTTTCTGCTCGGCATCTCGGCCGGGGCCACCAGCCTCTCGGTGCTGCTGCGCCGCAAGGGGGCCGGCAGCGAGAGCGGCATCATCAAGGCGACCGCCATCCTGGCGCCGCTCTCGGTGATCCTCGGCTTGTTGATCCTCATCTTCCATCTGGCCCGACCCTGGACCTTCTGGAAGCTGATGTTCCACTACCAATTCGACTCCGTGATGTCCATGGGGGTCATGCTGTTCCAGCTCTATATGGCGGTGCTGTTCGCCTGGCTGGCGGTGGTATTTCGCACCGAGATCGAGACCCTTCGCAGCCGGTTGCTGAAAGAGAAGTTCGCCTTTGTGGATGGGCTGATCGCTTGGCTTGCCCGCATCGAGCGGCTGCTGGCGCCGCTCTTGTTGCTGCTGGCTGTGCTGCTGGGGGCCTACACCGGCTTTCTGCTATCGGCGCTCAAGACCTATCCGCTCTTGAACAACCCAGTGCTGCCGGTGCTGTTCCTGGTTTCCGGCATCAGCTCAGGGATCGCCTCCACCATCTTGCTGGCGGTGACCCTGTTCAAGGAGCACCACCACAGCCCGGGCGTGAGCTTTGTGCATAGCTTCGAGCGCCCCGTGTTGGCGGTAGAGGTGCTGCTGCTGGTCTGCTTCTTTACCGGTCTCTACTTCGGTGGCGGCCAGAAGGAGGTGGCCATGTGGGCCGCCATCGGCAGCGGCTTCTGGGCCCAGGTGTTCTGGGTCGGCGTGGTGGGGATCGGCATGTTGTTGCCCCAGTTGCTGGCCCTGCTGACCCCGGCGCCCCTGCGGGAGCGAAACGGTCATCTGGTACTGGTGTGCAGCCTGACCCTGGTGGGGATACTGCTGCTGCGCTACTTCGTGCTCTATGCCGGCCAGATGACGGTCGTATAAGGGGAAATGCATGATTTGTAGCAAAAGCGACCATACGACGTCGGCTTGCAGCATGACCCTGATGGGCATGCTGCTGTCTGATGCTGCGTCATCCTCGTATGCCGGCCAGATGACGGTTGTTTAAAAGTATGATCACCAGCGCCAGCCGCCCTCGGGGGACTGGCGCTGGTTTGTTTCCAAGAGTGTGGATCTTATCCCCCAGCGCCGGTGCTGTGCAGACGCTGCGGCATAACATAAACGAATGAACCTGGAGGTTGTGTGCTGGCGGAGCTCGGCTATCTCTCACTGCTGCTGGCGGCGGCACTCTCCCTGCTGCAGGGCACCCTGCCCTGGCTGGGCTTGCGCCTCGCTTCCCCGACCCTGCTGGGCTGCGCCAAGCCGCTGGCGCTGAGCAATGCCATACTGCTGGGGGCTGCCCTGTTGCTGCTCGCCAGCTGCTTTGCCCGGGATGACTTCACCCTCACCTATGTGGCCCAGCACGCCAACAGCGCCCTGCCCATGGGCTTCAAGCTGGCGGCCGTGTGGGGCGGCCACGAGGGCTCCATGCTGTTTTTCGTCTTTGCGCTGGCGCTCTGGGGGGCCTTGGTGGCGCTCTGTTCGAAACGGGTCGATCCATTGATCACCACTCGAGTGCTGGCCATCATGGGGCTTATCGTCGGTTTGTTCGCCCTCTACACCCTGATCTTCTCCAGCCCCTTTGACCGGCAATTCCCCGGGCCGCTTGAGGGGCGCGATCTCAACCCCATGCTGCAGGATATCGGCCTCATCATACACCCCCCCCTGCTCTATCTCGGCTATGTGGGCTTTGCGGTCAACTTCGCCTTCGCCATGGCGGCGCTGCACTCGGGCCGGCTGGACGGCGCCCTGGCCCACTGGAGCCGCCCCTGGGCGCTCGGCTCCTGGGTGTTTCTCACCGCCGGTATCCTGCTCGGCTCCTGGTGGGCCTATTACGAGCTCGGCTGGGGCGGTTGGTGGTTCTGGGATCCGGTGGAGAATGCCTCCCTGCTGCCCTGGCTGCTGGGCACAGCCCTCTTGCATGCCCTCGTCGTCTGCGAGAAACGCGGCGCCTACGGCCACGGTGTGCTGCTGCTCTCCATCTTCACCTTCGCCCTGAGCCTGCTCGGCACCTTCGTGGTGCGCTCCGGGGTGCTCACCTCGGTGCACGCCTTCGCGGTGGACCCCAATCGCGGCCTCACCCTGTTGCTGCTGCTCGGCCTGTTATTGACCACGGCACTCACCCTGTTTGCCCTGCGGGCAGACATTCGCGCCCCCTATGCCCGCTTTGGCTTGCTGTCAAAGGAGGGAATCTTGGGCTGCGCCATACTGCTGCTCTGCGTGGCCTGCGCCAGCGTGCTGCTCGGCACCTTCTACCCCATGGTGTTCCAGTCCCTGCATCTGGGATCGCTGTCGGTGGGCGCCCCCTATTTCAACGCTGTTTTCGTGCCGCTGGCGCTGGCGCTGATGGCACTGATGACCCAGATCCCGCGCCTGCGCTGGCAGCAGCTTGCCGCAGGTTCCCGGCTCAACACCTTGCTGCCGCCACTGTTTGGCCTGCTGGGGGGCGGCCTGCTCAGCCTCGCTTATCGCGAACAGGGAACCCTGGGCTGGAGCGGCATCCTCGCCAATATGCTAAGCCTCTGGCTCATCGCGAGCCTGCTGATCAATGTCTCATTCAAGACCCATGGCCTGAGTGCCAACCGGCTCGGCAGCCTGCTGGCCCACCTCGGGGTGGCGGTGTGCGCCCTCGGCATTGCGCAGGTGAGCCACCACAGCCAGGAGGGGGGCGCAGTACTAAAAGCAGGCAGCCCCTACCAGCTTGGCGCCTATACCTTTCGCTATGAAGGGAGCGAGCCGATCATCGGCCCCAACTACACCGCCGAGCGCATCACCTTGAGTGTGCACCGGGAGGGCCGCGAGGTGGCCAGGCTCACCCCAGAGCGGCGCCACTACAGCGTGCGCACCATGAACATGAACGAACCCGGCATCCAGGGGGGACTGTTTGGGGATCTCTACGTGGTGCTCGGCGAGAAGATGGGGCCGGACGCCTATGCCATGCGGCTGCACCATAAACCGCTGGTGCGCTGGATCTGGCTCGGCGGCATCCTGATGATGGCGGGGGGCGCCCTGCGTCTGCTGGGGCGCAAGCCATTGCTGGCAGCCCAACCGCAGACCTCTGCACATCAAGTCGCGGGCTTGCTCCCCAAGGAGGCGCCATGAGCCCGCGCCTGCGTCTCTTCCTCCCCCTGATAGTCACTCTGGGCCTCGGCGCCCTGCTCTGGCTCGGCCTTGGCAACGACCCTTACCGCCAGGACGAGGCCGTCGCAGGGCGCACTCTGCCTGCCTGGCAGAGCGAAAATCTGCTGGATGGGAGGATTATTGATACCGCTGAGCTAAAAGGTGAGCCCTTTGTGCTCAACGTCTGGGCCAGCTGGTGCCCGAGCTGCCGTGCCGAGCATCCGCTGCTCAATGATCTGGCGGGCGCCGTGCCCCTTTACGGTCTCAACTACAGAGACAAGGGGGACGCCGCCCGCATGTGGCTTGCTCAGGCGGGCAACCCCTATAACGCCGTGCTGGCGGACCCCGACGGCAAACTGGCACTGGAGCTCGGTGTCTACGGCACGCCGGAAACCTATCTCTTTGCCGCCGATGGCACCCTGCTGACCCGTCATACCGGTCTGCTCACCCGGGAAATCTGGCAACGCCAGTTTGCCCCCCTGCTTGCCAGGGCCCGTGCCCTGCCCACCCCACAGATGAAGGGGCAGCCATGACGATCCGCCCCCTCCTCAATCCGCTGCTGATAGCCCTTGCCATCACGCTGCTCATGGCACTGAGCCCATCGGCCACGGCCAGCGGGGTCGACACCTATGAGTTTCGCCACCCCGAGCGGCAAGCTCGGGCCCAGGATCTCGCCCGCGCCCTGCGCTGCCCTCAGTGCCAGAACCAGAACCTGGTGGAGTCCAACTCCCCCATCGCCCGGGATCTGCGCCTCGAGGTCTACCGCTGGGTGGACGAAGGACAGAGCGATGAGCAGGTGATCGCCCGCATGACGGAGCGCTTTGGTGATTTCGTGCGCTACGATCCCCCCTTCAAGAGCAGCACGGCGCTGCTGTGGGGAGGGCCAGCCCTGCTCTTGTTGCTGGCGCTTGCTCGCCTGCGCGCTAGCCTGCAACGCAAACAGCAGATTCGCATGCCACTGATTGGCGATAAGGAGCAAGGGAACCTGGCCCAGGATCCCAGGGCCGAGCTGAACCGGCTGATCATGGCCGAGCAGCAGGTGGGGCTTGCCCCCCACAGCCCCCTCCATCGGGAGCTGGAGTTGGCCCGCCTCGCCAATGCCATCCCGGCGGCGGAGCTGGCCCTGCGCAAACAACTGGCCAGCCAGCATGACAATCGCGCTCGCCATACCCGGCACATGTATGTCTTGCTGTTGCTTGGCATCCTGGCTCTCGCCGCCGTTGCCGCCACTTATATGAGCACCGGTCGCTACCAGGCGTGGCAGGCCTATCAGTCGCGCCCCGATCCCCTGGCGGGATTGAGCCCGCGAGACTTGCAGGACAAGGCGCTGGAGGCCCTGCACCAGCGGCTGCAAGCCGACCCCGCCGATCTGGAGGCCTGGGCCGAGCTTGGCCAGTGGTATCTGTATCGGGACCAGTACGACAACGCCCTGCTCGCCTATCAGCGCCTCGCCCTGCAAGAGGGGGGCGCCAGCGCAGCGACCCTGGCCGCACAAGCCACAGTGCGCTACTACCAGGCGGGCCAGCGGCTGACTCCCGAGGCAACACGCCTGCTGGAGAGCGCCCTCAAACAGGACAAGGGGGAAGTGAGCGCCCTGATGCTGCTCGCGTCCGATCACTTCCTGCACGGCCGCTACGGGGAGGCCATCGCCCTTTGGCAGCAGCTGCTCGATGGCGAGCGCCCCCGCATCAACCGGGCAGCGCTTATCGAGGCCATCCAGACAGCCCGCATCATGGGGGGTTGACCGGGGACAGGGCGGGACGCAGAAAATGGGGCAAGGGGCGCCAAACAACCCCATAATGCAAACCGTGACTTCACGACGACAAGGTATCTGCATGATCCCCATTCGCTGCCACGCCGTTGCCGGGGTGGCGCTATCGAACATCCATGGCCAGATAAAGATACTGCTGATGAACAGGGTCAAAGGGGGCTTCTGGTGTCATGTGGCGGGCACGGTCGAATCGGGTGAAACCGGCTGGCAGCATAGTGCGCGAATTTGGCGAGGAGACGGGCATCAAGGTGACCGAGCTCTATAACGGCCAATATCTGGAGCAGTGTTACGACGCGGCCACCAATACCGTCATGGTGGTGCCTGTGTTCGTGGTCTATTGCCCGCCCAATCAGGTGGTGACCCTCAATGATGAGCACACCGAATATCGCTGGTGTTCCTTCACCGAGGCCAAGGCGCTGGTGAGCTTCCCCGGCCAGCAGGCGCTCTATGACCATGTCTGGCACCATTTTGTGCAAGGCCGCCCCTCGGCGCGGATGCGGATCCATGTCCCTTGATGCCACCCACCTCCCCCCTGAGCGCTTCATGGTCAAAGGCGGTACATCGCGCCCTCCCTGGGCGTTGGGTAACATCTGGCCAGTTGGGTGGTGCGTCCGGGGGCGAGGAACTCAGGCCCATGGCATTCAGATGATATCGAGCGCAGGGGCACAAGGTCAGGGCCGGCACTGTGCGCCCCCTGGGACGGGGGCCAAACAACGTCCACCTTCTCGCCCAGTGTCATCCTGGCGCCAGCACAGATATGCGAATAAATATGCACTGAACACACGATTTACCCCGCCCGATATATGAACTCTTCTGCTGTTTGTATGAAGCATCATGCTGCTGAAAATTTTCTGTGAGCCACCTCCCGCCGTTAAATTCAAGAGCCTCTACCCTTGAGCCGTACAATAACAACCTGACGCGTTCCGGTTTATTTCACCATGCATCACAAAGGAGTGTCATATGTATAAAAAAGTGAAACTGGCGGGCATTATCAGCACCCTTGTTCTCTCGGCCTCTGCATATTCTGCCGAGATGACCGTGGGCTTCTCGCAAATAGGCTCTGAGTCCGGCTGGCGGGCGGCGGAAACCTCGGTCGCCAAGACGGAAGCACAGAAACGCGGCATCACCCTGAAAATTGCCGATGCCCAGCAGAAACAGGAGAACCAGATCAAGGCCATTCGCTCCTTCATTGCCCAGGGGGTAGATGCCATCTTTATTGCCCCCGTGGTGCAGACCGGCTGGGAACCGGTATTGCAGGAGGCGAAAGAGGCCGAGATCCCGGTGTTCCTGCTGGATCGCAACATCACGGTGAAAGATGACGGCCTCTTCATGACCGGGGTCGCCGCAGACAGCGTCCACGAGGGGGAAGTGGCAGCACAGTGGCTCATCAAGCAGCAGGATGGCAAGCCCTGCAACGTGGTGGAATTGCAGGGTACCGTTGGCGCCAGCGTGGCGCTGGATCGCAAGAAGGGCTTCCTCGACACCGTCGCGGCCGTGCCCACCATCAAGATCATCCGCACCCAGTCCGGCGACTTCACCCGCAGCAAGGGCAAGGAGGTGATGGAGAGCTTCATCAAGGCGGAAAATAGCGGCAAGAATATTTGCGCCGTCTACGCCCATAACGATGACATGGCCATCGGCGCCATCCAGGCCATTAAAGAGGCCGGGCTGAAACCGGGCAAGGATATCAAGATCATCTCCATCGATGGGGTGCCGGATATTTTCAAGGCGATGATCGCAGGCGAAGCCAATGCCTCGGTGGAATTGACGCCGAATATGGCGGGCCCCGCCTTCGACGCCCTGCTGGCGTATAAGAAGGATGGCACCCTGCCCCCCAAACAGATCAAGACGGCGTCTATTCTGTTCGAGCCTGACAGTGCCGAGGCCCAGCTCGCACTGAAAAAAGACATGGGATATTAATACCGCTCGCCCGCTGAGCCAGCCAGTTGAATAGCACGCCATATCGGCTGAGTTGCGATATGGCGTGTTATATCGGAGAGCCCCTATTCATGACAAAAAACACTCAGGATGTCCTGTTGAATGCCCGCGGGATCTGCAAGACCTTTCCCGGGGTGCGTGCCCTGCATCAGGTGGACTTTTCCCTGCGAAGGGGGGAGATCATGGCGCTGCTCGGCGAGAATGGCGCCGGCAAGTCCACCCTGGTCAAGACCCTCACCGGTGTCTATCAACGAGACGCCGGCCGCATCGAACTCGATGGCACCGCCATCTCCCCCACGGACACCGCCCATGCCCAGCGCCTGGGGATCGGCACCGTCTATCAGGAGGTCAACCTGCTGCCCAACATGTCGGTGGCGGACAATCTCTTCATCGGCCACGAGCCCCGCCGTTTCGGCTTCATCGACCGGGGCGCCATGACCCGGCAGGCCCAAGCCATCATGGCCGACCACGGCTTCGAGATGGATGTCACCCTGCCTCTGGGTCACTACTCGGTCGCCATGCAGCAGATAGTGGCCATCGCCCGGGCGGTGTCGCTCTCGGCCAGGATCCTGATCCTGGACGAGCCCACCGCGAGCCTGGATGCCAGCGAAGTCCAGATGCTGTTCTCCCTGATGACTCGCCTGCGGGATCAGGGGGTGAGCCTCATCTTCATCACCCATTTTCTCGATCAGGTCTACGCCATCAGCGATCGCATCACTGTGCTTCGCAACGGCGAGCTGGTCGGCACCCGCGACACGGCCGCGCTGCCACAACTGGAGCTGGTCAAGATGATGCTGGGGCGCGAGCTGGACGACAACGCCCTCAAGCGGGCCGGCAAGACACTGCGCAGCAACCAGCCCATGGTGTCGTTCAGGGACTATGGAAAGCGCGGGGTCATCGCCCCCTTCAGTCTCGACGTCATGCCCGGGGAGATAGTGGGCCTCGCCGGCCTGCTCGGCTCGGGTCGCACCGAGACCGCCGAGCTGATGTTCGGCATAGTGCCGAGCGACAGCGGCGAGTGCCGGGTGCGAGACAAGCCGGTGACCATCCGCAGTGCACGCCAGGCGGCCGCCAACGGCTTTGGTTTCTGCCCGGAGGATCGCAAGAGCGCCGGCATCATCGCCTCGGCCTCCGTGCGGGAGAACATGGTGCTGGCCCTGCAAGCCCAGCGGGGCTGGCTGCGCCCCTTGCCCCGCAAGGAGCAGGACGAGATCACCGCCCGCCTCATCGAGCAGCTGGCCATCAAGACCCCGGGACCGGAGCAGCCCATCCAGTTTCTCTCCGGGGGCAACCAGCAGAAGGTGCTGCTCGCCCGCTGGCTGCTCACCAAGCCCCAGTTCCTGATCCTGGACGAACCCACCCGGGGCATCGACGTGGGGGCCCATGCCGAGATCATCCGCCTCATCGAATCCCTCTGCGCCAACGGGCTGGCCCTGCTGGTCATCTCCTCCGAGCTGGAGGAGCTGGTGGGCTATGCCGATCGGGTGATCGTCCTTCGTGACAGAAAACAGGTGGCAGAGCTTGCGACGGACGCCCTGAGCGTCCCTGCCATCATGAACGCCATTGCATGCGAGGCCTGATATGACGTCATCCATCCTCCCCCTCGCCAAGGGGTCGCGCGCCCGCAGAGCCCTGCCCACGGGCACGGCCCAATGCGGGGCCCTGCTCTGCGTGCTGCTCATCAATGCCCTGGTCGCCGACAACTTCTTCGCCATCCACATCCAGGATGGGCGGCTGTTTGGCAGCCTCATCGACATACTCAACCGCTGCGCCCCTGTGGCCCTGCTCTCCCTCGGCATGACGCTGGTGATCGCCACCGGCGGCATCGATCTGTCGGTGGGAGCCGTGATGGCCATCAGCGGGGCCACCATGGCCAGCCTGGCCACCGGCGGCCACAGCCTGCCGGTCATCTTCGCCTCCGTCATCGGGGTGGGCCTGCTGTGCGGCCTGTGGAACGGCCTGCTGGTGGCGGTGTTCAAGATCCAGCCCATCGTCGCCACCCTGATCCTCATGGTGGCGGGCCGGGGCATAGCCCAGCTCATCACAGAGGGGCAGATCATCACCTTCAACAACGAGGCCCTGGCCTGGATCGGCAGCGGCTCCCTCTTCTATCTGCCCACCCCGGTCATCATCACCCTGGGCATGGCGCTGCTGCTCTGGCTGCTGACCAAGCGCACCGCCCTCGGCCTCTTCATCGAGGCGGTGGGGATCAACATCAAGGCCGCCAAGAACGCCGGGCTCAACACCCCCATGGTGGTGATCGCCACCTACCTGCTGAGCGGCATGATGGCCGCCGTCGCCGGCATGATAGTCGCCGCCGACATCCGCGGGGCCGATGCCAACAACGCCGGGCTCTGGCTGGAGATGGACGCCATTCTGGCGGTGGTGATAGGAGGCACCTCCCTGATGGGGGGGCGCTTCAACCTCGCCCTCTCCCTGGTCGGCATCCTGATCATCCAGGGGGTGAACACAGGGATCCTGCTCTCCGGCTACCAGCCCCAGTGGAACCAGATCGTCAAGGCCCTGGTGGTGCTGGCGGTGCTGGTCATGCAGTCGCCGGCCCTCAACCACCTGTTCCAGCGAGGGACTCGCCATGTTTAAACGCAACCTCCCCCTGATGGTGACCATCATGGTCTTCGTGCTGGGCTATCTGCTCTGCCTGGTCTCCTTCCCCGCCTTCATGTCCACCCGCATCATCTGCAACATACTGACGGACAACGCGTTTCTGGGAATAGTGGCGGTGGGCATGACCTTCGTCATCCTCTCGGGGGGCATAGATCTGTCGGTGGGTGCCGTCATCGCCTTCACCGGCGTGCTGCTGGCCAAGCTTATCGGGGATCTCGGGGTCAGTCCGCTGCTGGCCATTCCCCTGGTGCTGGTGCTCGGTGCGGGCTTTGGCGCCCTCATGGGCTGGCTCATCGACACCCTGAAGATCCCCGCCTTCATCATCACACTGGCGGGCATGTTCTTCCTGCGGGGGGCCAGCTTCCTCATCTCGGAGCAGTCCCTGCCCATCGATCACCCCAGCTTCACCTATCTGTCGAGCCTGTCGTGGAAGATACCGGGAGGCGGGCGCCTGAGCCTGCTGGCCCTCATCATGCTGGCGGTGGTGGTCTTCGGCATCCTGCTCGCCAACCGCACCCGCTTTGGCAACAACGTCTACGCCATCGGCGGCAACGCCACCTCGGCGGCCCTGATGGGGATCTCGGTGCGCCACACCACCATTCGCATCTACCTGCTCTCCACCACCCTGGCGACCCTGGCGGGCATCGTATTCGCACTCTACACCTCGGCGGGCTATCCGCTCGCCGCCGTCGGGGTGGAGCTCGATGCCATCGCCGCCGTGGTGATCGGCGGCACCCTGCTGAGCGGCGGGGTGGGCACCGTCTTCGGCTCCCTGTTCGGGGTGCTGATCCAGGGCTTGATCCAGACCTACATCAACTTCGACGGCACCCTCAGCTCCTGGTGGACCAAGATCATCATAGGTCTGCTGCTGTTTAGCTTCATCGCCCTGCAGCGCCTGCTGATCCTGGTCTCGGAACACCGCAAGGCCAACAACGCCACCCCCTTCAAACGGCAGAGCCCCTCACCCCCAACATAGATGCCCTGTCCCGGCAGGGCTGGGCCTTCGAGCAGCTC